>JAGBGO010000069.1 GCA_017935905.1 Clostridia bacterium | reverse complement strand
ATTCCCAAGTGCTGTTTAAAGTACAAAAGTCCGTTGGCGGTTTTGACAGATTATTTGGCCGTAATGTAGGTCATAACAACCAATTCTTACTTCATCATATTTTTTTGAGTAAAGTGTTACCTATCATTGACGACTGCACACCCGCGTGTTACACACTACGCCCCCTTTGCCTTGACTTTTGCAGTTTGCTAATTTATAATATCGCTCTGCAATAAAGTGATTTTTTTGAAGGTGTTACGAATGAAGACAAATAAATCTGTTACGGCTCTAACGTGGCTGTGCGCTGCGGCATATTTTTGCAGTTATTTAACCCGTCTGAATTATTCTGCTGTTATGGTAGAAATGATTGCCACGGAAGGTTTCACCAAGTCCGATGCGTCCATTGCCCTTACGGGTTTGTTTATTACGTATGGCGTGGGCCAAGTGATCAGTGGCTTCTTAGGGGATAAGATTAAACCTCAATTGTTGGTTTTCTGCGGCTTGCTTACCAGCGCAGCTATGAATCTTGCTATTACGTTTTGCCCCAATACGTATTGGATGACTGCCGTTTGGTGCGTAAACGGTTTTGCGCAAGCCATGATGTGGCCGCCGTTGGTGCGGATTATGTCGACGTATATGACGGAAGAACAATATAAGAAAGCCACGGTGCGCGTGACGTGGGGCAGTTCCTTCGGAACCATTGCCGTATATCTGATGGCACCTTTATTTATTGCCGTCAGCGGCTGGAAGATGGTATTTGTAGCGTCGGCATTTATGGCTGTTTTAATGGCTTGCATTTGGCTACCTTCTTACCGCAACTTGGAACGTAAACTTCGCCTGGAAAGAGCGTGGGTGGAAAATCGAGATGTATCTGAGGAAACCCGGCCTGAAACCACGCCTGTATACGTTCAATTCACCAAAGGACTTTTCGTGCTGCTGGGGATTATTATGCTGGGCATCATTATGCAAGGTCTTCTCAGAGACGGCATTACTACGTGGATGCCTTCCTATATCGAAGACAGCTTCCACTTAGGCAGTCGTGTCTCGATTCTTACCGGCGTGATTCTGCCGATTTTCAGTATTATCTCCGTGCAGGCTGTGGCGGTGGTTAATCGTAAAATGATTCGAAATGAACTTGCTTGCGGCGCCTTCTTCTTTGCAATCGGTATGCTTGCTTTGATTGTCCTTCGCATTACCCAGGGCGGCAGTGATCTTGTACATATTATTTTGTCCGTGATTGCATTTGCGGTAGCATCTGCTTGTATGCACGGTGTCAACTTGGTGCTGATTTGTATGGTTCCCAAATTCTTCCAATATACAGGACGCATTTCGTTGATTTCCGGCGTGTTGAATGCCTGTACTTACGTAGGTTCCGCACTGTCAACTTACGGTGTTGCTTTGATTGCGGAGAATTTCGGCTGGAAAATTACCGTGCTGATTTGGATTGCTGTGGCCGCTGTGGGCACACTCTCTTGTGCTTTTACCATCGGGGCTTGGAACCGATTCAAGAAGCGGACAAATCAGTGAAAAATAGCCCTTGACATAGAGGGGGATAAAGATGTATAATAGCCCTTGCCTGTTTTTCTTAAATAGGCTGGTAAATGAAATACATTTCCATCAACTGGTTGTTGTTGAAGGGAGGGAACAGATAAATGTCAGAAATCAGATTAAAGGAGAACGAGTCACTGGACAGTGCACTCAAGAGATTTAAGAGATCTTGCGCGAAGTCGGGTGTTCTTGCGGAGTGCAGAAAGCGTGAGCATTACGAGAAGCCCAGCGTTAAGAGAAAGAAGAAGTCCGAGGCTGCAAGAAAGCGCAGATACTAAGACTCCGTGAAATCAAAAGAAGAAATCACCGTCGCATACGCGGCGGTGATTTTTTATGTTTGTGGAATCTTTGTGTGTTTGGGCAATGAAGGCCTTTTTTGCCTGCTATTGCCCAACCGTTGGGCATACCGCGCTGTTTTTGTGTCCTATTGCCCAAAAACACGCAAATTTCACAGCGGAATCTACGATTTTACAGAAATAACCAAAAATTTTGGGCAATAACCTCATTTTTCAAGGTTTATTGCCCAAACAGTTTCATCCGTCTAATAAAATATTACCGAATCTCTCTGCACTCCAAATAAAAACGCTTCTCGCAAGCTTCGCCCATAGAGAACGTCTTCCGGGGAAGGGCGCCATTCAAAATAACCGTCTTAAACAAATCGTTCTTGTCCATAGCAGGAAGAATGAAGCCCATATTGCCGCCGGCTGCCAATTCTGCAACCGTATCGTCTCCGTGGATATAATCCACTTTCGCCTCCGGATGACGGCTCAAATAAACGTCAATGAACTCCTGCAAAGCGCCCACAGCAAGCGTATGCACGCTTTTATCAATGGTGAAAACGCCGCGCTCCGTGCCAAAGATATAAGGAATCACGTGTCCGTTCCCTTCGCCCAAAATAACCCGGTCTCCAAAGTACGCCTGCAGCTCAGCCAGGAACGCTGAAGCCTCCGCGCCAAACAGAACCCGGTGAATCGGCTCGAAAATAATGCCGGCATCATGTACGTTAATGAGCTCCGCTAAAGCGTAGCGTGCCTTTGGATTGGGATTTTCCTCATAGTGGCACTTGGCGGAAGCCAAAGAATGATTGCCATCGCCTACGGCAAACAACAAAACAGGGGTGTTGGCCGGCACACCGTATTTCTTGCAGAAAGCCTCAGGGGATGCAAGACCGGCGAGACCGTTCATCACGCCGTCAATTAAATCTGAATCGGAAACAGCGTAGCCTTCAATGTGGCCGCCTTCTTCCATTAAATCAAAATCATATTCGGGAGCAAATCCGCGCTTCTCAATCGCCGCGGACAAATTTTCAATTACCGTGCAAGAAGGATCGTCAATCAAAATCATAATATGGGGCATTTCAATCGCTGCGTCTTTGCGAATCTTCATACGCGGGGGGATGCGCTCCGTCACCGTGCCTTCTGTCGCACGGATCAAAGAACCGGAACCTTTCCTGAAATCATACGCCTCTAAATCAAAAGCCATTACAAGGCCGGTCCGAAGGGGTGCGTACTTAGTCTTTCTGCGCACCAACATCATAGTTTCGGGAAGCACTTTGAAAGCACCGTTTTCCAAATAGGATTCCATCGTGCGGTTGATTACGGCGATACGCTCGTCCACGTCTGCCTCTTCCAAATACAACTCGGGAAGCATTAAATGATACGTAGAAGGCTTTCCTTCCGCTTGTGCCTCCACGCGGTTCCAGTAATCCGGTTGAGACGTATATTGGTCGCAAGCAACTGTAGCCCACGCCTGCATATCCGTGCCGTCTTTGGGTAACAATAAGTCCGGAGTGCGGACGGGAATATGAGAATAATCGGATTTCATCATCAAAAACTCCTTCAAAATAAAATACGAACACTATTGTACATCAAAATCACAAGAAAAGGAAGTGGGCAGGTAAAATGGTTCGTTTGTTGGAAATCAGAGGCGTTCCGGTGGTCACGTTAAAAGGGGAAAATAAAGTGGGATACGTAGGAGAACCCATTTACAATCACGACGAAGAAATTCAAGGCTTCTACGTAGACGGCGCCAAAGGCCTCGGGAAAAGGTACGTGGAATTGGATGACATTCTGCGACTGGGAAAAGACCGCTGCGTCGTATACAGTGAGAATGCCATTCAAAAAATCAACAAAATCAAGCCCTTGCTGAAAACCCGCAACCCTTTAGAAGCCACCTTGGGAAGAGACGTGTACGACGGCAGCGGGAAGAATATGGGCATCGTGCGGGACTTGGCTTTTTCCATGGAGACCGGCACTATTGAAGGCATTGAACTGTCCAGAGGCTTTATGGAGGATCTGCGCACGGGACGCCGTTTGCTTTCTCTTGGAAGAGGCGTGGAAATCGGAGAAAATCACATTACGGTGAAAGACGAGGGTGAATATGATTGATTTGATCCCCGCTATTTTACTCCTTGTCGCCCTGACCTTTCTCTATATCGCTTTGCCAAGAGTATTCCTAATATTAATATTAGGAGCATTTTTCGCCTTGCTCCTCAAACCTTTGGTGGTCAAAATTCAAACGGAGTGGCATTTATCCGGCACCAAAAGCACTGCCATAGTTTACGGACTTCTGGTGATCCTTATCGTGGGACTTTTAGCACTCACGCTTCCTGCCATCATCAAAAGCCTTACCCATATCCAGGAACAACTGACTCAAGTGGAAAACAGAATTGAGCAAATTACGGGGCCCTGGTACCAAAGGCTGAACGGCGGGGAATTTTTTCAGTACGTACGCATCCGTATCTCTGCCATTACGCAGGGCTTGGGGGAAATCATACTTCGGGCGGCAGAAGTATTCGTCTTAATCGTAGCCGCCTTCGTGCTGTCCTTCTACTTCATACGAGACCGACAGAAAATCAGTAACTTTCTGCTGTCCCTGTTTCCTTTTTCTATGCGGGAGAAAATTCGGGAAGCGGGAAACCGGGCACAATTGGTGTGGGAACGGTTTGTGGGAGGACAACTGTTTATTGCATTTCTGATCGGAACGTTGGAAACGGTTTTGCTGCTGTTTGCAGGCATTCCGTATCCATTTTTATTTGGCATTATCGGGGGATTGTCCAATTTGATCCCTTACGTAGGTCCTTTTATCGGTGCGGTGCCTCCGGTAATCACCGTCTTATATCAAGGAGGCAGCCTGTACCGGCTGCTCTATACGGTACTGATCTTTGTTCTGGTGCAACAACTGGATAATTGGTTCTTAACGCCGAAAATTATGAAGGGCCGTATCGGTTTACATCCTGTAGTTACCATTCTGGCGGTGCTGGTGGGGGCAGATTTGCTGGGGCTGTGGGGGGCAGCGCTGGCAGTGCCCATCACAGGAATCATTTTGGCGGTATTATACCCAACGACAAGGAGGAAACAAAATGCTTAAACAAGGAATTATTCAAGACGTGCGGGCGCGGCAAGTGCTGGACTCTCGAGGGACGCCTACGGTGGAGGCCTGCGTCACCCTGGAAAACGGGGTACAAGGGCGTGGAATTTGTCCCAGCGGCGCATCCACCGGTGCTTACGAAGCGGTGGAACTGCGGGATTCCAATTCGGGAAAATACGGCGGCTACGGCGTACAACACGCCATCACCAACGTGAATACGGTCATCGCCGGAGAGCTTATGGGTAAAAACGTGCTGGATCAACAATCGGTGGATGATCGTATGGTGCAATTAGACGGCACTTCGGATAAATCCAATTTAGGCGCCAACGCGCTGCTTGCGGTTTCTATTGCTGCTGCCCGAGCAGGAGCGGCTTTCCTGGGAGAACCGTTATATCGGTATATCGGCGGCATCAGCGCACGGCGTCTGCCCATTCCTATGATGAACGTATTAAACGGCGGGGCCCATGCTGCGAATAACTTGGATATACAAGAATTTATGTTGGTGCCATTGGGGGCTCCTTCTTTTCACGAAGGGCTTCGGTGGGGATGTGAAGTTTATCGGGCACTTCGGGGGATTTTGCGGGAAAAAGGTTTGTCGGTGTCTCTGGGCGATGAAGGCGGTTTTGCACCGGATCTTAAAAACGATGAAGAAGCCATCGAACTACTGCTGCAAGCCGTTGAAACGGCGGGGTACAAGCCGGGAACGGATTTTCTGCTGGCATTAGACGTTGCGGCAGCCGGTTGGCAGAACGGGGAGGAATACCGCATGCCCAAGAGAGGGGTGTCGTATACGCCCGGAGAATTGGTGAAACATTGGATCAATTTATGCGCCCGCTATCCCATTTGCTCGCTGGAGGACCCTTTGGGGGAAGACGACTGGGCAGGTTGGAAGAAATTAACGGGGGAATTGAAAAATATCGGCAATTATCAGATCGTGGGAGACGATCTCTTTGTGACACAAGCCGCTCGTTTGCGTCAAGGCGCGGAAAATGGGTGTGGAAATGCCATTATTATTAAACCGAATCAGGTGGGCACGCTGAGTGAAACGCTGCAAACGGTACGTCTTGCCAAGCAAGTGGGCTACCGCGTGGTTGTGTCCCACCGAAGCGGCGATACGGAAGATGCGTTCATTGCCGATCTTG
Source organism: Clostridia bacterium (assembly GCA_017935905.1). Taxonomy (GTDB): domain Bacteria; phylum Bacillota; class Clostridia; order UBA1212; family UBA1255; genus RGIG9099. The sequence continues at coordinate 14,700 of JAGBGO010000069.1, read as the reverse complement.
CGGTGTCGGTTAATGCGCCTTTTATTAAGACGGGAGCGCCCGCAAGAAGTGAACGGATCGCAAAATATAACCGACTTTGTGCCATTGAAGAAGAATTAATGTATATTCATTCGTAATTTGTTAACAAAGTGAAAAGCAACTTATCGCAAATTGAATTCTGTTAATCTTATCCAACGGGAAAAGCGAGTGCAGAATACAACAAATTTTACGCATAATGGAGCAAAGACATTCGCGCGAAAAAAATGTAAAATTAAAAACGTATTAACAGATTTGTTGCAATTTAGGAGGTAACAGAATATGAAGAGAGTAATTGCGTTTCTTCTCGTTTGTATGTTTGTTGTAATCGCAGGTGCCTGTGGCGGCGCCAAGAAACCTGCTGCAACCACAACACCCACAGAAGATATCACTATATCGGTAAGTCCTACGGATGAGCCTATGGATGATCCTACGGAAGAGCCTGTAGACGATCCTACGGATGAACCTACAGAGGAGCCCACCGAGGAGCCTACAGAGGAACCTACGGAAGAGCCTACTGAGGAGCCCACGGAAGAGCCTACCGAGGAGCCTAAGGATATTAAGGATTCCTTAGTTGTGTCTTTGCAGTATGACTCCAACGGTAAAGTTTCCAACGGCATTGCAAACGGACCTGCGATTGGTAGCCAAAACGGAATGTCTATCACAACTGAAATCGATGCAGAAATTGGTCGTTACGCCAGTGTGATGACCGGCGGCGGTTGCTGTTACGGATTCTCTTTGGCTGATTTATATAATACGTTGACCCAAAGCTTAACAGTTGAGTATTTTGTTAATATCGCCGAAAGACCTGCCAGTGGATACTATTCTATTGGCGATAGCTACGAAGGCGGCGGCTTTGGCGTTGAAGTATACAACGGTTATAAGATTGATACAACGAAGACTGCAGCTGCAGACGAGGTTGTACTCCAAGCCGGTTGTCATATTGACGGTGCTTACAAGATTACAGAAATGCCTGTAAAGATGAATAAGTGGAATCATATCGTGCTTACGTGGGACGGAAGCCGTATCGGCGTTTACCTGAATGGCGAGCTGTTCAATGAAATTGAAACCGACTGGGCGAACCTTACGTACCCGGCAAATCCCGCAGCCCATCACTTCGCAATCGGTGCTTGCTGTTCTGCAAGTTCAAGCCCGAATGTGTACGGTGGTCAAGGTTTTAAAGGCAAACTTGCAGGCTTTAATTTGTATACACAAGCAATGCAGGCACATGAAGTAGCAGCTTCTTACCAAGCGTTCACTGCGAAATAATAATGGATTATATTTGTAAAGGATGATTTGATGATGAAGAACCATTCGAAGAAGATTATTGCATTATGCTTGTTGCTGATGATGGTTGTTGTGAATCTGATGGGCTACGCCCAGAGCGACGTTACAGCATCCGGATCAGCCAACGATCAGTATGTGAAGAGTGTATTGAATTTGAAGCATACCCTTCGTTTCAATTCAAACGGTAAATTTAAGATTGTTGTATTCTCAGACATTCAGGATAAATATCCGTTGAATACAGATACCATTGACTATATGAACAAGATTCTGGATCAGCAGAAGCCGGATCTTGTATTGCTTGGCGGCGATAACCACACCGGTGGCGGCTCCTTAGCACAAAGTGACAGTGGTATGGAAACGTATTTGAGAGCGATGAGTAAACCGATGGAAGATCGCAAGATTCCGTGGGCGCAGGTATACGGCAACCACGTATTAGGTGGTTACAATAATGATGCTGTATACACGTCTCAGAAGAAGCAACAGACCATTTATGAGAAGTTTGCGTACAATATTTCTAAAGCCGGTACAGTTTCCGGTACAGGTAACTACGTATTGCCTGTTCTTCGTTCTGACAGTTCCAAGATTGCTTACAACGTATGGATGATGGACTCTCACAGTTACGTGTATAAGTTCAGAACCGGTGCCGAGAAGAAGGTCCTTCTTGAAACTACAGATATGAACGTAAATACCAAGGGGAATACCATTTACAGCGGTTATACATACGACGTAATCCACATGGATCAGATTAAGTGGTACTGGGATACTTCTGTTGCTATGGAGAAATACAACGGTTCCAAGATTGCCGGAATGATGTTGTTCCATATTCCGCTTTATGAATGGAACTACCTTGTTAAGAACTCCAAGTCTACCGGTATGACCGGAACGTTGGGTGACGGTGTGATTGGTGCTCCTGAAGCAAACTCCGGTTTGTTCCAAGCCTGTTACGAGCGTGGCGACGTGAAGACGCTTCTTTGCGGACATGATCATATGAATGATCTTTGCGGTACCTATATGGGAATCACTATGGCGTACGTCCCCACCATTGGTTCTTACAACTATTTTAGTGCCAACAATCGGGGTGCACGTGTAATTGAAATTGACCAGAACGATCCGTTCAACGCCAAGATCAGCATGGTGTACACCAAGAATTTGGGTTAAGGAGGTGTGATTATGGAGAATATATGGATGAAGAAGATTATTTCCTTAATTGCACTTTGTTTAGTGGCTGCCACGTTGTTTGCAGCCTGTACAGGTGGCGAGTCCGTAGATCCTACCCAGGAGCCTACAATGTCCATTGAAGCAACGGATGACGGTAGTGATCCTACGTCTGCAGCGACACAAAAGCCTTCTTCTGCAGCGACGCAGAAGCCTACGGCGAAACCGACCTCCGGTGCGACAGCGAAACCTACTGCAACGGCGAAGCCCAACGTAAATATTGACCTTCGTTTCAGCAGCACGGGTAAGTTTAAGATTTTGATTCTTTCCGATCTTCGCTTGTCTAAGAGCGTAGATAAGACTGTAATCAGCAATATGGAGAAGATGCTGGATAAGGTAGATCCTGATTTGGTTATCTTGGGTGGCGACATTCATAATGGCACCATTGCTAATGAAGCTGATTTGCGCAAAGTATTGGATGCAGTGAATGCACCTTTGGAGAAGAGAAAGATTCCGTGGTGTCACGCATTCGGCGTAGATGCAGAAGGTACGGCAACCAAGAAGACCGGATATAAGAAAACTGCACAGATGGCGGTTTACCAATCCTATCCTTATTGCGTATCCAAGAGCAGCAGCAGCGACGTATACGGTGTAAGTAACTACGTTTTGCCGATTAAACAATCTACCGGCAACAAGGTTGGATTCAACGTATGGTGCTTTGATGCCAACGGTTACTTAAACGACTACGAGGCAGGTCTTGAGAACAAGGTATTGCTCAGTGGAAAGCTTTCCGGTGCAACCAACTTAGACTGTATTCACTTCACACAGCGTTTGTGGTATTGGAATACTTCTATTGAGATGCAAGCAGCAAACAGCGGCAAGAACGTTCCCGGTTTGATGTATATGCAGGTACCTCCGTATCAGTTCCGTTACATTTACCGTAACAAGGACAGAACGGGTATGACCGGTATTGCGAAAGAGAAGCAGTCTTCTCCCGAGCGTGATTCCGGTATCGTATGGACCGCTTACGAGCGCGCAGATATTAAGGGTATCTTCTGTGGCTACAACGAAGCTAACGACTACGCAGGTACTTACTTAGATATGTTGTTTGCGCAGTGTTCCACCATCGGTAAGTCCGATTATGAAGCAACCCGTGGTGCTCGCGTGGTGGAGCTGACAAATAACGGTTCTAAGATGACATCTTCTATGGTTTATTTAACCTCTTTGAATTAATAGTTTTAGGCTTTAAGCAATCCGAAAACGGATTGCTTTGAGCCGTTGTAAATGTATCTTTTGGAAGGAGAGAAATTTATGAAAAAGAAATGGCTTGGTATTACCCTTGCATTGCTTGTAGTCGTTGTAGCGGCTGTTGCAGCAGTGGTTACCCTTGGGAATACAAAGGTAGAGGCAGCAGATGGCATTCAGATTTCTGTTGAGAAGACTCAGTTTGCTTTGAACGAGGGAATCGATGTAACTGTTACAGGAATTGACGCAACGTTACAAACCCACGATTTGGAACTCCGTTTGGAACGTGATATTTTGCTTGCAGATGCAGATTATGCGAACCGTTCGGACTACAATGGTTATCGTCAGTATTTTGATATTGGTAAGGATGCACGCGATGGAGCGGGTAATTTAATCCCGTCTGCAGAAACTATGAAAGTAACATTCCAAAACGGTGGACGTTATCATCCGGAAAACGGTGGCGTGGCAAGTATTCCTGCAGGCACGTATACCATTTGGATTATTGACTATACGGATAATAAGGCAATCGGCAATAAAGTACACGTTTCTGTTCAGCAGATTACACTTTCTACGGAGAAGACTGAATTTTTGTATGGAGAACCCATTGAAGTGACTGTTTCCGGTTTAGTTGAAGAAGCTTATTATACAAGTGGCAAGTGGCATGATTTGGAGTTCCGTTTGGAGAATACGGTTTTAGCTGACGATGTAGGATTTAAGTATCGTGCTACTTATCATCAATATTTTGATATTGGTGATGCTGCTAAAGATGAATCAGGAAACACAATGACCAGTATCCCTGAAACGAGAACGTGGACATTCCAAAATGGCGGTATTAAACATCCTACCGCAGGTGGCACTACAAGTATTCCTGCCGGTGCTTATACTTTGTGGATTTTGGACTTCACAAACAGTATTGTTGTTTCTAATAAAGTAGATATTCTGGTTTATGATATCACTATTTCTACTGAGAAAACTGAATTTATTCAAGGTGAGAAAATTGCTGTAGATTTCTCTGGTGTAGATTACCATACTACATCAAATAATAAGGACATCGAGTTAAGAATTGAGTCCGGCTGGGGATATGATCCAATCGGTTTTACCGCCAGACGTGGTGCGTCTGTTGCTTACGCAGATTTGAGTAAAGACTGTACCGGAGGTAAAGTTGATAATGTTTATGTAGGTAATGCCGGCACGAAGGTGTTCCCGGATCAAGACGGTCGTTATAAGGCAAATAATAGTAATAAATATACTGTAGGATTAGGTTATCCTGCCGGTAAATATACGCTTTGGGTTTTGGACTATACACAAGCTCATATTTGTTCTAACAAGATTGAAATTACCATTCGCGCAGCAGAGCCTGAGCTTAAATTAGAAAAGAATACGTTTACCTATGGTGAGCCGATTAACGTTTCCTATTCTGAAATTACGGATTATTTGATGAAAAGTTGTTCTGCCTGGCTTCAAATTGACATTTTTAAAGCTGGGCAGGTTGTGGGTCAGATATCAAACACCGCCGCATATCATATGTACAATAAGGATGGCTCTGTGGATATGACCGGTGGTGAAGAAAATCTTATTCATAGTGGTACCATTACTTTCCCGGCCGATGATACAGAAGATAAAGGTGCTAATTTCCCGCTTGCTCCGGGTGAGTGGTACATCTGTATTCGAAAAGATAACAGTATTGTAGGCGAACCCGTATACTTTACTGTAGAGTATCCTACTGTTGAAGCAGGGAAGAGCACATTCGCATTTGGTGAGAATATTACAGTTAACTTTAACAATATTTATCCTAATATTAAGACCGGATTAGAACTTCGTATGTATCCGGATGAATATACCATTGGAAAGACACAGTCTCTTGCATGGGCTACAATGGTTAATGCCAATGAAGGCGTTTATACCTTGATGCATGGTCAGAGTGGTACCCTTACATTCCCAGAGAATGATGATCGGAGTCCGAAGTTGTACAGTACCTATCCTGTAGGTACCTATCATTTGGTATTGGTAGATTATGACGGAAAGGTTTGCAGTAATGAATATACGTTCACAATTAGTAAGCCCGATGCAATTGCTCAACCTGAATTGAAGAACTCTATTACGATGCACTATACCGTAGAGTGTGACGATGATGTGAACGGCGCTGTGTCTATGTTGTTTACCATGAATGGCAACGATGTAACTGTAGACGGCGTTGCCGGCGAAGTTGTAAATGGAAAGAAGACATATGCTTTTGCATTCGAAAATATTCTTCCTCAACAAATGGGTGATGATATTGCAGCGAAATTGATTATCGACGGTAAAGTTGTTTATACTTTTGATGCATACAGCTTATTGACGTATGCCACCAATAAGCTTGCAAGCAACGAAGCTGTAGATGTAGCAGCACACGATGTAATTATTGCTATGTTGAACTACGGTGCTGAAGCACAGTTAAACTTTGGATACAAGACGGATGCATTGGTAAACTCTGCTTTATCCGATGGTCAAAAACAATTGCCTGCAATTAACAGCGTAACAGGTGTTCAAAACAAAGTTTCCGGTACTGTTGTTGATGGCTACCTTTGGAAGGCTGCTACGTTGGATTTACAAAGTACACTTGCTTTTAGATTGAAGTTTGAGGCATCTGATATTAGTAAGGTTGTTATTTCTGATGGCACAAGTTCTTGGAACTTCCAAGATAATCCGGAATATTTCAAAGGTGGTAATGGCACATACTATTTCTATTACAAAAATATTATGGCACACCAATTTGCTACTGAATTTGAAATTACTATGTATGTAGATGGTGTTGAAGCGCAAACAGTTACTTATAGTGTAAACACTTATATTTCCTATATTGGCACCAAAGACAGCAGCAATGTAAAGTCTATTTGTCAGGCACTGTATGCGTACGGTGTTGAGGCAAACGCTTATGGTGCGTAATGCCTGTATAGTTTGGAAGGAGGCTTTTCTTCGTGAAGAAAGAAATTTTTGATGAAGCAGTATTGGAAATTGAATTATTTGATGTTTCGGATATTTTAACTGAGTCCAATGCTTTAGAGGATGAAGATCCGTTGGATTTAAATCTTTAATTGATTTTTACGCGGAGCCGGTTTCGGCCGGCTTCCGTAACTGTTTTCTTTGTTATGTTTTCACATAAACAGTAATTATGTGACGTAAATACAATTATTTTCATTTAAGGAGTGGTAGTTATGAGAAGAAAGATTAGTGTATTACTCGTAATCGCACTGATCGCAACGATGGCAGTAACTTACTTCAATGTAGGTGCTTCCAGCAGTTCAAAACCGATTACGCTTTCGGTTGATAAGACTTACTTTGCATTTGGCGAGCCTATTGAGGTTGATTTCTCGGGTGTTACGCAGGATTTACAGTCTCATGATTTGGAAATCAGAATTGAAAAAAAGCGTTTACCTGACAATGCAACTTATGCAGATCGTGTAAATCCCGGTTACGCACAATATTTTGATATTGGTACTGGTGCAGCTTCTGTTTCTGAATCTGGTACAGTAACGTTTCAGGATGGTGGTGTGAAACACCCCACTTCAGGTGGTGTTGCAAGCATTCCTTCTGGTGCTTACACATTATGGGTAATCGACTTTACAACTCTGCAACCTTGCTCGAACCAAATTAATATCGATGTTGGTTTGATGACTATTTCTACAACGAAGACTACCTTTGCTCAAGGTGAAGACATCGTTGTATCTTATGATGGTCTTTTGGATACTATGGGTGGAACGAACAAAGACGTAGAACTTCGTTTGGATCAAGGTCACAACTTAGCTTGGGATTTCAATTCTCGTCCTGGTTCTAAGGGCTATGCAGATATGCTCAAGTCTGATCTTGATGGCTCTAATCTTTATAATGGTACATCTGGTTCTAAGACATTCCCTGATGATGATGTTCGTGCAACTAATGGCAGTGGTGTTTACGTTGCCGGTACCGGCTATCCTGTAGGTGATTACACTTTGTGGGTAATGGACTATTACGGAACTCAAAAGGGTATCATTTCTAACAGAATTGAAATTTCTATTGTTGATCCTGCTTCTGCAACGTCTGCACCTGCAACTGTAGCTCCTACTGTAGCTCCTACGTCTGCACCTCCGGCATCTCAGTATCCGGTGAATATTACGACTACAAAGACAACCTTTACGCAGGGCGAGAACATTACAGTTCAGTACTCTGGTTTATCGAGTGATGTATTGGCTGGTTCTAACGATGACGTTGAAATTCGTTTGGACTGGGGCTGGAATTTAGATGGATACAATAATCCTAATGGTATTTCCGGTTCCTATGCTTTTGCTGACATCGGTTCTAAAGAGTGCTACACCAATGCGGCTCTTACAGTTACCGAAAGTGGCTCGAAAGTTTTCCCTGCTAATGATGCTCGTATTAATGGTAACACCGCTAAGAAATATATTGATGGTGTTGGCTATCCTGCCGGACAATACACTTTGTGGGTAATGGACTATTCTCCTGCTCGCAAGATTGTGTCTAACAGAATTGAAATTACCATTGTAGCGGCACCTTCGCCGTCTCCTTCTGCGACATCTGCACCTGCAACATCTGCACCTGCAACTGTAGCGCCTACGACAGCTCCTTCGGGTGCCCCCACATTGTCGATCAATAAGACCGTGTACACCGTTGGTGAAGATATTGTCGCAACCTACGCAAACTTTACACGTGATTTGTGGGGTAGAGCATTCTCCGAAATTGATATTTTCAAGAAAGGCGATGTTATCGGAACGAATCCTTCTACCGCAGGTTATGTAATTTATAATTCAACTGCTACTGTTGAACAGTCTGGTTTGTCTTCCGGCACAATTACTTTCCCGGCAGCTGACACAGATCGCGATGGTAGGAACTTCCCGCTTCAGCCGGGTGAGTACTATATTTGCCTTCGCTCTGACAACGCCGCAGTAGGTCAACTCGTTGAGTTTACAGTTGTAGCAGCTGGTGCTTCTGCATCTCCGTCTGCATCTGCAACGGCTGGTGCTACGGCAACGCCCGGTGCACAGAATAAGCCTACCGGCGACGCTTCTATGTTTGCAATTGTTGCACTCATTATGGCATGCGCAGGCGTAAGCATCGTTCTTATTAAGAAGAACAAAGTTAAAGCATAATCCTGAATCAATAAAGGATTGAGTATATAGGGCGGAGATCCTCCGCCCTATAGTTCTATTAAAGTAAACATAAAAAGCACAATGGGATGAATTTTGTAAAAAAAGGCATAAATTATACCGGATTTTTCAAAAAAAGTATATAAAATGCGTTTTTGATTTAAAAACAAGGCTTTTCATCCTACAAACAAAAAAATATAAAAATTCAAAATTTGTTTTTACTGTACTGGAGATAATGGAGAATGATGAAGATAGTAAATACAACCAGTGTGTATATGCCCGGAACCGACGTATTCTGGGTAATCGATCAATTGAAGGAAGCAGGATTCCAATATTTGGATCTTGCGTTAGATTATTGTTTTACCCCCGGAAATCCTTTTCTTTCCGATTACTATATGGAGTGGGCGAAAGAATTGAAAGCATACGGGGATCAAAAAGGGATTTCTTTCTACCAGTGTCACGGGGTAGGGGATCCGTCGGTATTTTACAATCAACCGGACGATATTGCGTATCGTTCATTGGAAGTGGCACAAGCCCTCGGTATCCAATGGGTTGCGATGCACCCCAAGGAAATTGCAGGGATGACAGACGAACAACACGATGATTTGTTTGTGTCTGAGAATGTGAAATGGTTTACACCTTTTGTAAAGAAAGCAGAGGATTTGGGTGTAGGCGTTGCGATTGAGAATCTCCCTTGGCCCAATGCCAATCGGGTAAAGCCATTAAAGGAGATTGTAGACGGTTTGAATTCTTCTTTCGCAGGCGTGTGTTGGGATACGGGTCATGCCCATATCAACGGCACGAAACCTGATGAAATTGAAATATTAGGTGACCGACTGGTCACACTGCATCTGCATGACAATCACGGGAATGGGGATGAACATTTGATTCCCATGGATGGTACCTACGATTGGAAAGGCTTGATGCGCGTTTTAAAGAAAATGAATTACAAAGGTGAGTTCGTTTTAGAAGCGCACCACCAGATGTTAGATGCAAAAGATAATCCGGCCATGCAGCAGGAACTGCTTGCCAGGATGATAGAGGTTGGCAATCGGTTGATTGCATTGGTGTAAGGAAAGGATGATCCCCTTGCGTACTTCGTATAAGTTTCCGATTATACATTCCACACAATTTCAGCAGTTCTACGACGTGTATATTCGCGCTTGTTCCAAGCAGTGTGCCAATGTACGGGTGTCTGCTTATACGGATTTCCGGGAAGATCAAGGTGAATCTGCCGGTTGCGCCATGCGTTGTTTATATGGGGCGGGGGACGGCATTTTACCCGTACCTTTTGAAGGATTCATTCGCTTTGAGATTCCGGAAGCAGGGCAAATTCAGGAGAATGCCGGTCTGCATTTCGTGTTTGAATACGACGGAGTGGAGGAGGATACTTCTTTCAAAGTAGGGGATATTCTGCTGAATAACGTTTTCCACCGTCCGCAGTTTATTTCCTTGGAGTACGACGGTGCCGTATTGCCGGAGTTTGATTTGCAAAATGTGGAAACGGTTTCCACGAAAGTTTCCGAATCTGGCGGAACGGTTTCTTTTGCCGTGCCGGAGCGGGGAGAGCAGGATTATATTCTGCTGTATAACAGTTTGGGTACTGCAGAAGTTTTTGACGAGACGGCCTGCTGTTTGTTTGTACCCAAGACCAACTACTGTTTAGAGGAGCCGATTTCTTTCACGTATCGCAATGCGTATTTCAAGTACGACGTCAACACGTATATGTTGGAAGTTCTGCTCTATTTAGAGGGGGACAGACCCGGTATTGATATGAGCCGCGATTACGTAACGGTGATGTTTCAGGAGCGGCGTCACGGCTTAAACGGTATGCTTTCTATGCCTACGGACGGCGCCAGACGGTACGTTAAAAGGATTCCCGGACAATACTATTTGCGTATGATGCAAAAATACGAAGAATTATGTCCCGGAGAAGCGTTTACGATTTCCAAGAATCACAAAACGGATGAGCTGAAAGCGCCTTTGCCGGGGACCTTGTTCTTTATTAAGGCATCCTATTTACCGGAGTACGTGGAAGTGCACACCAAGAATCCAAAGGGGCTGTCGGTGATCCATTTTACCAGCCAATCGCCCTTGGTGGAGATGCTGGAGCAGGAGCTTTACCGTATGCAGGATATGGAACACGGTTTGTCTCTTTTGCACCGTTTTCCCAAAACGCCCAAGCGCCTGTTGGTGTCCCTGGTTTCCCAAATGCTGCGCACCGCCTATTCTTTCCGCGTACAAGAATTAGAAGAAGCTACGGGGCAGCGGGATTCCCAGTCTTTGGCGGATCGGATTGTGGCGTTTATTCATCGCAATTTGAATGCCAATATTTCGATGCAGATGCTGGTGGACGAGTTTCACGTGAGCGAAAGCCATTTGTCCCACAGTTTCAAACGGTACAAGAACGTGAGTTTGCAGCGGTATATTTATAACGCCAAGATTAGCCGTGCGAAGCAGTGGTTGGCGGAGAATGAGTTGACCATTACGGAAATTGCCAAGAATTTGAATTATTCCGATATTCATGCGTTTTCACATTCGTTTAAGCAGATGGTAGGGATGTCGCCTATGGCGTACCGAAAGATGCATAAAGGGAAGTCGTGAGGATTATATGGTGGAAGAGAGGCTGTCTCAAAAGTTAAGAGACAGCCTCTTTTGTGTTTCGTCGGAAATCAAGGCGGGAATGAAAAGGCGGTTCGCAAGAACCGAACAGTCAGGTTTCCCTTCAAAATGCAGTTATCGTTTTGAGATAACCCTGATTTTTTTGTAGAAGCACTTGACGACACCCTATTAGATAGGGTATAATGACTGTAACAAAAGAAATGGGGGAATGTGTATGACGAGAGCGTTTGTCGAATTGCCGATTTTTCGATCCCAAGATTGGGGCTGTTATGCGTGGAACCGGTGGTGTACGGAAGATGCGTTTTGCTTTTGAGCAAAGGGGAAAGCGTGGAAGTGTTCGTGTAATTTACGTAGATTTTGAAGTTTATCAGAAAATTTTTTTAATCACTGCGTATCCTAAGAATGAGAAGGATAATTTAACAGAGAGTGAAAGAAGCGAAATTAAACAGATGATTCGTACTCTTGAGGAACAGTTGCAAGAGAATACAAAGTAAGGAGGCAATACGATGCGTCTTTTTGATGATATTAAAACCGGCCTTGAACAGGCAATTGAATATGAGAAGGGTAAACTCAATGCGAGAACGACTATTTTGACGGTTGCGCCTGTGGAACGTTTTAGACCGGATGAAATTCGTTTGATCCGCAATCGTACCGGCTTAACGCAAATTATGTTTGCACGATATATGGGCGTATCCGTCAAAACTGTGGAAGCATGGGAAGCCGGGCGCAATCATCCGGAGGGAGCTGCGTGCCGATTGCTTTCTATGACGCGAAGTGACCCCGCGTTTCCACAGAAATCCGGAATTGTGACGGTGGCGGCAAGACGATAAACATGAACAAAGCCCCGAAGGCATCGGCCAACGGGGCTTTTGGTGGATTATGTAGGACTCGAACCTACGACCAATCGGTTATGAGCCGACCGCTCTGACCAACCGAGCTAATAATCCGTACTTACGAAGTATATCAAAACGTGTTGCGTTTTGTCAACAGGTGCCGTATCCAAAATTGCAAAATGAAGGATCCTTGCACCCATAAAAAGGATGAATTGGATACTACCATCCGCCCGTTCCATACAAGCCTGCAAAATCACTGCCTTTTGCTTGCGACGAAAGCCCCTTTATGGTACAATATTCAGAAGAAATATTGAGGCGGTGCGAAGTGGAAATTTCCAAATACAAAAATCGATTGATGATATTGATTCTTGCGAGTATATTATTCGCAGGTATGTTTTGCACCTATGCCACTGAAACACAGGACGTACCTTTTCAAATGAAGGGGAAAGCCGTGGTTGTAGCTACCCATAAGCAAGAAATTTGGATCCGGTCAGGTCCCGGCTTTTCCTATCCGGTCATTGGAAAAGTGGAGCGTTGTACTGAGTTGAAAGTGTTAGAGAAGGGCATTTGGTACCATATCGAGGAGGACGGTAAGACCGGCTACGTCTACGGAAGCACCTTTGATACGCAGAATGAATATTTGCCCGGTCGTCTGAACGGTTTGATTGTGGGGTTGGATCCCGACGGACAGATGGTCATGGACGTATCCACGGAGGCGGTTTCTCCTTGGAGTTCCGCTCAAAATCCCAAGATGGAAGAAAGAATCTTCGGTATTAACAGCAAAATTCCGGATTACGAGATTAACTTAAACGTGGCGAAGACGCTAAAGCGCATTCTTGAATTGGAAGGGGCTCGCGTTATATTGACCAAAGACAACGGAGAAATCAATTTGAGCAATGCCCAGCGGGCACAGCTTTTGGGTGGAGAGAGCCAGAGCAACAAAGTAAAGTGTCACGTCGTACTTCGGATCAGTTGCAACACTTCTGAAATTGCCGACACCTCCGGTGTGACCGCCAAGTTGCAAAGCAATGCGACTGCCCGCTACGTCCAAATTTCGGAGACCATCATCAGTCAAATTGCGCAAAGAACCGGTTTGCCCGGTGTGAAAGGGACGAAGATTGGAAATGACACGTTCTTAAATTGGAGTCGTGTACCGGCCATCACCATTGAGCTAGGGTACTTATCCAATGAGTTAGACGAGAAAATATTAGTGGATCCGCAGTACCAAACGGCAATTGCGGACAGTATCCGGGACGCGATGGTGGAGAGTTTCTATGAAGTGGACGCCTGAACAAGATGCAGCAATTAAGACGGTAGGGGACAATTTACTGGTAGCAGCCGGTGCCGGATCAGGCAAGACTGCGGTGCTGGTTGCACGCATTTTACGTATGATATTAGGAGAAGATACGACGCCTTGTAACGTAGATCGTCTTTTGATCGTAACGTTTACAAAAGCCGCTGCGCAGGAAATGCGTCAGCGCTTGTTTGAAGCCCTGGAAGAACGGTTGCTGGACGATACGATTACAGAAACACTTGCCAAAAGAATTTATTTGCAGCAAACCCTGCTTGCAAAGGCGACCATTACCACGATTCATGGCTTTTGCAGCCGAGTCGTACACGGAAACTGCAAAGAGAGCGGTATTGACGGTTCTTTTCGCGAGGGCGACGAGGCAGAAGTTGAAGTGCTGATGCAAGAGAGTGCAGAAGAAGTATGTGAGCAGTATAGTACCCGTTATCCAGCAGATTACGAAGCCTTGGTTGATACGTACGGATCTTACCGGTCGGATGACGACGTGGTGGAATTAGTTAAGATGGTTGCCCGATTTTCTTTAACGTTTCCGGATCCTAAGGCTTGGATTCGTTCCCACGTGGACCAATTTAAACAATTAAATGAAACGGATTTGGGTGCAACTGTATGGGGTCAGACGTTGTTGCGGAATTTACGTATTGAATTGCAAGCGTTGATTACGGCCGTAGAGCAACTATATCAGACGGCATCCGAGTATCAGATTGCACCTTATTTGCTTTCTTTAGAAGAAGACAGACGGGCATTTAAACCGGTGAAAGCGCTTTTTGAAAAAGAGGAGATCTCCTGGGAAGAAGCCAGACAAGCCATTGGTGCAATTCAAATTCAAAATATCAACACCCTTGCAGGTAATGCGAAGAAAAGTCTTTCTGAAGAAGCCAAGGAAATCGCAGCAGGTATTAAAGACCGCCGAAACGAAATCAAGGATCGGGTCACGGAAATTCAAAAACAGTATTTCCCGGACAATGTTCCGGAACCCAAAGAGCAGGCGGAATTATTGCAAGCCGATATGTCGCTGCTTGGGGAAATGGCGTGCAGTCTGCTGGATACGTTTGCAGACAAAAAACGTGAGCACCGTATGATTGATTATAGTGATCTGGAGCATATTGCGTACCGT
>JAGBGO010000068.1 GCA_017935905.1 Clostridia bacterium | reverse complement strand
GCGAGAGATAATTTCTCCGTCAAAATCAAGATGGTCGTCCCGCTTGCCAAATTCTTCAATTGCGCCGTACTTGAATGCCCATTGATTATCAAGGATAAATTGTTCGCGGTCGTCCGCAGTTAACGGAACGAGAATGACTTTTGTGTTCTTCATAAGTACCTCCAAAATGAAATAGCTCGGCTATTACCTAAGTAATAACCGAGCTCACTCGACATCTCATCTGACAGGCGGCCTGCAAGCGGTGCGCTTACGATCCCCTACACTACGGTGTACTGTCCTCCGATGACCTATTCATTTTTCAGTATAGCATACCGGCATGTCTTCGTCAATAAATCGTGCTTATTTTAGCTTTGTTGCATTGGATTTTTCTCTGGTTGTTTCACTTTTTCCATACACCTTTTTGGCAGGCAGATGCATGGAGTTACGTTGAGTTACCTTTTCATTAGGGCACCTCCTCAAAATCATACGATCTGCGTTTATTGCTTATCTTCTTGACGTTCCAACAGATGATTAAGTATCTCATCTAAGTTGTTTTCCGTTAGTGCATCTGGATACTGATCGTCAAAGGTAATCAATGCGTTCTTGGCTGCTGCTTCCTCGTTTGCATAAGTCTTGTATAATGCATCCATATCTTCGTTTTCGAGAATGCTGTGGATTAGTACTTGTGCATCTTCTGGCATTTTCTCCCAACTATCATATAAATCAGTCACAGCCTTATCAATTTGTTCGAAAGTTAGGGGAGATCCGCGTTTTTCATGTTCACACAAAATCCCTACGATATCGGAAATGTCGTGTTTATACTTTCTGGATGCCATAAGCTTCATTGCAACTAGGTACTCGCCGGTAATTGTTCGAATGTTTACAATATTGGAAAATGTGCGATAATGCTTGGAATACTGTATAAGTCTGGGCGTATAAGATCTAGTATTTTTGAAATCTTCATTTAGCCAGCCATTAGGTAGCCCAAAAGTATCTGTTACATAATTGATAGCATCTTTCATCGCAGAAGAGGCTTGGATCAACGCATCTGCATCATAAGTGGAATCGCGAAAGCCATAGTTAATCAAAATAGATGCGCCGCCGATCAAAGTGATGTCTGCCGGTATGGCCTTTTTGTTCAGTTTACGAAACTGTTTTGCAACTTCTTTTAAATAGGTATCAAGGTTCTCTTTTGTAATAGGGATATCAGAAGACATTGCGCACCTCGCTTTCTACGATATTAAATCGCAAAAATTCAGGAATTGCCATACGAAGGCACTCTTCTTTCGGCGTCTCGGACTTCGTTGTTTTACAAAGAATAATTACACTCGAAGGATATATAGGCTTTTTCAACTTGCTGTTGCGAATATCATTGTAGTTTTTGCAGATTGGAACTTTATTTTCCTTAGAAAGGTAATCTAACATAGCCAATAGATAAAGCGCTTCGGGATACCATTTCTTTTCGTACAGTTTTCGGATTTGATTTGTCTTGAGTAATTGGATCATAAAAGGGATATCGCCCATATCCTTCACTCGATGACAGGTATTACTTTTGAACACTTCAAAAGAAGGACGTCTGCGCTCCTCATCTAAGCTTCTTACAGCAGGAGCAATCAGGCTCTCCATAGAAACATCCAACACTTTTGCAATTCGATAGATCGTTTCTGCAGAACACTTTTCGATGTTAGTCTTACCGGTGCAAATATCCGAAATGGTTGCTTGGGGTACCCCGCTTTCTTTCCACAACCGGTACTTGGTAATGTTCTTTTGTGCTAATGCTTCGTTCAGGGACATATTACTCCCTCCTTTCATTAATATTATATCGGTATGCCGAAGTAATGTCAACAGTATTTCCAAATCTTTCGCTGCGTATACATAGTAAATAGGATGGGAGGAGAGCAATCAGAGAATACGATAAAACCCCCGGCGTTGAGACCCTTTTTGGTCTTACCGCCGGGTGGCTGTTTCCTGTAGCATTGTGCATTTTTTCGCAGGCTATCCACTGATTTTCTCTACGCCTTTTAAAGATTGCGTACGTTTTCGGCGGCGCGGCACAGGGCCTCGGCTCTTTTGCAAGCACCGGCGTAGGGTCGGTCAATAACGCTGTTTTGTGCCAGAGAATGGGCAGGGCAAAAGGAACAATAACCGGCAAATTTGCAATCGGCACAGCCGGAAATTTCTTCTATTTTCTTTTGTCGCAGAGAAATCAGTGTTTCGCTGTTCGCCCATATCTCAGCGATATCGTCGTGTAAAACGTTTCCTAACGGGATTTTCAGTACGTTGCAGGGATATATAGTTCCATCGGGGGCGATGCTCAGACGGTCGTGACCTGCATGGCAAAGGGGACCGCTCGCGCGTTCTTCTTGGTGGGAGATTTTGTTTCCGGACAGCCAACTTTCGTAAATAGAGGTCAGTGCATCCATATCGGTGATTTCGCACGAAAGAGGGCTGCAATCTCCGTTTTGTGAAGGAAACAGGCCCAGTGACGGTTGAAGGGATGCACCCAGCGATTTCGCTAGTGCGATCATACCATCGAGATCCGTTTCCATACCCTGCATAATTAAGTGTTTGATATTGGTGGCAATGCCCACGGTGTGCAATTTGTGCAATGCGTCTACCGTTTTATCAAAGGAACCTTTATGTCCCGTGACTGCGTCGTGCTTTTGTGAAATATGGCTATATAGGCTGGTGTGGAAACAATTGACCTGCTCCTGCGCTAACCGAAAAATATCGCTGTCTGACAGAACCGTGGCATTGGAGTAGATGGTAACAGTAAAACCAAGTTTCCGTAGATAAGAGAGAATATCGAAAACATCCTGACGCATAAACGGCTCACCGCCGGTTAAGGTAATTTCCATTACCTGCATATCTCTGAGCTTTGCCAGTACGGTTTTCCATTGTGCGGTGGTCAGCTCGTTCTTGCCGCTTTGCATCTCAGGGGCAACGTAGCAGTGCCGGCAGCACATATTGCAACGGTGCGTGAGCTCCAGCGTAACCGAATGCAAAAGCTTGTGCGCACAAGCAAAGGTGTACAAATCGGCGTTATGCAACCTGCCGGGCAGAAGCAGAGGCGGTTGTTGTTCCAATAGGTCAAATTGTTTGATCCCATGTATAATCGACGCAAATTTCTCCGGCTGGTCTATTGCACCGTCTTTTTGTAAGTAACGTAAAAAGAGCTCTGTATCTCTTTGATTGAGAAAGAGCTCTCGGTGCGTTTTTGTGTCATAAATGGCAAGTTGCCCGCAGTACACACGTGTACGCAAGCTGTCGCGCAAGGTCATATTGCCGGTAGTTCCTTTCAAAGTTCAGTATTCACAGGATGAATCGACTTCTTTCCAAAAATCGGAGTCGTTGTTGTCTCGATTGGAGTAGAAGGTAATATCATCGTCAGAGGGTGTGCGGTTGGCGCCACAGAAAGAACCGGCAATGCCATCGCCGAAGGTGCCGCGGTTGATACCGTAGTCCGCACCGCTTCTATCCCAAAAAGTGCTGGTTGTATCATCTGGTCCGTTCATAGTCGTATTCCTTTCTCTAAAACGTAATAGCTAAATTAAATATACCATGCGTGCAATCATTTGTAAAGTTTTCTTCGAACAGTAATAAACCACACTTGCATTTTACCCGGAAAAGATGTACAATACTTTCGACAATTGAATCAACGGGAGCTTGTATGACAGGCTGAGAGGAAGGTGTAACCTTCGACCGAGAACCTGATTTGGATAATGCCAACGTAGGGATGCCTGATACAAGGATATTGGGAAGAACAAAGGACGTTTAGGAAGTTACCAAATCGGTAGCTTCCTTTTTTTATTGCTTTCGGAGGTGTTTATATGGTGAAAATCAACGGTGAAGAACGGAATGTTGCAGGGAAGACCCTGGCGGAATATCTTGCAACCACAAGTTACGACCCTAAACGCATTGCGGTTGAGCGAAACGGAGAGATCGTCCCAAAGGCGCAATATGGCGAAACTATTTTAACAGACGGCGACAGTATCGAGATTGTCAGCTTTGTGGGAGGTGGTTAATTTGATTCCCACGAAGGAAGCATGGAATCAGGCTTTAACGAAACGGCAGGGAGCGGCACTTCAAAAGAAGTTTTCGTCTGCAACGGTTGCAATCTGCGGGCTGGGGGGACTTGGTTCCGATATTGCCATTGCCCTTGCTCGAGCGGGTATCGGTAAAATGATTCTTATTGACTTTGACAAGGTGGATCTTTCCAATCTGCATCGGCAGCAATACAAAGTAAGCCAAATCGGGAAGTACAAGACAGATGCCTTGCGAGAGAATCTGTTGGAAATCTCTCCGTATGTTACGCTTGAAACCCATACCACCCGTGTCACGGAAGAAAATGCCGTCCGGTTGCTCCGGTCATCCGATATCATCTGCGAAGCTTTGGATGACGCAGAAGCGAAAGCCATGCTCACCAACCTTGTCCTTGAAACCATGCCGGACAAATTTCTGGTAGCGGCCTCCGGCATGGCAGGATTTGGCAGTGCCAACCGCATTCAGACCCGCAGCGTAACCAAGAGATTCTACCTTTGCGGCGATGGAGAGAGCGACGTAGAAGCGGTGGGCAGTTTGGTGTCTTCCCGTGTGATGCTTTGTGCCGCACACCAAGCCCATACCGTTCTGCGTATCTTAGCAGGTCGATTTGAAACATAAAGAAAGAAGGAATGTACAATGAACAACGATAAACTCATTCTTGGCGGACATGAATTTAACTCCCGTTTTATTTTGGGATCCGGCAAGTACTCTATGAAACTGATTGAAGCGGCCATCCAAGACGCCGGGGCAGAAATTATCACCCTTGCGGTTCGCCGTGCCAACACCAAAGAACAGGAAAGTATCCTGGATTATATTCCGGAAGGGATCACTTTACTTCCCAACACCAGCGGTGCCAGAAACGCGGAGGAGGCGGTTCGCATTGCACGACTTGCAAGAGAACTCGGTTGCGGTAATTTTGTTAAAATTGAAATTATGCGGGATTCCAAATATTTGCTTCCGGATAATCAGGAAACCGTCAAAGCCACCGAAATCCTTGCAAAGGAAGGCTTTGTGGTAATGCCGTATATGTATCCCGATCTCAACGTTGCCCGTGATCTTGTGAACGCGGGTGCGGCTTGCGTGATGCCATTGGCATCTCCCATCGGCTCTAATAAAGGTCTTGCAACCAAGGAATTTATTCAGATTTTGATTGACGAAATTGACTTGCCTGTCATTGTAGACGCCGGGATCGGCAGACCTTCCCAGGCGTGCGAAGCCATGGAAATGGGGGCTGCTGCCATTATGGCCAACACCGCACTTGCAACGGCAGGGGACCTTCCCATGATGGCGTCTGCTTTTCGGCAGGCCATTGAAGCAGGGCGCAAGGCATACCTCTCCGGGCTTGGCAGGGTCTTAACAAGAGGGGCGTCCGCCTCCGATCCCCTCACCGGTTTTCTTCGGGATTGAGAGGCATCGGCTATGGACAATCAATTTTTTGTAGATTCAGCGTATTTGTCCCCGGAAGCACTTGCAAAGAAGCATCGGTTGGAACAGGATCCATTTTACCGGAAAAACCATATGGAATATCTGCCGGGCATGGAAATCATCCAGTCCGACGTTTGTGAGAACGTAATGGCACAGATGCATGCCTACGACGCTTCCCAATATACCGCCGCCGACGTGAAAGCAGCTTTAGCGCACGAAACTTGCACGATTGAAGATTTCAAAGCACTTCTGTCTCCTGCCGCGGAGCCTTTTCTCGAGCAGATGGCACAAAGGGCTCGCCTTGAAACCAGCAAACACTTTGGGAATACGGTTTATCTCTTCACGCCACTTTATATCGCCAATTACTGCGAGAATTATTGCGTGTACTGCGGTTTTAACTGCTACAACCATATTAAGCGGATGAAGCTTAGTATGGAGCAGATCGAAAAAGAGATGAAGGTCATCGCAAATAGCGGTATGGAGGAAATTCTGATCTTGACCGGCGAGAGCAGGGGACAGAGTGACGTGGCGTATATCGGTGAGGCCTGTAAAATGGCGCGAAAATACTTCCGCATGGTGGGACTTGAAATTTATCCGGTGAATACCGATGAATACAAGTACCTTCACGAATGCGGTGCAGACTACGTAACGGTGTTCCAGGAAACCTACGACACCGACAAATACGAGCAGCTTCATCTGCTGGGACACAAACGTGTGTGGCCCTACCGCTTTGACGCCCAGGAACGGGCCCTGCGGGGCGGTATGCGGGGCGTTGCCTTTTCAGCTTTACTTGGACTTTCGGACTTCCGCAAGGATGCACTTGCAAGTGCGCTGCACGTTTATTACTTGCAACGAAAATATCCCCATGCGGAAATGTCTCTGTCCTGTCCGCGACTTCGGCCCATTATCAATAACGATCAAATCAATCCCTTGGACGTGGGTGAGAAACAATTATGCCAGGTGCTTTGCGCGTACCGCATTTTCCTACCTTTCGTTGGAATTACGGTATCTTCCCGTGAAAGTGCGGAATTTCGCAACGGGATTGTAAAGATCGCAGCTACGAAAGTTTCTGCCGGCGTTTCCACCGGTATCGGTGATCACGAAAGCAAATACACCGGTAAAGAAAACGCTGACGTACAAGGGGACGAGCAGTTTGAAATCGACGATAACCGCAGCCTGGACAAGATGTATCGGGATATTTCCGAAGAAGGCTTGCAACCCGTTTTGAATGATTATTTATACGTGTGAGGTGTGTGAAAATGAAAAAGTTTGATTCAAGTTTATATTTTATCACCGACAGTACGGGCTATACGGAGGAAGAATTTCTCTATCGTGTAGAGCAAGCCCTCAAAGGCGGTGCAACCCTGCTGCAACTTCGGGAGAAGAACAAAAGCACGCGGGAATATATTCAGCTTGCCGAGAAAGTACACGCCATCGCCAAACGTTATAACGTGCCGCTGATCATTGACGACCGTGTGGACGTTGCCCTTGCCGTAGATGCGGAAGGTGTTCACGTAGGTGCAGAAGATATGCCCATTGCAACCGCAAGACGCTTGATGGGCGACAATAAGATCGTAGGCGCAACAGCAAAGACGGTTCCTTGGGCAAAGGACGCTTACGAACAGGGTGCTGACTATCTTGGTGTAGGCGCAATTTATCCCACCACGACCAAAGTGAAGACCGTTCTAACTTCCACGGACACGCTTCGGGATATTTGCAACGCTGTCCCGATTCCCGTGAATGCCATCGGCGGACTCAACAAGGATAACATGGACGTGCTTTCCGGGATTCCCATTGCCGGTATTTGCGTGGTATCGGCTATTATGAAGGCGGAGAATCCTAAAAAAGTAGCGGAAACATTAAAAACACGTGTAAAGGAGCTTCTATGAAAATGAAAACAGCATTGACCATTGCGGGAAGCGACTGCAGTGGAGGCGCCGGGATTCAGGCAGATTTGAAAACTATGACCATGCATGGTGTTTATGCTATGAGTGTTATTACAGCGCTAACGGCACAAAACACCACCGGCGTAAGCGGTAATCAGGAGCCAACGCCGGATTTCCTGCAAAAACAATTAGACTCAGTATTTGAGGACATTTTCCCCGATGCTGTTAAGATCGGTATGGTGGCTTCCTCGGAGCTGATTTGCGTGATTGCAGACAGACTGAAACACTATAAGGCGAAGAACGTGGTGGTAGATCCCGTGATGGTGGCAACCAGCGGTTCTTCTTTGATGCGAGATAGCGCGGTGCAAACGCTGATTACGAAATTGCTGCCCTTGGCGACTCTGGTTACCCCCAATATTCCCGAAGCACAGGTGCTTTCCGGAAAGATGATCAAAACCAAAGAAGATATGCTTTTTGGAGCAAAATTCATAGGTGATACGTACGGCTGCGCCGTTTTGCTCAAAGGCGGCCACCGTACGAGCGACGCCGACGATCTTTTGTATGCAAACGGTCAAATGGTCTGGTTTAAAGGCCGGCGAATCCATAATCCAAATACCCACGGCACGGGTTGCACGCTATCTAGTGCCATTGCATCCAACCTTGCCAAAGGATGCACGCTGGAAGCGTCTGTGCAAAGAGCAAAGGATTATGTTGCCGGTGCTTTAGAAGCCATGCTTGATTTAGGGCAAGGCTCCGGACCGATGAACCACGCATTTAACCTGACCGGTGTGTTTTCAAGGTAAAATAGAATTGAAAGGAAGGTGCAACCATGAGAAATTACACAACACAAATGGATGCCGCAAGAAAAGGCATCATTACCCCCGAAATGAAGACAGTTGCAGCCAAGGAATACAGAACCGAAGAAGAAATTCGTGATCTTGTGGCCAAAGGTCAGGTGGTAATTTGCGCAAACAAACTGCATACCTGTATTGACCCAAACGGTGTTGGTTCTATGCTTCGCACCAAAATTAACGTCAATCTTGGTGTATCCCGGGACTGCAAGGACTATGATGTTGAAATGGAAAAGGTTATGGCCGCTGTCAATATGGGCGCTGAGGCAATTATGGATCTCTCCTCACACGGAAACACCCAGCCCTTCCGCAGAAAACTCACAAGTGAATGTCCTGCAATGATCGGTACCGTTCCTGTATACGATAGCGTGATTCATTATCAAAGGGACCTTGCAACCCTTACCGCACAGGATTTTATCGACGTGGTTCGTTTGCACGCAGAAGATGGCGTTGACTTCGTAACTCTCCATTGCGGCATCACCCGCAAGACCATCGAACAGATTCGAAAACACAAGAGAAAAATGAATATTGTTTCCCGTGGCGGTTCCCTTGTATTTGCCTGGATGTGTATGACGGGGGAGGAAAATCCTTTTTACCAATACTACGATGAAATCCTGGAAATCTGCCGCACGTACGACGTTACCATCTCTTTAGGAGATGCCTGCAGACCCGGTTGCCTGGCAGACGGTAGCGACGTGTGTCAAGTTGAAGAACTTGTCCGCTTGGGCGAGCTTACGAAACGGGCCTGGGAGAGGGACGTGCAGGTTATGGTGGAAGGTCCCGGCCACATGCCCATGGATCAAATTGAAGCCAATATGAAGATACAACAGACGATTTGCATGGGTGCGCCTTTCTACGTGCTCGGTCCCATTGTGACCGACATTGCCCCCGGCTATGACCATATTACCTCGGCAATCGGCGGGGCCATCGCCGCTTCAAGTGGTGCGGCTTTTCTTTGCTACGTTACTCCTGCCGAGCATCTGGCACTTCCCAACGTAGAGGACGTAAGACAGGGGATCATTGCATCCAAAATTGTAGCTCACGCCGCAGATATTGCGAAGAAGATTCCCCATGCAAGAGATATAGACGACCGCATGGGAGAGGCTCGCCGCAAACTGGATTGGGAGGCACAGTGGGCCTGCGCGCTGGATCCGGAAACGGCAAAGCGTATTCGTGACGAACGTAAACCGGAACACGAGGATACCTGCTCTATGTGCGGCAAGTTTTGTGCCGTCAGAAGCATGAATAAAGCACTCAATGGAGAGTACATTGATATTCTGTAGCGGGGACGTTTGGACTCTTGCGGTTTTGGGTCTTTTTGCCGGTAAAATAGGGTGTGTCGACCCCTATTTTACGCCCAAAAGACCCCAATCGGGTCCTACGCCACGGAAGGAATCTTATTCTTGTACAATTTATAGAATTCTGTGTTGGAAACTAAAATGATGTTGTCGGCTTCGCTCATCATCTTGATCAAAGCTTCGAATTCGTCCCAAAGATCGTATAAGTCTAATTCGTATCCGTGGCCCCACACGTAGAACAACGTGTCTTCCGTATCGGTTCTTTTCAGAAAGCGCTTGGCAAGGGGCATTAACATTGAACTGGACATGCTACACGTAGGATGCCATTCCATAAATGCTGCCGGCAGTCTGTACGAAGAAGTATCCTTCGTCGTCCGCGCAAAGCGAACTGTTGTGCCTTGCACAATCGTATTGATTAAGTTCTTCGTATATGCGGGATGGACGCCGGGCCAAGCCATTCCCACGGGCTGAATCCCTGTGAGACTTTTGATATTGGTGGCATCGTTTCCGACTTCTTTCAATACGCGCACCTTGTCGTTTTCGCAATCAATCAGACTGGGATGGGTCAGCGTATGCACGGCTACGTCGTAACCTTTGTAAATACCGGAACGAATTTCTGCTTCCGTCAGGCGGGTATGTACGTCGGGCATACCCGCACTTTCGCCCACCCAACTCCATTTCGCACCGTATAAACCGGTATTGATAAAGAAGGTTACACAGTCTACTTTGTATTTCTTTAAGATTTGAATAATGCGCTTATCTTGAACGGTGCCGTCGTCAAAACTCATGGTAAAATATTTCTTTCCTGTCTTAGTCGGTGTTGCCGTGGGGTTGGCTGTTGTCTGGGCTGTGGGTTTGACCGTGGGTTTCGCCGTTGGCTTGGACGTCGCCGGTGCTTTTGTGGGTGTTTTGGCAGGCACGCGGGTGGCTGCCTGTGTAGGCGCCAAAGATTCAGGCGTCTGCGAAACGTCTTCTTTCGTGCAACCGCTTACAAAGCACGACCCAAGCAGCAGTAAACTGCTTAGAAATAAACAAGATAATCTTCGCCGGTATGAATCTTTCATCGAAACACAATCCTTCTGATTTGATGCTGCGGCAATTCTACCACATTTGGAAAGATTGTTCAATAAAAGCAGTCGCTATGCGCTACCTGATTTTATTCAAAAATATTTCACAAACTACTGGAAATCCTCGTAAAATGTGGTATAATGTATGAAACGTAATATGCGAAGTAGACAAGGAGAAAGCGAGGACCGTATATGGCACAGTTTGCAAAACAAAAGATTTTAGTCGTAGATGATGAAGTGAATATCTGTGAGTTGATTCAGTTGTATTTGGAGAAGGAAGGCTTTGACGTCACCACTGCCAACGACGGATTGACCGCAATTGAAATATTTAAAGAGACCACACCGGACTTGGTTGTTCTGGACGTGATGCTTCCCGGTGCAGACGGATGGCAGGTATGCAGAGAGATTCGCAAGATCAGCCAAATTCCCGTAATCTTCCTTTCTGCAAAGGGAGAGACCTTCGACAAAGTATTAGGCTTGGAATTAGGGGCTGACGACTATATGGTAAAGCCCTTTGAACCCAAGGAGTTGACTGCCCGTGTGAAAGCAGTGCTTCGCAGAACCGGAACCTCTGAGAAAGATGCGCATGAAGAAGTGGTATATCCCAACTTGCTTGTAAATAAGACCACGTTTACTGTGAAAGTGGACGGGCAGGAAGTACAGATGCCGCCGAAAGAATTGGAGTTGCTTTTCTTCCTTTCTTCCAATCCCAACAAAGTGTACAACCGTGAACAATTGTTAGAATACATTTGGGGTTATGATTTCTTCGGCGATTCCAGAACCGTAGACGTACACATCAAACGTCTTCGTGAGAAGATTGAAGGATCCACTCCGCATAACTGGCAGATTAAGACCGTGTGGGGCGTAGGATACAAGTTTGAAGTGAAATAAACAAGGATATCGTAACCGCCGGTTTCAAAATATGCTGAAATCGGCGGTTTTGCTTATAAGGGGATTGAAAATATGCGCAAGCGTCCCATTTTACTGAAATTCTTTTTAATATTTACTGTGACCATTGTGGTTTCCTCCGTGCTTTCCGGCGTATTGATGTCCGGGCTGGTACAGCGGTATATGTTAAATACGAAACAAGACGATATTGTGAAATCTATGGGCGCCATTCAGGAACTCTGGGTGGAGTGTTTGAATGCAGAACGAAACGCCAAAAACTCCAAAGGAGAGTGGATTTCAGAAACGCTTCAGAATCAGTATTTGGACAGTCACCGGAATTTACTGAACACGTTAGAGCAATACGATGCTTTCCTTGGCGATGAAGCGTATATTTTTGTTACGGATACCACCGGTGCTGTGGCCTACGCATATCCGCGTTTGCAAGACGATACGCCGGAATTGGATTCGGCGGGACACAAAGTACTGCCGGACGATATTATGGACAAGTTTATTGTACAAGGGGAGAAAGTCTATTTGCCCAACAGTGCACAGTTTAATCGCCCACTCAGTCAGGCGAAGCCTTTGCGGGATGAAAATGATTTCTACGGATTGTACAAGGGGAGAAACGTACGTTTTTTGACCGTTTCTAAGCGTGTGCAGTACATTCATCCCGAAACAAAGACAGAAACGTTGGGCGGCGTCATCATTATTTCTGTGCCGATCCCGGACGTGGTGGCAGCCCGCAATACGGTAGTAGGCTACTTTGTATTATCCACAATCGGTGCGGTTATATTGGAATTGCTGATTTTGAGTTATTTTACGAAGAAATTGACGGATCCTTTGCGCGAATTGAAAGCCGCAGCGGCTCGCGTCGCAGACGGTTCGTATGACCATAAGATCCCCGTTGAAAGCGACGATGAGATCGGTGATTTGGTGGAAAGCTTTAACCAGATGCAGGACTCTCTTGCAAATTTGGACCGTATGCGAAACGATTTTATTGCCAACGTTTCCCATGAACTGCGAACCCCTATGACTTCAATCGGCGGCTTCATTGACGCGATCTTAGAGGGTGTGATTCCTCC
Source organism: Clostridia bacterium (assembly GCA_017935905.1). GTDB lineage: Bacteria > Bacillota > Clostridia > UBA1212 > UBA1255 > RGIG9099. The sequence goes on along the minus strand of JAGBGO010000068.1, from coordinate 28,450 downwards.
GGAGAAGCAAGAAAAATATCTGAACATCGTGCGCAATGAAATCACCCGTATGAATACGCTGGTAAACGATTTACTGGACGTGGCTCGGCTTCAATCCGGACATACGAAGCTGGATTTCAAACGGGAAGACGTGAATCAAATTGCGGTAGATTGTGTTTCGAAATTGGAGCCTATTATCCGGGAAAAAGGTTTGAACACCGCCCTTGATTTCCAAACGCCGGAAGCGTACGCCTGGGTGGATGTGCCTTCTGTCACAAGAGTGTTCATAAATTTAATTCAAAATGCCGTAAAATTTACAAATTCAGGTGGTACAATAACCGTACACACGTGTATGGTTCGTGGCGGTGTGCAAGTTACTGTGGAGGATACAGGTCAAGGAATTTCAGAGGAAGATCAGAAGATGATCTTTGAACGGTTCTTTAAAGTGGATCAGTCCAGAGGACTTGACAAGAAAGGCACCGGATTGGGGCTTTCTTTGGTGAAGAATATTATGAAAGCCCACGGTGGATCCGTTCGCGTAGAGAGTAAATTAGGTGTGGGATCCAAATTTATTTTTACCATTCCCGCACAGGAACTGAAACAAAATCGGAATGAGGAGGAGAAGTCATAATGGAATTTGATGAAATGACAAGGGAAGAACAGGAGCTGCAAGCGCTGCCGGAAGAGACCCCTACTGCGATGCCGGATCCAGAACCGACGCAGGAAGCGGAAATTGATTACGAAGCGGAAATTCAACGGCTGAAAGCTGCTTACAAAGAAAAAAGAAGAGCGGAACGGCAGCAGAAAGTGACGCCGCAGGAACCGAAAGCGAAATGCGGATGGGGACGCGTCTTTCTCGGTGTGCTTTTGTCCGTCTCAATTGTATTTTTCTTGCTTGCTTTTATTGTTGGCGCACTTGCGTTGTATCCTTCTCCGGAACGAAGCTTTGCGGCAAAGGTGATCAGCAAATACGTTGCGGTAGTACAGGATCCCTATCCTGAACAGAATGACGTGCAAATCGGAGGTGAAACCGTAAAGCCTTCAGATAACGTCAATATCCAGGTCAACGGGGATATCTCTGCATCTGCTGTCTATGCCAAAGCTTCGAAATCGGTAGTAGGCATTGAAGTACGTCAGATGGTTTCTACGACACCTTGGTCTCAGGCTACGGAAACGGTAGTTTCCCAAGGTTCCGGCGTTATTTATTCTGTCGACGGGTTGATTTTGACCAATCACCACGTGATCCAAGCGGCTTTGGGACGAACCCAAAATACCATTGACAGCAATTACAAAATTGTGGTGTATTTTAACACCGACCTTACGGAGTATTATACTGTAACGGAGATTGTTGGATACGATGCAGATAATGATCTGGCTTTGATTCGTGTAAATGCCAAGGGGCTTACGCCGGCAAAGTTTGCAGACGTCGGAAGCCTGGAAGTGGGGCAACCGGTTATTGCCATCGGAAGTCCCGGCGGTCTTCAATTTATGAATTCCGTCAGTGAAGGTATTATCAGCGGGTTGGATCGGGATATCACATCGGAGAATACCACTGTATATGAATTGATCCAGATTACAGCAGCCATTAACCCGGGAAACAGCGGCGGTGCTTTGCTCAATGCAGAAGGTGACTTGATCGGCATTTGCGTCATCAAGATTGTATCGGAATCCTATGAGGGGATGGGTTTTGCCATTCACGTAGATACGGTTTCCCGCATTGTGGATTCATTCATTGAACACGGTAAATACGTAAAGCCCGTATTAGGCGTTGAAGTGGATACGCGGTATACACCGGAAGAAGCGGGTGAACAAAAATGGCCTACCGGTGCCTACGTTGCCAACGTTACGGCCGGCAGTTGCGCCCAAGAAGCCGGTATTCGTCCGAAAGACATTATCTGTGAAGTGGGTGGGGAGAAGATTGTGAAATTCTCTCAGCTTCGTAAATTCTTGCTGCGCCACAATCCGGGAGATTCTGTTGTGATTAAAGTCTTCCGTACCACAACGGGCGAATATTTGGATCTTACGGTGGTTCTGCATGCGTCGGAGTAAACTGAATCAGATTATTGAAATTTTAGAACAAGAATATCCGGAAGTGCGGTGCTCCTTAAATTGGAGCACCCCTTTGGAACTTTTGATCAGCACTCAGCTATCCGCCCAATGTACGGATGCACGGGTGAACATGGTGACGCCGGCACTATTTGAGCGTTTTCCCGATGCCAAGGCTTTTGCGGAAGCGGAGGTAGCGGAAATTGAAACGTACATCCATTCTACCGGCCTTTACAAGAACAAGGCCAAGAATATTAAACTTTGCTGTCAGCAATTGCTGGAACGGCATAACGGAGAAGTACCGGATACTATGGAAGCCATGACGGCGCTTGCAGGCACAGGACGCAAAACGGCTAATTTAGTGCTGGGTGAGCTATATGGGCAGCCTGCTTACGTAGTAGATACCCACGTAACAAGGTTGTGCGGACTGTTAGGGATTACAAAACATACAGATCCGGTGCAGATTGAACGGGATTTGCGGAAACTGATTCCCCCGGACGGTCCCAATCCGGAGAAAGCATTAGGGCTTTGTCACCGGCTGGTGTATCACGGCAGAAAAGTTTGTATCGCCCGGAGGCCGCAATGCGAGGCGTGCTGTTTGAAGGGGATTTGTCCGTCGGCGCGGTAACGTTTTACCCGCAGCCGGAATACCTTGATAACGGAACTTCTGTTGCGAGGTGAGGGCTTGTGAAAGTGGTGGTCGTGAAGTTACCACGTTTTTTGCGCGGCATTGTCCGTGTGGTGTGCAGAATGTCCCGGGATTAACATAAGATGAGAAAGAGGCTTGGCAGGATGTACTTTGATTTTGTGGAAAGAACACAAAGGTTGATCGGCGATAACGCTGTGGCGAGATTGCAGTCTTGCTCAGTTTTATTATTCGGTCTGGGCGGTGTGGGTTCGTATTGCGCGGAAGCGCTGGTGCGGGCCGGCATCGGCCATTTTACCATTGTGGACGGCGATACGGTGTCTACGTCCAATATCAACCGGCAATTGATTGCCCTGCACAGCACGGTGGGACAGGCCAAGACGGAAGTGACCCGGGCCCGCATGCTGGATATCAATCCGGATGTCAAGGTGGAAACCTATACAGTATTTTACGGGCCGGAACAGCAGGATTTAATTGATTTTGCCAAGTTTGACTTTGTGGTGGATGCCATTGACGACGTGAAAGGGAAGATTCAGATCATTGAGCAGGCCAAGAAGGCCGGTGTGCCGGTGATTTCCTGCATGGGAACCGGCAATCGGGTGGATCCTTGGTCTTTTACCGTAATGGATATTGAACAAACCAAAGACGATCCGCTGGCCCGGGTGATGCGCACCAAACTTCGTAAAATGGGCTTGAAAGACGTGCCGGTGCTGCTGTCAAAAGCTCCCCGGGTGAACTGCAAGCCGGATTTTGACCCGGAGCAGGGAAAGATGATCGCCAGTATCGCCTACGTGCCGGCAGTAGCAGGCCTTTTGTGTGCTTCCTACGTGGTAGATCGGTTGATAGAAGGAGTTTCAAAATGTTGATTGACACCCATGCCCATTATGATGATGCAAAATTTGCGGAAGATTTAGAAACTTGCCTGGAGGATGCTCGGGCAGCAGGTGTTTCCCATATTGTCAATGCGGCCCAGGATTTGGCAACGACCCGGAAGATTATGGAAATGAGTAAGACGTTTCCTTATATATATGGCACGGCGGGCATTCACCCCCATGAGGCCGGAAAAGCCGATGCTTCCCACTATGAGGCAATCCGCCGTTTGACTGCCGGAGAAGAGGCTGCACGGAACAAGATTGTGGCCATCGGGGAGACGGGATTGGATTATTATTACGATTTTTCACCTCGGGAGGTGCAGAAGGAGAATTTTACCCGCCATATTGAAATTGCCCTGGAAGTGGGCCTGCCTTTGGTGGTGCACGACCGGGATGCCCACGAGGATTGTTTGGAGATTTTGGATCAAAATGGGGCTTTTTCCGGAAAAGTGGTGTTCCACTGCTACAGCGGAAGTCTGGAATTTGCCCGGATTTTGGCGGAAAAAGGCTGTTATTTCTCCTTTGGCGGCGCGATCACGTTTAAGAATGCCAAGAAATTTCCGGAAATATTGCGAGGTATTCCGGCAGATCGGTTGATGTTGGAGACGGATTGTCCCTATATGACGCCGGAACCCCACCGGGGGAAGCGGAATTCTTCGGCGTACCTGCCATTGGTGGCGGGTAAAATGGCGGAAATTCTTGGAAAAAGCGTTTCTGAAATCGAAACGTTGACTTCTGCCAATGCTAAGGTTTTTTATGGCATATAGCCTATAATTTGAGCGAATAACTGGGATTACTGCGGCTATATTTGTGCAAATTGCACAAAAAACAATGAACTTTTTGTGATTTGTTTGACAGGGAAAAGGGCGATATAATAAAATTAACGCGTGTGGGGATTCCCGCTAAATCCACTTTACGTGAGAACACAAGAGAGGACAAAAACTGCGAAAATATGCAAATGGTTTCAACGAAGATGAAACGAATATTGCGATTTGTAGGTTGCTGTGCAGGCGTTTTGACCGTAGCAGTGGCAGCCGGTGCTTTCCTTTTCTCTATGGGTCTTACGGATGCCAGAGCCCAAGAATGTGACAAGATGGTGGTTATGTCCGTGACCACGGAAGCCAATGGGGTTCTGCAAGCACCCAGCGAAAGCAAGGTGCAGTTTAGTGTGCAAGTGGACGGAAAGACGTATCCTATTTTTACCGACCGAGATACCGTATCAGAAGCTTTGAAGGATAACGGTTTTGCAATGGGCTCTTTGGATCACTTATCCGGCGCCGCCGCAGAAGACGTACCGACTGACGGTATGAACGTAACTTTAGTTCGGGTTTCCAAGAAGACGGTTACGGAAACCGAAACCCTTTGGGCGCAAACCAAATACGTATTAGATAAGAGTTTAATGGCCGGCGAGTACGTAACCCGCGTTCCGGCAAAGAACGGCAGCATCGTGCGCACCTATGAAATTGTGTACGAGAACGGTGTAGCCGTATCTAAGACACTCATCGGAACTGCCCGTACAGAACCCGTTCACCAATTGATTGCATATAATGAGAAATATTCTTTCTCCAACTCTAGAGGACAGCAGGTCACCTATTCCAGTGCGATCAGCGGTGTGGCGACGGCCTATATTCCCGATGGCAAGTGGGGCTATACCACGTATTCCGGAAACAAAGCCCGTCCCGGCGTTATCGCGGTTGACCCGAAAGTGATTCCGTTGGGCACGAAAGTATACGTGAAGACCAATACTCCCGGTTTTGGCGACTATGGCTTGGCTATCGCCTGGGATATCGGCGGCGCGATTAAAGGCAATAAAATCGACTTATTTATGGAGTCTTACGACTTGTCCATTCAATGGGGTCTTCGAAACGTAACGATTTACATTCTGGACGATCAGTCCGTAGATATTTTCTCCTTAAGAGGGAACGAGGTGTTTATCCGTTAATGGGGAATACCTATTCACCAAAAGAAATGATGGTAGCCTACGGGATTGCCCCGAAGAAAAGCCTTGGACAGAATTTCCTGAACAATTTAGAGGTTGTTCGGGAAATTGTTTCCTATGCCCAAATTTCCAAAGAGGATCTGGTCATTGAAGTGGGTCCCGGTTTAGGTGTGATGACCGGCATGCTGGCAGAAGAAGCCGGTTACGTTGCGGCCATTGAAATTGACCGTTCTTTAATGGAGCCGCTTTCTGCACTGTGCAAAATCCATCCGAATCTGACCATTTACAACGAGGACGTAATGAAGATGAACGTAGGCGCCTGCATGGCGGAGCTGAAAGCCACCTATGGTCTGTCTCGGGTTAAAGTGGTTGCTAATTTGCCTTATTATATTACAACCCCCATTATTATGATGTTCTTGGAACAGTATGCCGGGGAGTTGTCTTCTCTTACGTTTATGATTCAAAAAGAAGTAGCGGAGCGTTTGACTGCCAAAAGCGGCGGAAAAGACTACGGTGCCATTACGGTGGCGGTCGGGTATTTTTCAGAGCCGCAAATTTGTATGCACGTAGGTGCGCACTGCTTCATTCCCCAGCCCAACGTGGATTCCGCGGTGGTGCGTTTGGACGTTCGGGAGAATCCGCCTTTCGTACTGGACAGCCAGGATTATTTCTTCAAAGTAGTGCGGGCGGCTTTCTGCCAGCGCCGGAAGATGCTGGCCAATGCGTTATCCAATGCACCGTATTTAGGCGTGACTCGAGAGCAAGTGGTGGAGGCTTTGGGTAAAATGTCTCTGAATGACAAGGTCCGGGGAGAAGTGCTGACCCCCGCTCAATTCGGACAGTTGTCTAACTTGTTATATTCTGTATCTCAAAAGTCGAAATAAGACGAATGACGACGAAATTGGTCGAACTGTTTTGGTTGACCTGTATTTTACCATCGTGCTACAATCTATGTAGACGTTCGCAATGAACGGATCTTTCTTCGGGGGAGGGAAGTCACATGGATAGCAGGCATATTTTGGAAATTGTGGACCAGAATCTGTGCAGCCGCATGGATTTGTCCAAGCATTATTCCGATCAGGAACTGCGGAAACTCATTGACGCGTGTTTAGATAGTCTGGAACAGCGTATCCCTATGATACGTCTGGACCGGGAACAGATTGCCACCGGCGTGTACAACAATCGACGGCGGCTTGGTTTGATACAACCTTTTTTAGAAGATCCGTCGGTCAATGAAATTATGATCAACGGCACCGACGGGATTTTTTTGGAGAAAAATGGGGAACTGGTGCGCTGCGAGGAGCGTTTCCACGACAAGGAGAAACTGTTTCATTTGATTCAAACCATGATTGCCTGGGTGAACCGCACAGTGAACGAAAGTAACCCCATTGTGGACGCTCGTCTCATGAACGGCGCCCGGGTCAATGCGGTATTGCCGCCGATTGCCATTAACGGACCTGTAATTACCATTCGTAAATTTGCGGAGAAACCCTTTGATATGGATATGCTGCTGGAGAAGGGGACGCTTACCCGGACGCAAGCAGATTTTTTGATTCGCGCTGTGGAAACGCGGAAGAATATTTTAATTGGCGGCGGTACGTCCAGCGGCAAGACTACTTTTATGAATATGCTGGCCGGATATATTCCGGATAGTCAGCGGATTTTGACCATAGAAGATTCTGCAGAATTGCGACTATCCCAAAGTAATGTGGTGCGCTTAGAAACCCGAAATGCCAACACGGAGGGTCGCGGGGAGATTAAAATGCGGGCCTTGATTAAAGCGGCGCTTCGTATGCGACCGGACCGATTGATTATCGGCGAAGTGCGGGATGAAAGTGCTTTGGAAATGCTCACGGCGCTATGTACCGGCCACGAAGGCTGTATGTCTACAGCCCACGCCAATAGTTGTAAAGATATGTTGGTGCGCTTGGAAACCATGGCCCTTTGGGAAGGTCACGTCAGCAGCCAGGCCATTCGGCAGATGATTGTATCCGGGGTGCATTTGATTGTTTATTTGGTGCGGGAAGGACCCAAACGCTACGTGCGGGAGATTTGTGCCATTGACGGCATACATCAGGGCGAGATTCAATTGAGGCAGGTGGCGTGAGATGAAGAAACGAGTTTATAGAAAGAAACAAGTGGTGAAATTCTCCTACGTTCAATTGTTTTTGCTCAGTAGCGTTGTTTTGCTGGGTGTGTACTTGTGTATGTGGGCGTTTTTTCAGCGTGTTTGGGTGAGCGGCATTGCTTGCCTGATCGCCTGCCCGATGGTGTTTTGGAAATTGCGACGCAGTTTGATTGCCCGTTTTAACCGACGATTAGAGAAAGAGTTTGCGGATATTCTGGTGGTATTTTCCGGTTCGCTTACGGCAGGACTTGGGCTTGAGGCTTGCATTCGGGAAATTGCAGAGCAACCCTCCCGGGAATATCCCATTTTGTCCAAAGAATTTGCTCGTATGGAGCAACTGCTGCGCCTGAATTGGCCGGTGGAACGTATTTTTGAAGATCTGGCGGAGCGGTGTGATCATCCGGATCTTCGACTGTTTAGTACGGTACTGCATGCAGGGATTCCCGCCGGGGTTAATTTAGTGGAACTCGTTCGGCAAATTGCATCTACCTTGCGTATGAAACAAGATACCGAGGCGGAAATTACGCGGATTTTGAATCTGCCTAAGTACAACAACCGCATTATTATGGCTATGCCGGTGGTCTCCGTGATTGCGATTCGTTGGATGGCCCCTTCGTATGCGGCGGGCTTGGAAGATGGCATCGGTTTCGTAATCTTGGTCGCTGCCTGTTGCTTGTTGGGCTTTGCCTTTTTGCTGGGCGAACTGTTGGGACGCGTTGGCTATTAATTTATATTGGGGGGAGTGGGATGAAGAAGTCTTATCGGATGGCTGCTTTTGTGGGCGGCTTTACGTTGGTATTATGTTTCATTGGCGGAAATTCTTGGATTTTCTCCGTGTGCATGGCTTTGGTAGGCGGCATAGCAGGTTTTTTGTTGCCTTTGTGGCAAACGTCGCGGCGGAAAAGAAAAGAGAACCGTATGATCACCTTAGATATGGCAGAATATTTAACCGCCGTCTCTTTGCTTTTATCCGCGGGGATTTCTTTGTGGGATGCCATGCGGCGCGGCCTTTTTGGACGGGACTTGAAAAGACCTTTGTACCGAGAAATCTCCGGTGCTTTTGAACAGTATGCGCAGGGGCGCGTATCTGATCCGGTAAGTGCTTTCCAGCGAATGTCGGAAGCGCTTTGTGTTCCTGCAATCAGCACTTTTGTCTGTGCATTGGTGCAAAACTACAAGAAAGGAACTCATGAACTGGCGGCTTTGTTTATGGAACTTGCGGTGCGCAGCCGGAGCCAGCGACGGGATTTAGCAACGAAGATGGCGGATGAAGCTACGACGCTTTTGCTGCTACCCGGGGCTATGGCTTTGATTGCCATGATTTTGGTATTGTTGGCACCGGCGTTGCTTCAGTTGATACAAATCTAAGGAAGGAGGATTTTGTTTATGGTTTTTTTTACAAAATTGGGAGGGCTTTGGATTGCCTTTCAAAATCGTATTTGGAGGGATCGGTCCGGCATGGGTACCGTGGAGATTATTATCATTATTGCGGTGTTGGTCACGCTGGCACTGATCTTTCGCAGTTTTATTATGGATTTGGCAGAAAGCATTTTTGATAAAATCCAAGAGAAAACCAATTCTGCAATTTCAGATTTGTAAGGGGGGGAGGAATATGCACGTAGATCGGGATCGGGGTTGCTGTCGTATTTTGTTTGAACATAACAAGGAACTCGGCAAACTTCAAAAAGATATGGAAAGTTGTGCCGAGCAAATCGATGGTTTGATGTGTGGCGGCGAATTGCTGCGGGAGGGAGACCACTTTGCGCTGTGTGTGCATCGTCAAGAGTCTCTAAAGACCTATTTAGAGCGGGAAATTTTTGACGTTGCTGCCTTTCTTTCATTTACACGGCGTCTGCGAAAACTTTTGAACGCACTCCGTCAAAATGGAATGGAAATCTACGACGGCATCTGGGACGTGGACTGTGTTTTTGTTGGAACGGGTCCGGAGGACGTGTCTTTTGTCTATATCCCCGGCGTTTGTAAGCAAGGAGAGGACCAAACGTTTCGCATCAGTGATTTGCTGGCTGTGACGTCTCTTCGTGTCTATGAAACAGACGTACAGGCCCTGCAGGCACTTTCCCAAGTCATTGGTGCGTTCGGCACTTGGGAAGATACGGTGTTGCTTCAAGGAGATTATTCCGAAGCACCTTTTGAGCAGGCGGAACGAACGCTAAGCCCTTTTTGTCCCAACACCCATCCTTTTATAGCCGGCGTGCAGCGATGGATCCGAACGCTGACGGAATCCTCATCTACTGCTTCTGATGTTTCTACTGCTTCCGAGCTTTCCGCTACTTCCGCCGTGCCCGGTAGAAAGCGTAAGATGCGGATTGAATTAGAAGGCTTGGGGATGCTGAAAGGGCGCAATCTTTCTTTGAATTTGGAAAAGGATTTGACGGGAGACGGTGTTTTCACGCTTGGAAGAGACGCGGATCAAGTGGATTTTTTGATTCCCTACCCGATTGTCAGCCGCAAACAAGCCTCCATTTCTTATGGAAAAGGGGAGTGGATTTTGACGGATCACGGTTCTGTTAACGGCACGTTCATTGGGGATATCCAAATTCCCGGGGAAAGCGGATATCCGCTTTCCCAAGGTACTTGCATCTTCTTTGCCCACAAGGAAATAGGTTTTCGTGTAAAGAAAGTGTAAGTCATAAGTTGTATAGTGAAGCCGTGTGTTTTTTCTTGCCCTTGTGGAAAAGATGTGATATGATAATAGAGTTCATAAAATATTTCCCGGGAGGGTTTTGCAGTGAGTTTTTTTAAGCAAAATATGGCAATCGATTTGGGAACGGCAACGGTGCTTGTCAGCGTAGGCAAGAAGGACGTTGTTATTAAGGCGCCGTCTATTGTTGCAGTCAAGGACGGTACCAATGAAGTGGTTGCAGTGGGCGATGAAGCTCGTTCTATGATGGGCCGTACGCCTTTCGATATTACCACTGTAAAGCCGGTACAGAATGGTGTTATTTCCAGTTACACCATTACGGCCCACATGATTCGTTACTTTGTCAATAAGGCGATTAAGAATCCTTTGAAGCGGATTTTCCCACCGGACGTGATTATCTGTATTCCCAGTAAGACGACGAACGTAGAGCGCAGAGCCGTTGAGCAGGCTACGTTGGAAGCCGGCGCACGCCGCGTATTCTTAGTAGAGGAGCCTTTGGCTGCTGCCGTTGGTGCAGGATTGGACATTTCCCGTCCTTCCGGTCACATGATTATTGACGTGGGCGGCGGTACTACGGATATTGCGGTTATTTCTTACGAAGGTATCGTTACCAGCAAGAGCGTCAAGGTTGCAGGTAATACCTTTGATGAAACCATTAAGAACTATTTGAAGAAGAAGCACAATTTGCTCATCGGTGACAGCACCGCAGAATTGATTAAACGGGAAGTCGGTAACTTGTATCATGGCATCCGCAGCAATTCTGTGGAAATTCGTGGTAGCGATATTATTACGGGGCTTCCCAGCGAGCGCGTTGTTACGTCTGAAGAGATTACAGAGCCCTTAATTGAAACGGCACTGCCCATTTTGGACGGTATTCACGCAGTATTAGAAGAGACACCGCCGGAACTTGCAGCCGATATTTACGGCAAAGGTATTGTAATGACCGGTGGCGGTGCATTGATTGCAGGCTTTGACGAATTGGTTCGAAAGAGCACCGGCGTTGACGTCACCGTAGCGGAAGATCCGCAACATTGCGTCGTACGGGGTTCCATTCAGTTGCTCAACGAAATGGATGCTTCTAAGAAGAGTAAATACGCTATTCGGAAATAAATTGGAATACGGTAAAGAAAAAACCACCCCGGAATTGCTGAAGAAGCAAGAACGGGGTGGTTTTGTTAACCTACAAAAGGTTAATATAATTATTTATTAACGAATGAAATTATTGTGTAGCAAATATTAATTGACAAATACCAATGTACGTGATACCTTATAGGTAAGTTATGAGTGGAAAAGTAAATGATCACAGGTATTTATTGTGAAAAATATTCTTTGTTCGAGAAGGAAATTCGAGCGATGGTACAGACTATCTTTCTATCTTTGTTAATCCTAGAGTGAGCGGTATGTAGTTTTGCATTCGTGGATATATAAGGAGTGATTGTATGAAATTCTCAAAAAAAATAGTATTCTTTTTTGTCTTGACTTCTACTATGATTTTTCTTTTTTCTGCCTGTGAAAGTGCACCTGCGAAAATAAATGTGGAAGAACGTTGGAACAGTTTTCAAAAGTGGCAACAATGGATATGTGAGAATCCTGCCGACTATGAAGTCTTACGCGCGAAACACGGTGTCAATATGGAATTGCAGGATGGTCCCGGCACGATTGCATATAGTTCAGAACACAAAGAAAAGTTTTTCTTTGAACCGGCACACAGTTATTACGCGGCTTGGGTAGATTCTGAATATGCGATGGATGCCATTCGTCATATTCTCAATCAAAAGACAGACCCCGTGGCAAACTTTGATGGAACAGATGATTATTTTAATGCACGAAACGGCGGAGAGTTACCTTTGTTGGTGCAATTGATTCGTCATTATCATATTTCGCAAGAGACTTTGGAATCTTATAATATTTGGTACTATGAAAATCCTTTCACACAGGCCGTATATCCTGTTAGTCTAACGTCGATTTTAACTTGCAAAGATGATGCGAATGTGATGCTACAACTTTTGGGTAAATATGCGTCTTATTATGAAGGGAAGATTTATCCTGTTTCTCAACTGGTGTATGACACTCCGGGCACGGTGCTGCGTGAACTTCTTGCTGCAGGAAACGTCTTTGTTGAGTCGGCGCTTCGCGGCGGCGGATCTGATTTGTGGGCAATGGATTTACCGGGAAGTGATCAGTGGAATGGCATTCTACGGGCTCACTATTTAGATCCTTATGACACCATCTGGCGTTGGAATAGTTTTGAAAATTGGGTAAGATGGAAGACTGAATATCCAAAAGAGTATGCCGAACACGTAAAGTTTATAGATAAAGAGAAATCCACCGATTTTGTTTACCGGGAGAATTGGGCAGAGCCCTTTAAATTCTATATTCAACCTATAATCAATCCTTATGCCTGCTGGCTGGATTCCGGTGTTGCTATGCAGATGATTGAGGAAATTCTGTATACCCTGGATAATCCTGTAAAAAAGTATATAAACAATCCGGATTTATTTAACCAAGAAGCTTACTATAGTGGCAATTACCAGGGGACACAACTGCCTTTGCTGGTGCAATTGATTCGTCATTACGGTATTACGAGAGAAACATTAGAAGCCTATGATGAATGGATTGATGCGCACCCTTATCCTACCCGTTTGTATCGCCTGTGTACACCGGAAGTATTGGACGTTATTTACAGCGGAGATGATGCACACATTCGAGAAGTATTTTGCAACATAGGTGCAAGATATTATAATGGAAAAATCTATACGTTCAAACAACTTGCAGAAGAATTGGACAGGGATGCATTCCGGCGGCTTTTTACCGGCGAAGCAGACTTTACGCAATATTTGAACGGCTTGTTCGGCGAGAATATAGAAATGCTTGTGTACGTTGACAATGATTTCTTCAATTTTGATTATAATGCCTTTGCCGGTGGGGAGAAAACGGCTTTGTATTACTATAATCTGTTTTTGGAAAAATATTATGGAGCATAAACAATAATATGTCTAAGAAGAAACCACCCCGGAATTGCAGGGTGGTTTCTTGTCTCGTTTTGCCTAAACTACTTGATAAACCGAAGCGTTTTATTTACGTCGCCGGCGCCCAAAGAGATTATCAAGTCGCCTTCGCGCAGTTCGTTCGACACAGCCTGGGCAATGGCTTCAAAATCCCCTTCGTATGTAGCAGAAAGCCCGGCCTTGCAGAAATCTTCCGCCATCATTTTACCGGAAATGGTGCCGGGATCCGGTTCCCGCGCCGCATAAATATCTGCGACGAAAATCCGATCTGCCAAAGCCAGGGAAGATGCAAACTCCTCTTTAAAAGCAATCGCTCTTGAATAGGTGTGGGCCTGGAAGATGGCAATCACACGGCCGCCTGCCGAAACGGAAGCTCGCGCCGCAGACAGCGTAGCGTGAATTTCCGTAGGATGATGAGCGTAATCGTCAATTAGCGTGGCGCCTCGTACAACCCCAACTTTCTCAAAGCGACGCCCTGTACCTGTAAATAAAGAAAGGCCTTCGCAAATGGCTTCGGCGGAGCAACCTAACGTATGGCAAACCGAAATGGCCGCCAAGGCATTCAGCACATTATGCCGGCCGGGGACGTGTAATTTCACGGGGTGGCCCTCCGTCTCGCCGCTTACATACCAACGAAAAGCAATGCCGTCCGGAAGTTCCTCTAAACAATCGGCTTCGTAGTCCGCAGCAAGCTGGGAAGAACGCAACGCGTAGGTAATCCGGCGACAGTTCGCCTGCGCCGCCACTTCATACGCATCCGAATCTTCTTTGCAAACCACGCAAAAGCCCTCGGGGGGACACAACTGAACGAACTTCACAAAAGCAGCCTTGATATCTTCTAAATCTTTATAATAATCCAAATGCTCCGCTTCTACGTTCAGCAGCACCGTCGCAAAAGGAGCCAACTCTAACATGTGGGCGTGGTACTCGCAAGCTTCGGTGATAAAATAATCCCCGGAAGCCGGGCGGACGCTGCCGCCAATCAAGGGAAACGTTCCGCCTAAATGGATGGCGGGATCTTTGCCGGCGGCGAGCATAATGCCGCCGATCATCGCCGTGGTGGTGGTCTTTCCGTGGGTGCCGGAAACAGCCACCGGGAAGGCATAATCCTGACACAAAACCCCTAAATAACGACCCCGCTCAATCACGGGAATTTCCAGACGGCGGGCCTCCAATAACTCCGGATTGTCGGCACCGATGGCCACTGTGTAGACCACTAAGTCAATAGAGGCCGTGATATTTTCCGGTTTTTGTCCGATGACAACCGTAGCTCCTTTGGATTCCAACATCGCCGTGGCCAGGCCGGGGGCACGGTCAGAACCGGAAACCCGGTAGCCTGCGTGAAGGGCCAGCAGCGCAAGGCCGCTCATACTGGAGCCGCCAATGCCGATAAAATGGATATGGGAACCGCGGGGAAGATTCATAGACTACACCTCATCAAATCAATCTATGCTTTGCAGTATAGCATAATTCCAAAACCTTGTAAAATCGCACCAAAACTGCTAAAATAATCCTATTCCGAAGGAGGCTTTATGGTATTCAGCGCACCGGAATTTTTATTCCTTTTCATGCCGATCGTTTGCATACTTTATTACGCAGTCCGCAAACCTGTCATTCAAAACGGTTTGCTGATCGCAGCCAGCCTTTTCTTCTACGCCTGGGGCGAGCCCCGATACGTGCTTCTGATGGTAGCGTCCATACTCATAAACTACATTTTTACCCGGAAACCTACTAAAACGGTTGTAGCCATTGCGGTGATTTTTAACGTGGGAATGCTGTTCGTATTTAAGTACGCAGGGCTGCCGGTGCGGCTTCCCATTGGGATTTCTTTCTATACGTTTCAGGCATTGTCCTTGGTCATTGACGTGTATCGGGACCGGCAAGCAGGGGAGGCGCCCAAAGTCTCCTTTTGGGATGTGCTTTTGTATATCAGTTTCTTTCCCCAACTCATTGCGGGACCTATTGTACAGTATAAAGACATTCGGCCGTATCTGCGGGCGCGCCACGTAAACCCGGATGGCATCGCCCAAGGCATTCGCCGGTTTGTCATCGGCCTGTCTAAGAAAGTACTTCTTGCAGATACGATGGCAGTGGTGTGCGACAGTTTATACGCCCGGGCAGACGGGAACATTTCCGGTTTTGCCGTGTGGGTGGCGGCTATTTGTTACTTGTTCCAGATTTATTTCGACTTTTCCGGCTACAGCGATATGGCGATTGGGCTGGGGAAGATGTTGGGCTTTCATTTTAAGGAAAATTTCAATATGCCCTACACCGCAAGCAGCCTGCGGGACTTTTGGCGCAGGTGGCATATTTCCTTGTCTTCCTGGTTCCGGGATTACGTATACATTCCTTTAGGCGGGAACCGCAAGGGGCGCCTTCGTACGGTAGCAAACCGCATGACCGTGTTTGCGCTGACCGGCATTTGGCACGGGGCGGGGCTGAACTTCCTGCTTTGGGGACTGTGGCACGGCTGTTTTGTGAGCATCGAGGCCTTTGTGCCGGAGAAGAAGAGCGCGGTGCGGTCCATTTTGGGCAGAATTTACACCTTCTTGGTGGTCTTGGTGGGATTCGTGCTGTTCCGGGCGGAAACTTTAGGCAAGGCCGGTAAAATGCTTGTTTTGATGTTTACGGATTTTTCCTCCTCGCCGTCCGCCATTTCCGGGACACTGTCCTTCTTTACCCCGTATTTTATTGTAATTTTGGTGGTTTGCATCGCTGTCAGCGTGTGGAAACCGAAATTCAAAGTGCCGACAGGGATTTCTAATCTGCTGACGCTGCTTTTGTTGCTGATTTGTATGATGACGGTGGCCTCAGCCACCTACAGTCCGTTTATTTATTTCCGTTTTTGAAAGGAGGGGTTGGATGCGTCGTATTGGCAGTATAATTTTTGTGGTGATATTCTTTGTAGTGTGCCTGGTTCCCGGCATTTGGCAAGACCGGTCCGGGTGGATCAGTTTGCGCAATCGGGTGCTTCGTGACGTGTTTCAAACCTCCGGAACGGACCAAGTGGTGGTGGGGAAGGACGGATGGCTGTATTATGGGGAAACTTCGGGACATTTTACCGGAGAGAACCGGCTTACGGAGGAAGAACTCACCGGGGTTTTGGACTATCTGGAAGCCCTTTCCCAATATTTTGAACAGCAGGGGATTCGTTTTATCTTCGTGTGCGCGCCGAACAAAAATACCGTTTATCCGCAATATATGCCCGGAAATTTTCTGCAGGCTCCGGGCAGCGATGCGGCTCGGGTAGCGGCGGGCCTCACGGCGCGGCAAGTGGCGTCTCCGGATTTCGTAGAGATTTTCGGTAAAATGGACGGTCAACTTTACCATCAATTAGACAGCCATTGGAACAATCGAGGGGCTGCGGTGGCGGCAGAAACGGTGCTGTCTTTGGCGGGAAAAGACGTTTCCTACAGTCATTTACCATGGGAAGAACGCAAGGATTTTGACGGAGATCTGGCGGGTATGCTTTATCCGGACGGGTTGACAGCGAAGGATTGGCAAGTGTATTATAAACAGGGTTTTTCCTACCAATATTTGTCCGCCGTAAGGACTATGATGGAAATGGAAATTACCACGAAGCGAGAAGACCAAACGGGAAGACTTTTGATGGTGCGAGATTCTTTTGGAAGCAGCTTGATTCCTTTCTTTGCGGATGCTTTTGGAGAATGTCGTTTCACCAGACAAAGTATGACGAAAGTGCTTGCTGAAACGGAAGAACACGACGTAGTTATTTTAGAGATTGCAGAGCGGAATTTACGGAACTTACTGAAGGAGGAATTGCCTTGAACAGAATGTGGAAGTTATGCATTTGTTTAGTTCTGTTTGTAGGGTTGTTAGCAGGTTGTACTAAACCGGCACAGAAAACGGGTCATATCCTTACGCCGTCCGGACATGCCGTTTCCGTAGGCGAGGATGGCGCCGGGATTGAAGCAAGATTCGGCACCCCTGTGGACTATGCCGAAGCACAAAGTTGTTATGGCAAAGGCTATGATAAAGTGTACACTTACCCGGGTTTTGAAATTACCACTTATCCTGCTCAAAATGGCAGAAGCGAGTTTATCAGTGTCCTGGTTTTGACGGATGATGCGGCGCAGACGGGTTTGGGTTTGAAAGTGGGCATGTCCAAGACAGAAATGACTGACCTATATGGCGGGGATTTCGTACAGCGAGGGAAATCCTGCGTGTACATGTTAGAAAAGGATGTCACCCTTTGGGTGGATATAGAAGATGATACAATAACAAGAATCGAATTCCGAGCTCCCTAAGTTTATGGAGAAAATGGAGAAATTACGGGAAAGGAATG
The DNA here is from genome assembly GCA_017935905.1 of Clostridia bacterium. GTDB lineage: Bacteria > Bacillota > Clostridia > UBA1212 > UBA1255 > RGIG9099. The sequence goes on along the minus strand of JAGBGO010000068.1, from coordinate 10,864 downwards.
TGCTATGGATTTATTCGATGTGTTAACAATGATTGGCGGCCTTTGTTTGTTTCTGTTCGGTATGAACATTATGGGACAGGCCTTAGAGCGACGAGCCGGCAGTAAATTGCGGGACGTATTGGGCAAGTTAACGTCCAATAAAGCCGCCGGTTTGGTGACCGGTTTGGGTGTTACCGCCGTTATTCAAAGTTCTTCTGCGACTACGGTTATGGTGGTAGGTTTTGTAAACTCCGGTTTGATGCGCTTAAAACAAGCCATTTACGTGATTATGGGTGCCAATATCGGTACGACGGTTACGGCATGGATTTTGAGCTTAAGCGGCATTGACAGCGGAAATGTGTTTATACGCTTGTTAAAGCCTACTTCTTTCACCCCGATTCTGGCGCTGATTGGTACCGTGCTTTATATGTTCTGCAAAGGAAACAAGAAGAAGGATACCGGTGCCATCTTACTGGGCTTTGCTACCTTGATGTTTGGTATGGAAACGATGTCCGGTGCGGTGAAAGGTTTAGCCAACGTGCCGGCCTTCCAAGAATTGTTCTTGCTGTTCAAAAATCCTATTTTGGGCGTGTTGGCAGGAGCTGTTTTAACCGCCATTATCCAATCCAGCTCTGCCTCTGTGGGTATTTTGCAAGCTTTGGCGGCTACGGGCCGTGTAACCTACGGCGCGGCAATTCCCATTATTATGGGTCAGAATATCGGTACGTGTATTACGGCGATGTTATCCTCTGTGGGCGCCAATAAGAATGCCAAGAGAGCTGCTGCCGTTCACTTATCTTTCAACGTAATCGGTACGGCGGTGTGGCTCGTGGTGTTTTCCCTTGTACAGTGGCTTGTAAAACCGGCGCTTTTAGATGCGGGTGCCTCCCTGATGGGCATCGCGGTTGCTCACTCAATCTTCAATGTGGCCTGTACCGTGCTGATGTTGCCGCTGACAGGCTTCCTGGAGAAACTGGTGATTCGGTTAATTCCCGATAGTAAGAAGCCGGAAACGGATTCTGAATTGGACGAGCGTTTGCTTGCGACTCCGTCCATTGCTTTGGAACGCAGCCGTATGTTGGCGATTCGTATGGGTGAGGGCGCCGTAAACGCGCTAAAAGACAGTTTGGACTTACTGCGTACGTTTGACGGTCAGAAAGCGGAAAGCGTTCGGGAATCGGAGGAACAGACGGATCACTATGAAGATATATTGGGTACTTATTTGGTGCGTTTGAGCAACCATGAAGTAAGCGCCCAGGATCGTGCGGAAGCGGCTAAACTGCTGAAGATTATCGGTGATTTTGAGCGTATATCCGACCACGCGGTGAACATTTTAGAGTCTGCGGAGGAAATGCGGGAGAAAGACATGCATTTTACCCCAAAAGCCGCCAAAGAAATGGAAATTGCTTCCAATGCTGTAAAAGAAGTACTGGATCTTACCCTGCACGCTTTTGTGTACGGGGATTTGCTTTCCGCTCGGAAGGTAGAGGCCCTGGAAGAAGTGGTGGACCATTTGAAAGAAACACTTCGTACCTGCCATATTGCCCGTTTGCAAAGCGGCTCTTGTTCCATTGAAGTTGGATTTATTTGGGCAGATTTGCTCACCAACATCGAACGTACCTCTGACCACTGTTCCAACATTGCAGGCAGCGTCATTGATATGGCTCGGGACACCATGAATTTCCATGAAACTTCCAGAGGCTTTAGGAAGGACGATCCGGAGTTCCAGCAGGATTTCCAAATGTACCTGGAGAAGTACGCGGTGTCTGCAGGCGATGGTGCTTTGGCAGAGGTGCCTATGGAATAAAATTTTTCGTAAAAAGCCCTTGCAATCCGAAGGTTTTTTTGGGATAATAGAGAAAATGAAATTTAACAAAATAAAGGAGCGATTTTTTATGAAGACAGTAAAGAACAAGCAAATTCTTGTTGGTGCAGACTTCGCAGGTTTCCCCCTGAAAGAAGCTGTTGTTGCACACCTTAAGTCTAAGGGTTGGGAAGTTACGGACGTAGGTGTTCGTTCTCCTGAAGATGACGATACGGATTTGATGTTCCACAGAGTAGGCCTTCGCGTAGGTTCTATGATTTCTGAGGGCGAGTTCGAAAGAGCATTGTTGTTCTGCGGTACTGGTATGGGTATTCATATTGCAGCCAGCAAGTGCCCCCGTGTTCACGCAGGCGTTGTTGAGAGTGTTCCTGCTGCCCTTCGTGCCATTACCGGCAACGGCGTAAACGTTCTTGCAATGGGCGCCTTCTACGTAGCACCTCAGATGGGTATTGATATTGCAGAAGCATACCTCAATGCTGAACTTGGCAGCGGCTACGAGTGGTGGTACAACTTCTACGAGTTCCACAAATTGGCTATGGACGAGTTGGATGCTTTCGATTACGAAGAGTACAAGGCAAACGGCTTCAAGGTTAAGCACTTAGGTGACTACCCCTTGAAATTGGAGACGAAGCCGGAAGACTAAGTCGATAAATCCATAATTTGACAAAACAACCGGCTTATTTCCCCACAGGGGAGTGAGCCGGTGCTGTATTTATAAAAATCCGAAAGGAGTTCTGTCTCATGGAGAAAGAACAAGTGTTGACGCAATTTAAGAATCCCGGCAAAGAATTTCGGGGGATGCCTTTCTGGTCCTGGAACGGAGACCTGAAGGAAGATGAACTAATCAGACAAATGAAGATTTTGAAAGAAATGGGCTTCGGCGGTTTCTTTATGCACTCCCGTACCGGTTTGGCAACGGAATACTTGGGAGATGAATGGTTCCGTTTGATCAATGCGGTAACGGATGCCGGCGTAGAGGAAGATATGGAAGCCTGGCTTTACGATGAGGACTGGTGGCCGTCCGGCAGTGCCGGCGGTATTGCCACAAGAGATCCTCAATATCGCATTCGTTCCTTGGTACTGATTGAAACACCTGTGGATGAATACGTACCTTCTCAAGAAGATTACGCTGTTTTTGCCGGCCAAATTGACGGCGTGACAGTTTCTGCATATAAACAACTGAAAGTGGGCGAGCCCCTTCCTAAAGACATTCCGGCAGACTGGAAAGTACTGGTATTTCGTGTGATGCTGGCCATTCCGCAGAGCGTATATAACGGTGCTACTTACTTAAACACTTTAAGCCGTGAGGCCACCGAGAAGTTTATTGAAGTCACCCACGAAGCGTATCAGAAACATTGCGGCGATAGAATGGGCACCACCATTAAAGGCATTTTTACCGACGAACCCCACTGCGGCCACTTGCTGGACGACCTGGGCAGAAACGGAAATCTGCGCACGTGTTCCATCCGTTTTACGGAAGATATCTTCGACGAATTTAAGAAGCGCTACGGCTACGATGCTCTTCCTTTGCTTCCTGAATTGTTCTATAAGAAAGCCGGTGCGGAGCTGGTGCGGGTGAAGCACGACTACGTAGACCTGGGCAACGCTTTGTTCTTAGAGCGCTTTATCGGTCCTATGAATGATTGGAGCGAAGAACACAATATGCAACTTACCGGCCACGTGCTGCATGAAGATTTCCTGTCCAGCCAGACCGTGCCTCAGGGCTCTATGATGCGTACCTACGAGTATATGGGACTTCCCGGCGTAGACGTATTGTTTAAGGGCAATGATCGCCATTGGATCGTAAAGCAACTGGCTTCCAGTTGCCGCCAGTTAGGGAAGAAGAGACTTCTTTCTGAACTATACGGTTGTACCAGTTGGGAGTTTGATTTCAAGGGCCACAAGGCCATGGGTGACTGGCAGGCGCTGTTCGGAATCAATTTGAGATGCCCCCACCTTTCTTGGTATACCATGGAAGGTGAATGTAAGCGAGACTATCCTGCAAGTATTCTGCATCAGTCCACCTACTACAAGGACTACAACTTTGTAGAGACCTATTTTGCCCGTTTCGGCTTTGTGATGAGCCAGGGCCGTCCCCTTTGCGACGTACTGGTGATCAACCCCGTAGAAACCCTTTGGGCACGGATGTTTATTGGCTGGGCAGATTGGATTTATACCAACGATCCCCATTGTAAAGGCTTGGAGCGGCACTACGAAGAACTGATGTCCCGTTTAAGCCGCGTAGAGAACACGGGAGAGGGCGCTGTCCTTCGCGTGGGTCTTGCGGATTACAAAACTGTGGTGGTTAGCGGTGCAGAGACTTTAAGAAGTTCTACCTGCCGTCTTCTGAAGGAATTTATGGAAGCCGGCGGCAAAGTGATCTTTGCAGGGGAGTTGCCTACTTATATGGATTCCGAACTTTCGGAGGAAGTTACCGCACTCACCCGGATGCAGGGAGCCGTTTGCGTGCCTTTTACCCGGGAAGCCCTGGTGGGTGCCCTTCGCACGCCGGGTGGATTCTCCCTTCGGGTGACGGACGCACAAGGTGCCGATCAAACCGGTATTTGTGCCCAAGCCCGCTATGATGAAGATACGGGCAATTTGTACGTGGCGTTGCTGAATACCCAATATGAAGTGGGTGGCAAGGATCTTCGCTTGATACTTTCGGATGATGCCGGCGGATTCCTCAGCAAGACTGCCTACGCCCAAGAATGGTGTTTGGCAGACGGCAAGCGCTTTAACGTGGAAATTACAGCCACGGAGCCTGAAATTGTACTGCCCTTCGATATTGAACCTGCAGGGGAGAAGATCTTCGTATTTAACCCGGTGAAAGATGAAACAATTCCTACCCGCAAAGAAGCGGCTTGCGTGGAAACTTCCACTTTTGCAGGCCCTTACACGTACCGCTTGGATGAGCAGAACGTATGCGTGCTGGATTTTGCAGAATACCGCTTCCAAAATGGAGATTGGCAGCCGGCGAAAGAAGTGCTGAAAGTAGACCAAAGCATTCGCGCCTTGGTAGGCATTGAGCCCAGAAGCGGCAATATGCTTCAGCCCTGGTATTCTAAATTAAACGATGATCAAGTTTACGGCGATGCAGAACTTCGTTTTACTTTCTACGTAGATCAAGTGCCCGCAAACGATTGCTATTTGGCTGTAGAGCGTCCGGATCTGTGCCACTATTCTTTAAACGGCACGGCGCTTGTTTGCGAGAATCCGGAGGATTTCTGGATTGATATCTGCTTTAAGAAGCTGAAAGTACCGGCAGGCTTGATTCAATCCGGCAAGAATGAAATTGTGATGAAGACGGCCTTCCGCCGCACCACCAATATTGAAGCTATTTACCTGGTAGGTGATTTCGGTGTGACGATCGAAGGTCATACGGCGACATTGACCACATTGCCGGATCGGATTGACGGCGGCGAATTAAAGACGGCAAACTTGCCGTTCTATACAGGTTGTATTTCTTATCTTATCCCCACATCCGCATTCCCCATCGTGGAGCCGGGACAACGTGTGGTACTTCGGGCGAAGGACTTCCGGGGCTCTTTGGCAAAAGTCGGCGCTGCCGGTGAGAAAGCCGAAAAGGTTCTTGCGTGGAATCCTTACGAAGCGGACGTTACCGATTACGTGCAGGCGGGAAAAGGCGTGGAAGTAACGCTGGTTCCTTCCAGAAGAAATATGTTCGGTCCCCTTCACATGGTGCCGGAAATCATCGATGCTTTGGGCCCGCAACACTTCGTTACCGTAGGCGATATGTGGGATGATGACTATCGCTTTGTGGAAAGCCGTTTGGGTGACGTGGAAATTGCCGTAATAGGGTAATTCTATTGACGGACGGAAATAAGTTTCTACTTATTTCCGTCTTTCTTTTTGCCTTGAAATATGATATAACTATTTATGGAAAGGGGAGTACATACATGCCGAATTGTTTGGTATTAAAGAAATCTAACTGTAAGAATTGTTATAAATGTATTCGTCACTGTCCCGTGAAGGCGATTCGCTTCTCCGGTAACCAAGCCCACATTATTGGTAATGAATGTATTTTGTGCGGTCAGTGCTTTGTGGTATGTCCCCAGAATGCCAAAGAAATTGTGGACGAACGGGAGAAAGTACGGGTGTTTCTTCAAAGCGGACTCCCTGTGTACGTAAGTTTAGCACCCTCGTTCGTTGCCAATTATGACGGCGTAGGTATTGATAGTATGCGAAATACTTTGATGAAACTGGGTTTTGCCGGTGTGGAAGAAACTGCCGTGGGTGCCACCATTGTCAAGACCGAATACGAGCGGATGCTTCGGGAAGATAATCGGGATATTATCATTTCCTCTTGCTGTCATTCCGTTAATTTGCTAATTCAAAAGTATTTTCCGGACAGTTTACACTATTTGGCAGACGTGATGTCTCCAATGTTTGCTCACTGCCAGGATATCAAACGGCGGCATCCTGATGCCAAGACGGTATTTATCGGACCGTGCGTTGCTAAGAAGGATGAGGCTGAATATTACGAAGGCACGGTCGATGCTGTTCTCACCTTTGAGGAACTGACCCAATGGCTGCAGGATGAGGGCATTCAGCTTTCGGGTAAAATGGATGAAGATCCCAACAGCAGAGCCCGTTTCTTCCCAACTACCGGAGGCATATTGAAGACTATGGAGCCGGCAATCGAAGGATATACCTACATTGCGTTAGACGGTGTAGAGAACTGCGTCGCGGCACTTAAAGATATTGAAAGGGGCAAGATTCACCACTGCTTTATTGAGATGTCTGCTTGCAGCGGAAGCTGTATTGGTGGTCCTGTTATGGAGAAATTTCATCGTTCGCCTATTCGGGATTACGCAAGTATTGCCCAATATGCCGGTAAAGAAGATTTTGCCGTGGCACAACCGGATGCACTGACGCTAAAGAAGCATTTTACCCCTATCGAGCATCGTTTGCCTATGCCCACAGAAGCTGAAATTAACGGCGTACTTCGCCAGATGGGTAAGTTTAAACCTTCTCAAGAGCTGAATTGCGGCACTTGTGGCTACAACACTTGCCGGGAGAAGGCAATCGCGATTTGCCAGGGGAAAGCGGAAATCTCTATGTGTTTGCCCTTCCTTAAAGATAAAGCGGAGAGTTTCTCTGATACCATCGTTAAGAATACACCCAACGGCTTGATTGTACTGAACGAAATGCTGGAAGTGCAGCAGATTAATGAGGCTGCGCGGAAGATTATGAATATTCGGGCAAGCTCAGATGTACTTGGGGAGCAAGTGGTACGAATTTTGGATCCGTTGCCTTTTATGAAGGTGCTTCAAACCGGACGTGCTATACGAGATCAACGTTTGTATTTGGCAGAATATCAGCGGTACGTGGAGCAAACAGTGGTGTATGATCGGGAGTCTCGTATGTTGGTAGGTATTATGCGTGACGTGACCGACGAAGAGTATGAGCGGGAACGGAAAGAAAGTATCAGCCGTCAGACCGTGGAAGTTGCGGACAAAGTGGTGGATAAACAGATGCGCATTGTCCAGGAAATTGCATCATTGCTGGGCGAGACGGCGGCAGAAACCAAGATTGCACTTGCTAAGTTAAAGGAGTCTATCTCGGATGAATGATTTATGTGTGGATATCGGATATAAGAGCATTCATCACGTTGGTGAGCAACTTTGTGGCGATCACGTGGACGTTGCTGAACAAGATGAGAATTCTAGCGTAATTGTGTTAGCAGACGGTCTTGGAAGCGGTGTCAAAGCGAGTATCTTGTCAACACTGACTTCTAAGATTATCTCTACGATGGTAGCAGCGGGCCTACCGATTGAGGAATGTGTAGAGACGATTGCAGCTACTTTGCCGGTTTGTTCCGTGCGAGGGGTGGCTTATTCCACTTTTACCATTCTTCACCTAATCCATAATGAAACGGTGGAACTGATTCAGTACGACAATCCCCATGTAATCTTTATTCGGGGAGAGTCCAATTACGACTACCCGAAGACAGAGCAAATTATTGGTGGCAAGAAGATTTATAAGAGTGTGATTGCCTTAGAAGAAGGGGATTTGTTGGTGGCTATGAGCGACGGATGTCCTCATGCGGGAAATGGTACGGCGTACAATTTCGGCTGGAAACGGGAAGATATTGTCAGTTTCGTGGAGGCTTTGACGCCTGCAGGGTACACGGCAAAGACTTTATCTACTATCTTAGTAGATGAGTGCAATAAGTTATATGACGGCAAACCGGGAGACGATGCTACTGCTTGCGTGGTGCAGGTTCGCAAACGTGAACCTGTGAGTATTTTGTTTGGACCGCCCTCTAATCGAGATGACTGTGACCGTATGATGTCTTTGTTCTTCTCTAAAGCCGGGAAGCATATTATCTGCGGCGGAACTACTTCATCGATTGCAGCAAAATATTTGCGTAAGCCATTGATTACCAGTTTTGATTTTGAATGCGCTGACGTACCGCCCATTGCCCGAATCGAAGGGGTGGATTTGGTCACGGAAGGTGTGGTCACCATTTCTAAGGTGCTGGAATATGCCCGGGATTATATCGAGGAGAATGCTTTATATGAAGAATGGAGTTTCAGGAAGGATGGAGCCTCCCAAATTTGCCGCTTGCTCTTTGAAAAGGCCACGGACATTAACTTCTTTGTGGGAAAAGCTATGAATCCTGCGCATCAAAATTCGGATAATCCTATGAGTTTTAATTTAAAGATGAATTTAGTGGAAGAACTTTCTAAATGTTTGCGTCAAATGGGAAAGAAAGTTAAAGTGAGTTATTATTAAATTGTATTGAGCAGATAAGGAGATTGAAGAATGCGAAAGTTTGATACAAAAGTACAGCATTTGAAATATAAAGTGCTTCGCGAGGTTGCGAAAGAAGCCTGGAACGGAACACTTCTAGAACATATTGTGGATATCCCTAAGAAAATTGTACCGGGGAAGACTTCCACCATGCGTTGCTGCGTTTACAAAGAACGAGCAATCTTAGCAGAGCGTATCCAAATTGCCATGGATGGGGATGACGGGCACATTATCGAAGTGATTGATATCGCTTGCGACGAGTGTCCCGCTGCCGGCTACACGGTTACGGATATGTGCCGCGGCTGTTTGGCACACCGCTGTGAAGATGCCTGCAAGAAAGGGGCTATTACGTTCGACCAGAATCACGTGGCCCACATTGAGAAAAGTAAATGTGTAGAGTGTGGCTTGTGTGCAAAAGTTTGCCCTTATTCTGCTATCATCAACCGCAAGCGGCCTTGCCAGATGGCTTGCAAGATCAAAGCAATTTCCATTAATGAAGAACAAGCTGCCAGCATTGATTACGAGAAATGCACGTCCTGCGGCGCGTGTGTATATCAATGCCCCTTTGGTGCTGTTACGGACCGTTCGTATATCCTGCAAGTGGTTGAAATGCTGAAGAAGGCGGCTTCGGACCCGGAACAACGTGTGTACGCCGTGGTGGCCCCTTCTATTTCCAGCCAGTTCTCTTATGCTAAATTAGGTCAAGTGATCAGCGGCCTTCACACTCTTGGTTTTTGCAAGGTTACGGAAGCGGCGCTGGGTGCCGATATGGTGGCTATGAAGGAAGCCAAAGAGCTGACGGAGAAAGGGTTCTTAACCAGTTCCTGCTGTCCGGCTTTTGTTCAGTACGTAAAGACGGCCTTCCCCAATCTTGCCCAGCATATTTCTCACAATTTGTCACCTATGGCAGAAATTTCCAAATATATCAAGGAGGGGGACCCTTCGGCGAAAGTCGTATTCATCGGTCCTTGCACGGCAAAGAAAGCAGAAGCCCGTTTGGATACGGTGAAACCCTACGTAGACGCGGTGCTGACTTTTGAAGAATTGCAAGCACTGTTCGACAGCCGCGATATTGAAATTACGGAACTTGCGGAAGCACCTTTGAATCACGCTTCATATTTCGGCCGCATTTTTGCCCGCAGCGGCGGCCTGACGGACGCAGTGCGCCAAGCTTTAAAAGAGCAGGGCTTGGATGATTTTGAACTGAATCCCTGCGCCTGCGACGGCATCGAAGAGTGCCGCCTGGCGCTGCTTAAGAAGAGCAAGAACTTGCTGGATGCCAATTTCATTGAAGGTATGGCCTGCGTGGGCGGCTGCATCGGCGGTGCCGGCTGTTTAACCCACGGCGACAAGAGTAAAACGGAAGTGGATAAATACGGAGCGGAAGCGCTGGAAAGGTCGATTTCGGATGCTATTTCGGCTTTGTGAGACAGCGGTAATCCAACCCGGGGTCTAATTAAAACATTTGCGGGGTCTAGACCCCGCTTTTTACCAAATTAGATCCCGCTCAAAGGAATTTAGTATATTTTCTTTCAAAATGCGCATAGATATAATAAAACTTCTATAACAGTGAGGTCTTATCCGTGCGCAAGAAAACAAAATCCTATTTAAAACTTTTTTCCCTCTCCATTCTACTACCCTTGGCGGTGGGCGGTCTGTCCGCTTTCCTTACCATGGGCAATATGGATATTTACAAAGAATTGAAGCAGCCGCCCCTGGCGCCCCCTTCGTGGCTTTTCCCCGTAGCGTGGACCATTCTATACGTGCTGATGGGCGTGAGTTTCGGTTTGTACTGGATTGTCCGCCCGGTGGGCGAGGGCGCCATTAAAAGTAAAATGTGGGAACAAGGTTTATCCTTCTATCTTGCCAGCCTTGCTTTCAACTTTGCTTGGAGTATTTTGTTCTTTAATTTGCGCTGGTTCTTGTTCGCTTTTGTGTGGCTCCTTGTGCTCTTGTTCTTAATTGTGGGCACCATCTTGGCATACCGCAAGTTCTCTAAGACGGCGGCGTACTTGCAGATTCCTTACGCCCTGTGGGTGGCGTTTGCCGGATATCTGAATTTCGGCATTTGGTGGCTGAATCGGTAAAATGGGTTTAGAAGTACCAAGGTCGCAATTTGCTTAAATGTATGTTTCACGAAGTCAAGTCCTAAATTGTGTGTAAATTCAAATCTGTCAAAATATCACCGACATAGTATGTGTAGAATCAAGCAACAAGTAGTTTTATGTGTTTCTTGATGGCCACCTCCCGTTCTAAGTATTCGTCCATGGCAAATATTCT
>JAGBGO010000010.1 GCA_017935905.1 Clostridia bacterium | reverse complement strand
GTTGCAAAAGCCAACCGGGTCTGAAATACCACCGCTTATTTTGACCAAAAGCAATAATGTTCAAAAAACCAACAAGCCCGCAAACCACCCCGATTAAACGCAAAATTACTAATTCAACGGAAAACGTTTTGAACAGGAGCAATGCTGCCAGTACGATCAAACAGATTCCGGAGAGAAAAACAGTAAAATTGGATCGGGTGTTCTTAATTGTCATACAAGACCTCTCTTCTTTAATGCGTGAAATACGTCTCTACACATATCTTCAAGATTTAATTCCGCTTTCCAACCCAAGAATTCCAAAGCCTTTGCAGGATCAGCGTAACAAGCCGCTACGTCACCGCTTCTTCGTGCCATGATCTTATAGGGTACCGGGATTCCGTTAACCGCTTCAAAGGTATGAATCATTTCCAATACAGAATAGCCGTTTCCGGTTCCTAAATTCACCGCTTCAACGAAAGGACCTTTGGACATGGCTTCTAACGCCATTAAATGGCCTTTAGAGAGGTCCACTACGTGAATGTAATCTCGTACCCCGGTTCCGTCTTTTGTGTCGTAATCGTCCCCAAAGACAGTTAAAAACGGCATCTTGCCCAATGCAGCATCCACAATTCTGGGCATCAGGTTGTTAGGAATACCATTGGGATCTTCGCAAAGAAGTCCGCTCTTGTGTGCACCCACCGGATTGAAATAACGCAGCAATACGATGGTCCAGTCCGGATCGGAAACATACAAATCCCGAAGCATATCTTCAATCATCAATTTCGTTCTGCCATAAGGGTTCGTAACGGACAATGGGAAATCTTCTGTAATCGGCACACGCTCCGGCATTCCATACACGGTTGCAGACGAACTGAATACCAATTTCTTGACGCCGTGTGCCTTCATAGCTTCTAATAAGTTCATTGTGCCAATTAAATTGTTTTGGTAATACATTAAAGGTTTCTCAACGGACTCCCCTACTGCTTTGTAGCCGGCGAAATGAATCACTGCATCGATGGCGTGTTGATCGAATATTGCGTGCATCGCAGCCGAATCCATCATGTCTGCTTGATAGAACGCAAAGTCTTTACCGGTGATGGTCTTAATCGTATCCACAACCTCCGGTTTGCTGTTGTAAAAATTATCAAAAACCACAATTTCATACCCTGCATCCAACAGTTCAACACACGTATGACTTCCAATAAAACCGGTACCGCCGGTGACGAGAATTCGCATAAGCAACCTCCAATATTTTACTATTATTCATTATACTCTTTTCAAACGTGGCTTTCAAGCCTCTGCACAATTTCCGGCCGTATATCCCGTGGAGAATGCAACCGTTAAATTAAAACCGCCGGTGTATCCGTCCACGTCTAAAATTTCGCCGGCAAAATAAAGATTCGGGCATATTTTTGAACGCATGGTCTTAGGATCTACTTCCGAAAGTGTAATACCACCGGCGGTTACAATGGCTTGATCCACGGAAGCCGGTTCAAAGGGCGTTACGGTGAAATCTTTCAAGGTGTCCACTAACTTCATCCGCTGCTCTCTCGTAACTCCGGACACTTTTTGTCTTGCGGGAATACCGCTTCTTTGTACAATGCCTTCGATCAATCGCTTTGGCAGCAAATCGTCTAACGCGTTAATGAAATCCCGTTTTTCGTATTTGCTGAAATCGCTTAATATCCGGGTGTCTAATTGCTGCGGGGTAAGTCCCGGTTTCAGATCGATATGCATCTTATATTCCTCGGTTCCCGTAACGTGACGGCTGGCACTCAGCACCAAAGGACCTGAAACACCGCTATCTGTAAACACCATTTCGCCGAAATCTTCATAAAGGCACTTCCCTGCTCTTTTAAGGCGCAATGATACGTTCTTAAGGGAAAGACCCTCTAAAGATGCACAAAGCGCTTTTTCCCGGCATTTGAGGGCTACCAGCGAGGGCCTGGGCGTTACAATCGTATGTCCCACTTGTTTGGCTAACGTGTAGCCGTCCCCCGTAGATCCGGTCAGCGGGTACGTAATACCGCCGGTTGCCAATATGACGCTCTTGCAAGGAATTTTGCGCATTTTTCCGCAGACGATGGCAGAAACGCCGGCAATGCGGGAAGGCGCGTCCTCTGTTAGCGTAAAATGTTGCACGCGACACTCATACAATACGGGGATTTTTAATGCACGCACAACGTTTCCCAGCAGTTCAGCTACATCGTAGGCTTTTTGCGATGCCGGAAATACACGACCGCCTCTTTCAACCACTGTAGGTAAACCGTGATTTTCAAAAAAATCAATGACGTCTACATTTGAAAAACGACGGAAAGAAGAATACATAAACTTGCCACCCTGACAAACATTTTGAATCAGGGTGTCAAAATCACAATTATTCGTAATATTACAGCGTCCTTTGCCGGTGATACGCAATTTGCGACCTAAGAGCTTGTTACGTTCTGCAATTAGAACGTGCAAACCTCTTCCGGCCATTTCAATCGCTGCCATCATGCCGGCGGGGCCACCACCGATGATAATTGCGTCGTACGGTTCCGTCATGGTTCTTCCTCTTAAACCGGATAGGATTTACGTTCAAAATCCGCAAGGTCGCTATTTAAACCGTATTTCTGTGCTTGACGGTACTTAAAGAAGGAAACGGACGGTTGCGGGAACAATGCGTAAGATAAAACGTCTTCCTCTTGCTCCATATATTCCGCCATTTCTTTGCGAATTGCATCCAGCTGAGGCGGAATATGGTCCGCAGGACGATCGGTGATTTCTGCCTCCCCTTTCAAAATCATTTCTTTGATTTGATCCGAAATAGGGGCAGGCGTCTTGCCGTATTCGCCTTTCACAACGCCTTTGGTTTCTTTGGTGACCATCTTGTATCGCTCGCCGGAGAGTACGTTTAATACTGCTTGGGATCCCACGATTTGGCTGGTAGGTGTAACCAGCGGCGGATAGCCTAAATCTGCACGCACGTTGGGCACTTCAGCTAGAACTTCTTCATATCGATCCATAGCACCGGCTTGTTTCAATTGAGAAACTAAGTTAGAAAGCATACCGCCGGGCACTTGATAAATCAGTGCGTTGATGTCTACGCTGAGCATCTTCGGGTCCATTTGACCGGAGGCTAAATATTTTTCCCGAATGGGTCTGAAATAAGCCGCAATATCCCCTAATTGTGCTAAATCCAAACCGGTATCGTATTCCGTGCCTGCAAGGCTTGCAACCAGTGGCTCTGTAGGCGGCTGAGACGTGCCTAAAGCAAAGGGAGAAATTGCTGTATCCACAATATCTACACCGGCTTCAATCGCCTTCAAATACGTCATAGAGCCGCAACCGCTGGTGTAGTGAGTATGCAATTCGATGGGTACGTTCACGGTTTCTTTCAAAGCTTTGACTAGTGCGTACGCATCTTTCGGTAAAAGCAATCCCGCCATGTCTTTGATACAAATGGACTGAGCGCCCATTTCTTCCAAACGTTTGGCGTCATTCGTAAACACGTCTAAACTGTGGTAAGGGCTTGTGGTATAGCAAATACATCCTTGGGGATGTCCACCCTCTTTCAAACATGCCGCCATGGCACGCTCTATATTTCTGGGATCGTTCAGGGCATCGAAAATACGAATAATATCCATACCGTTTGCAATGGCTTTCTGCACAAAATAATCCACCACGTCGTCGGCGTAATGTTTGTAACCAAGAATATTCTGCCCCCGCAGAAGCATTTGCAGCGGCGTGTGCTTTGCGACTGCTTTGATCTTTCGAAGTCGCTCCCAGGGATCCTCGTTTAAGAAGCGCAAGCATGCATCAAAAGTAGCACCGCCCCAACATTCCAGCGCGTTGTACCCTACCGCGTCCATCTTCTCAATAATCGGCAGCATTTCTTCCGTGGTGAGTCGCGTGGCAATTAAAGATTGATGCGCATCCCGTAATGCTGTTTCTGTAATCCGTACTTTAGCCATAATCCTTCACTCCTTGGCATCATTCCTGATAGGTTACAAGTACGTCTCCTGTGGATACGGAGGCGCCTTGGGATACACAAACGGACGTAATGGTACAGTCGCAAGGTGCAACGATGTCATTCTCCATCTTCATGGCTTCTAACACCAACAAAGAATCCCCTTTCTTGAAGGCTTTTCCTTGTGCTGCGTTTACTTTCAAAATCGTTCCGGGCATTGGCGCTGTCACAGACTGACCGCCGCTTGCAGCAGGCGCTGCTTTAGGTGTAACCGGCGCTTTAACTTCTGCTGCTTGTTTAACTTCAGGCGCGGCAGAAACTGTGGGCGCTGCTGCCGCAGTATTGACAGCCCCTCCTACCTGCTCTACCTCTACTTCGTACGTGGTTCCGTTTACAGTTACTCGATATGTTTTCATCGTTCAGTCCTCCGTTAAATCATCTGAAAAAAGTTAATAATGCGGGCTCTGGTCTGCCCCGCGGGAATAATGTCGTCCACAAAGCCGTTCTGTGCGGCAAGGATAGGACTGCATGCATGGTTCTTGTAGTTTTCAATTACTTCAGCACGGGTTACAATGGGAGAATCCGACGCTTGAATTTCATCGCGTTTGGTTAATAACGCACCGATTTCCGGTGTCGTCATACAAATACCGGCGGTGTCCCAAGCATAGACGTAATCCGCACCTACCTGTTTACTGTTCATCAGCAGTAATGCACCTGCGTAAGCACGACCTGTAATAATATTTAATTTTGGAATACTGCTGCTGGCAAATGCTTGTGCCAACAAAGACGATGCCTGAATCAAATCCCCTTGTGCGTGTGCGTCTTCATCCGCATAACCCGGACTATTGGTAAGGGTTAAGAGCGGAATGGTAAAACGGTCGCAAAAATCAATCATTGCTGCAGCTTTCTTGCACGCATTCATACTTAACGCACCGTTCTTAACGGAAGGTTGATTGGCAAGAATCCCAACGACTTTACCGCCGAACCGTGCAAAGGATGCAACCATTTCCTGCCCGTAAGTGCTCCATAACTCAATCCATCGTCCATTATCCGCAAGATCCGTAAGCATATTGCGTACGTCATAGGACGTTTCTGTTTGCAGTGTATCGCAAACGAAAGAAGGACGGTTAAAGTCATCCTGAGAACCGTCGTAGTCGTCCGTACCGGAATGAATGCTGTCCGGAAGAAAATCCAAAAGACGAAGAATCGTATCGGCAATTTCGGCCTTTTTGCAAACCATGGAAGCGAATCCTTCTGCTGCGCAGGCAGCGGCATTATTCTTTGGATTCGGTCCTTCTTTGGAAAGTACGGAAGCGTAACCGCTTTCTTCTGTCATAATAACAAAGTCGAACAAACCTGCAAGTGTGGCACAAACGCCAAAACAATTGCCGTCAATAACACAAACTGTAGGAATCTCTCCGTTTGCACCATTTAACGCACGAAGCATTTCTCCGTAGCCGGAAAGTGCAGATAAGCCTTCCTCAAATCGCGTTCCGGAAGACTCCATAAATAAAATAAAAGGCGCTCCATGCTTATGAGCCATTTCAATGGTTCGTGCAATTTTCAACGAAGCAACTTGTCCTACTGTACCGCCTAAACAAGCAATATCCTGTACACCGGCAAAAACCAAACGCCCTGCAACGGCGCCATATCCGGTCATAAAGCCATCTCCCGGACAACTGCTGTCTTCAGGCATCGCATACGCTAACGTCTGTACAAAAGTATCCGTATCGAAGATCGATTTCCATCTGTTCATCTCCATCATCTCACCTCGTAAATCTTAGAAAATCATTTAAACAAAAATCAGACCTATCATACAGATTTTTGGCAAAAATGTCAAGATATATCATGCCGGAATTTAAACAAACATTTCAAAAATATGATTGGCATAATCCATTCCTTTTTTCGTGAGAGACAAATCGGAACGAATGTACTCCATAGTGTGTAAATAGGACAAGTGAGAATCAAAATCTTTATATAAATCTTGTTGAAAAAGCGATTGATAAAGTTCCGGATCCGGTCCTTTTATGCGCCTGAATCCTAACATCATATATTCACAGCGCCGCTCATCCAATGGAATTAAAATTTCCTCTTTGGGTGCAAACTCAACTTGATCCAAATACTTCATCAGATCGGTTTCGTTGGTAGATCGAACGTAGGTGTCCGAATTGTGGTCCCAGGGCAAGAAAGAAGCACTTCCCAATCCGATGCCCAAATAGGGACTCCCCTGCCAGTATTTCATATTGTGTTTACATACGTATCCGGGACGTGCAAAATTGGATACTTCATAATGATCGTACCCATTCAGAATTAAATATTCTCGAATATGGTGATACATCTGCCGTTCCAGTTCATCATCACACGCAATGACTTTGTTCTCTTGCGTCAGTTGATACAAGGGAGTTCCCGGCTCTGTAATCATACTGTAAATACTTACGTGAGGGACCTGCATGGCGGTAATAAACGCCAAGTCTTCCTGCAATTCTGCCATGGTTTGGGGTTGTTCTCCGTCAATCCCGGGGATACCGGAAATCAAATCTATATTTCTGTTGGTAAAATACTGTGCAAGTGTCAACGCACAGTGGATGCCCTCTTCCTTTGAGTGGACACGTCCTATGGAATGAAGTAATCGATCGGAGGTGGATTGCATCCCCATGCTCACACGATTGATGCCCATTTCAGAATAGGCTTTCAATTTCGCCTGTGAAAGTGTTCCGGGATTTACTTCGATGGTAATTTCGGAATCCGGAGCAAAAGAAAATACGGTCCTTGCTTTATTTAAGATTTGTGCAATCCATTCAGGTTCAATAGAAGAAGGTGTACCGCCACCGATAAAAACAGAATCAAATTCTAACTTTTTACCCCAATCTTTCTTGAATTCGATTTCCCTGCAAACCTGATCCGCATATTGTTTTGCATACTGAAAGCGCCCGGAAAATGACAAGAAATCACAATACAGGCACTTTTGCACACAAAACGGAATATGAATATATAAACCGGCTTTCTCCATCGTTAATTGTTGCTGTCTAATTTCAGAACCGTCAAGAATGCTTCTTGCGGCACCTCTACGTTGCCGAATTGACGCATCCGCTTCTTACCTTCTTTCTGTTTCTCCAGCAGTTTCTTCTTTCTGGTAATGTCACCACCGTAACACTTGGCAAGTACGTCTTTCCGGTAGGCTTTCACAGTTTCTCTGGCGATAATCTTACCGCCGATACATGCCTGAATGGGCACTTCAAATTGATGCCTCGGAATAACTTCCTTTAATTTCTCTGCAATACGGCGACCTCTGGAGTAGGCTTTTTCTTCATGTACAATGAAAGAAAGTGCATCGACCACGGAACCGTTCAAATAAATATCCAATTTAACCAGTTTGGAGGCACGATATCCCAGCATCTCGTAATCCAAAGACGCATATCCTCTCGTTCTGGATTTAAGGGAATCAAAGAAATCGTAGATTACTTCGTTTAATGGCATTTCGAAAGTCATCATAACCCGGTTTTCTTCAATATAATCCATGTTGATGAACACGCCTCGCCGGTCGTTTGTGAGTTCCATAATATTGCCTACGTACTCCTTAGGCGTCATAATCATTGCCTTCACAATGGGTTCCTCGATATGTTCAATCTTGGTAGGATCCGGCATATTGGAGGGGTTGTCTAATGTGGACATACTGCCGTCCGGCGCATATACGTGATAAATAACGCTGGGCGTTGTGGTGATTAAATCTAAATTAAACTCACGGGACAAGCGTTCCTGAATGATTTCCAAATGGAGCAGGCCCAGGAAACCGCATCGGCAACCAAAACCTAATGCTTGGGATGTTTCCGGCTCAAAGGTTAAAGATGCATCGTTTAATTTCAGTTTGAACAAGGCTTCCCGGAGTGCCTCGTAGTCGGCGCCGTCTACGGGATATACACCGCAGAATACCATAGGCTGTACTTTCTTATATCCGGGGAGTGGATCCTTTGCAGGGCGATCGGAAAGCGTAATAGTATCACCAACGGTTGCATCCGTGATGTCTTTAATGGCCGCCGCAATATAACCGACTTCACCGCATTCCAAACAGTCGCTACTTTGAAGGGCACCGGGTTTAAACCAACCCACGTCTGTTACAACGTACGCATTTCCGGTAGACATAAACCGAATGGTATCCCCTTTCTTTACGCTGCCGTCTTTAATTCGAACGTAAACGATAACGCCTCTGTATGCATCGTAATAGGAGTCGAAAACGAGGGCCTTGAGCGGTGCTTGAGGGTCGCCTTTAGGACCTGGAATGTTCTTATAAATAGCTTCTAACACGTCTTCGATGCCGATACCTGCTTTGGCGGAAATTAACGGTGCTTCATCTGCAGGAAGTCCAATCACGTCCTCAATTTCTTTCCGAACGACTTCCGGCTGTGCGGCAGGCAGATCAATCTTATTGATGACAGGAATAATATCCAAATTATGATCGATGGCTTGATAAACGTTGGCTAAAGTTTGTGCTTCGATGCCTTGAGAAGCGTCTACGACCAAAATCGCGCCTTCGCAGGCAGCCAACGTTCTGGATACTTCGTAATTGAAGTCCACGTGCCCCGGCGTGTCAATCAAATTATATACGTATTCATTGCCGTCCTGTCCCTGGTAATTTAAACGAACGGCCTGGGCTTTGATGGTAATCCCTCTTTCCCGCTCTAAGTCCATATTATCCAATACTTGATCTTCCATCTCTCGTTGGGTTAGTACGCCTGTTTTCTCTAAAATGCGGTCTGCTAAGGTGGATTTACCGTGGTCAATATGAGCAATGATACAAAAATTACGGATATTCTCCTGTTTGTTCATGAAATGATACTCCTTTAAGAATAAACTTCTGCAATGACTTCGCCTAACAGTTTAGACGACGCTTCAACTTCGGAAACCAGATTTCCATCAAAACCCATTTCCACTAAAAGCGTATTCTGCGCAAGATGTTGGTTGTAAGCCTCTCTGCGCAAAGAAATACCTCTGGTAATCCCAGGAACCTTCTCCTCTAATTTCTCCATTAAAAGAAGCGCTAATTTGAAGTTTTCTTTCCAATGGGGGTTGTATTTATCATCTTGTTCATAGCTGGCATTGTAATTCAAGCCAACGACGAACATAATGGGTGCATATTCGTTCCCCAATTCATCTTGTACAGTTGTTTTGTAACGAATGGTATCCCGGGAAGGATTGGTAACACCGTCTCTGTGGATATCCATCACCAGTTGCGCTTTTGTATTCGCTTGCAGTAACCCTTGTAACGTTTGCACACCGAAATAATAACAGTCTTGCCAAACGCCATTGACGCGATCTTCGTAGTGAATGGTCAGGTCGTGCAGGGTGGTGATATGGCGGGTAGAAAGAGATTGTCGAATCCATTCTCCTGCCGCTACAACGTTTCTCGTATTGTCTTTTGTTTCGTTGTACGCTTTTTGCACACGATAGCGATCTGCTTCCGTCGTACAATAGGCTTCCATCGTATGGGTATGGTATATAATCACGGAATTGTCAGAAATACCGGACAATCGCTTTAATTTCAAGGGTTCTGATAAAATATCCTTCAAAGATAACGGCGAACGTACGTACGGGTTTTGTATATAGAGGTTTCCGTAGTTCAAAATAGTAGGTTCGCTTGCGTTCTTTGAGGCCTTGATTGTCAATTGATTATCCGTAAGGGTGGATGACGTAATTCCACTGCTGAGCCCAATGCCTTCTGAATGCAACTGGGATTGAACACCGTCTTTAGAGAAAGAGAAGGTGAAATAATTGTAGTCCCCTACCGATTCTCCAACACCGGATCCGTCGTCTTCGTACTGCGAAGTATAGTAATTCAAATAAATGGAATCTTCAAAAATAGATCCGGAGGATAGAACCGGTGCATCGGGCAACGTCACGTCTTTCCCTACGCGCAGAACCGCAACAAGCATCAGAACTGATAATAAAACCAATTCAAATCCAAGCAGAAAAAAAACGATTTTGCGGTCATTCTTCATAGTATCTCTCCGATTAAGCTTCCCCGTCCTCGATTGTCTCTTGTACGCAGGCAATCTTCAAATCATCCAACTGCTTTTCATCCACAAAGTCAGGCGCATTGGACATTAAACAAGAAGCGTTCTGCACCTTCGGGAATGCAATGGTATCGCGGATGTTATCGGAACCGGCCATCAACATCACCAAACGGTCCAAACCGTATGCCATACCACCGTGAGGCGGTGTGCCGTACTTAAATGCATCTAATAAAAAGCCAAAACGCTCTTGGGCAGCCTCGTCGGAAAAGCCAAGTGCTTTGAACATCTTTGCCTGTAAATCTCTGTCGTGAATACGAATACTGCCGCCGCCTAATTCGTAACCGTTTAATACGATGTCGTAGGCCTTCGCCTTCACGTTCCCCAAATCGCTTTCCAACTTATCAATGTCCTCTTCTTTGGGCATGGTGAAAGGATGGTGAACCGCAACGTATCGATTCTCTTCCTCAGAATATTCAAACTGTGGGAAATCCGTAATCCACAAGAATGCAAATTGATCCTTTGGAATCAGATTCAACTTCTCTGCAATATGGCAACGAAGGGCGCCTAACGCCGTATACACCGTGCTGCTCTTTCCGCATACGATACAGATTAAATCTCCCGTCTTGGCGCCGGCAAGATCGATAATCTGCTGTAACTCTTCCGGTGTAAGAACTTTACCTAAAGAAGAACGGTGGGATTCGTCTCCCGGTGCAATCCAAGCCATGCCGCTGCCACCGTGTGTCTTAATAAATTCCGTTAAACCGTCGATTTCTTTCCGGGTAAAATGACCGGCGGGTGCGCAAATTAAACGAACGGCCCCCCCATCCTTTACACTGTTTGCAAAGACACCAAAAGAACAATTCTTTGCAAATTCAGAAATATCACAAAGCTCCAGCCCAAAACGTACGTCCGGCTTGTCCGAACCAAAGCGCGCCATAGCTTCTGCATACGGCATTCTGGTAAAAGGCGTCGGTACGTCGATATCCAGAACCTCTTTAAATACTTCCTTTAAGAAGCCTTCGTTCATCGTCATAACGTCGTCTTCGTCTACAAAGGACATTTCAAGGTCGATTTGCGTAAACTCAGGCTGACGGTCCGCACGTAAATCTTCGTCTCTGAAACACTTGCAAATTTGCATATAACGGTCAAAACCGGAAACCATCAGCAATTGCTTAAAAATCTGCGGCGACTGAGGAAGTGCGTAGAATTTACCGGGATGTACACGGCTGGGCACCAAATAGTCTCTGGCACCTTCCGGTGTACTTTTGGTCAAAATCGGCGTTTCAATTTCAATGAAACCGTTTCTGTCAAAATAATCTCTTGCAATCTTGGCAATGCGGTGACGCATCAAGAGCATATCCCGCATACAGGGACGACGTAAATCCAAATAACGGTGCTTCAAACGAACGGCATCCGAAACGTTCACTTTGTCGTCGATATGGAACGGCGGCGTCTGGCTGTCGTTTAAGATACGCAGCTCCGTGACGGCTACTTCGATCTCACCGGTAATCATACGGGCATTTACAGCTTCCGGCGCACGCGCTCTTACAACGCCGGTTGCAGCCAATACAAATTCAGCGCGAACGGTTGCTGCTTTCTCGAATAAAGCCGGATCCGTGTCCGCATCAAATACAAGCTGTGCAATGCCGGTGCGATCCCGCAAATCAATAAAAATCAAACTCCCCAAATTCCGGGTCTTCTGTGCCCAACCGGTAATGGTTACTTGCTTTCCAACCATTTCCTTGGTTAATGTATGTACGTATCCCGTCCGTTTCAGACCGGTCATAAATTCTGCCATAACGTCGTCTCCTTACCCATAAAAAACTATCGATTTATTGTAGTATAAAAACATATAAAAGTCAATGTGAAATCCTTCAGGAAAGTGTTACAATCGTAACGCCCGTATCCCCTTCTCCAAAGGTGCCTAAACGGTACTCCGATACGTGATCGCAACGTTTCAGATAATCGTGAATCCCTTTGCGAAGCGCTCCCGTTCCTTTACCGTGGATAATGGTGAAACTTCCCTGTTTCGCGAGTATACCGTTATGGATCTGCATATCGATCAAAGAAATCGCTTCTTCAACCGTCATGCCCCGTAAATCCAGTTCGTGTTGGATTGTAGCGGCTTTCATTAAAGAACCGGCACCGGCGTTACTGCCCTTTCGTCTGTGTAGGGTATTTTCCTTTTTTCCCTTGATCAATTGTAAATCCGACAACGGTAAATAGACTTTCATCATACCGGCACTTAAATGGACTTTTCCGCTTCCGTCCGGTTTGGATAAAACTTCTGCCGTAACGCCCAACGATCGCACACGAACTTGATCGCCAATGGATAAGTCATCAGGTGGCGTATGATTCGGCGCTTCCCGGCCAATGCCTGTGGATAATTCACCTAAATATTCAGCAGTTTCTTTTTCAAAAGCCGATTTGGCATCTTCTGCGCTTTTGACACTGCTTCTCCCCACTTCCATAGACGCTTTTCGGATATCCGTCAGCATTCTGTCTGCAGAAATTCGTGCCTTTGCCGTAATTTCCCGGGCTTTCTCCTTGGTTTTATTTAGAATATCGCTGCGTTCCGCATCCAAGCGATCTCTTTCTGCTTCGATTTCATCATACTTTCGTTTAGCTTCCGCATACAAACGAAGTGCTTCTTCCCTTTTCTCGTCTATTTCTGCGCGGCTTTTCTCAATACCGGTGATCATATCTTCAAAACGCAGATCTTCGTTGGTCAGGAATTCTTTTGCTCGGGAAATAATCACCGGATCTAAACCTAATTTCTCCGAAATCGAGAAAGCGTTACTTTTCCCGGGAATCCCGATGAGCAATTTGTACGTCGGTTGCAATGTTTCAACGTTAAATTCACAAGAGGCATTGATAAAACCCGGCGTGGTGGACGCAAACACCTTTAATTCGCTGTAATGTGTGGTGGCTAATACTGTTGTACCCATTTGGTAGAAACACTCTAAAATGGACATTGCAAGGGCTGCACCTTCCGTAGGATCGGTTCCTGCGCCCAATTCGTCCAGAAGTACCAAAGATTGGTGATCGCACGCCTGTAAAATGTTTGTAATATTCTTCATGTGTGCAGAAAAAGTACTTAAGTTCTGTGCAATACTTTGTTCGTCACCAATATCTGCAAAAATACCGGTATATACGGACAAAACACTTTTCTCCTCACAAGGCACCAAAAGCCCGCATTGCATCATAATGGTGAACAAACCAACCGTCTTCAGCGTTACCGTTTTACCGCCTGTATTCGGGCCGGTTACGATCAAAGCGGAAATCGGTTGATTGTTTTCATCCGGATAACCTACGCGCAAAGAAATAGGCACCACCTTGTGTTTATCAATCAAAGGATTCCGTCCTTGAATAATTTCAATTTTACCGTCTGCGCGCACCGTAGGACGGACGCCTTTCATATCCAGCGCCAGCCTTGCCTTGGCAAATAAAAAATCAATATAAGAAATCAGTTCTAAATCTTTTCGGAGCAGTTCGCCGTTCTCCGCAACTTGAAGAGAAAGATTCTGTAAAATGCGTTCAATTTCTTCTTGTTCCGCGACACGAAGCTCTCGAATCCGGTTGTTGGCTTCTACCACAAACGTAGGCTCTACAAATAACGTTTGTCCGGAGGAAGACGTGTCGTGTACGATTCCGGAAATTTCACTGCGATTGTCCACGCGCACAGGAACACAATACCGGTCTCCCCGCAGTGTCACAACTGCGTCTTGAAGCGCTTTTGCATACTGGGAAGAACGAATCATATCGTTTAATTTATCTTTGATTTGGTTCTGCGCCTGTGTGATTTTTCTTCGGATATCAAAAAGTGTGGGACTGGCTTCATCGGCAATTTCCGTATCAGAAAGGATACTTCGCACAATCTCTTGTTCTAACTTTCTGTGTTCCCATAATTCATTAATCATCTGAGCAACACGGTTGGGTTCCTCCCCTGTTTCTTCGACGGAAATGCAGTACTGTTTTGTTCGGCGCACTGCACGCAGAAGTCCTGCGATTTTCAGTAAATCACTTAAGGAAAGAATGCCGCCGGCCCCCGCTCTTAATAATGCCCCGGTTACGTCGGATACGCCGGATAGCGGCGGTGTTCCTCGTCTGGTAATAAACCAGACACCGTCTTCCGTCTCTTTCAAACGTGCGCAGATACTTGTATAATCCGTTTCCGGTTCTAACGCCTTTGCAAAACCCGTTGCAAGCTCGCAAGAAGTCAGTGTTTGCAAGCGGTTGCGAATTTCATTAAAACCTAATGTATCCAAGGTTTTCTCGTGAATCATATCCGATCCTTTCTGTTAACAACAACGAATAAAATCGCCGCCCATACATTCGCAACAGCAATCCGCACACCATAAGGCTTGGCAACAATTACACAAATCGTCTGTATTTGCCTGATAGCCTCGCTGCGCCCCACCATTTCGATAGTATTGCGTATGACGGTATAAATTCTGCAAAGCATTGCGGTAAAGCATGTTATTGGGGTCCAGTTGAACGGCTGCGGTAAAATATTGCTGTGCCGAATCAAACCAGCCTCTTCTTTTGGCAATTTCTCCCATCAAATAATACCATGCACCGTCGCGATTTTGCTCCGGAATTTGAAGCAAGCGGGCTTGCGCCGCATCCAGATCACCACGCTGAATTTCCTCCACTGCCTGTTGATAACGGGCAAATTCCGTTCCGTAGTGGGGATTTCCATTTTGTGCGCTATATTCTGCATAAGTCTGACCGTTTGCACGCATTTTCTGTATGGTATCGTATGCCACGTTAATTTCCCGGATTTTTTCTTCCGCCACGTGGTTCATATTTTGGTCTTTATAATGATCCGGGTGATATTTCTTCACCAAATTCCGGTAGGCTTTTTTGATTTCCCCATCGGACGCGGATTCGGATACGCCCAACACCTCATAAGGATTCACGATGCATCGCCTCCTCGTTCTGTTTGTCGTAATTTATATTCCTGAGCCCGCAAGCCTAAGTAAAATAAATTGTCTAAATATCCTTGCTCGCTGGCAGTGTCTTCATTTGCTTTTCGTTTTAACTGTTCCCATGCTTCCGCAATATGAGATAGTGATAACTCCCGTGTTAATTGTTCCGTTTCCGGCACAGGATCAGATCCATACCGCAAGTTGTACACGTTATAATTTTTCTTTTTTCTGTCTCGCTCCCGATCGGAAACAGCATCTGCTAAATAAATCCATTTTCCCAAATGATACCCTAATTGATAAAGGGATTTGGATAATTCACCGGAAACCAGTCCGTCAATGGTAAAAATCTTGCCGATCAAATTTGCAAAAGGATGTGCAATCTCGTCTACGGAGATACATTGCGCCTTTTCTAATCTTCCAAGGTCCTCTAAAGCCGTTTGGAGGATATGATGTAAATCCCCGTATTTCTTCCTTGCCTTTCTTCCTCCTGCGTAGAAAAAAGTCTGCGCGGATAATGCGGAAATTTTCTTTTCGTCTACCCAATTATCTTTCAATTTTCCTTGTACAAACAATACGTTCATAGCTGCTGCGTATGCAATAAACGGATTGTTTCCGTAGGAAAGGCGTTTTCGAAAAGGATGGGCAATACAAGGACGACGAACCAGCACAATTTTCTGATTGTGTTGTATGCAGCAAGACAGCACCATAGCGAGCACGGCAAATTCATGGGTTAAGCCAAAACGGGGTGCCTGGCCATACGCCTTGCCGATTTCACGGCATACGCCGCAATAATATGCTTTGTAGCACTGCTCCTCACGAATTTTTAGTTCACTGACCACCGGTCTTGCATATCCAAAAATAAGAATTGCCTCCCTCGTATACTTTACAGCGAAAGCATTTTACTGGTTTCAATCATCGTCTCATCAATATACTTCTTCATATTGATGCCCTCGTCAATATCGATGGCAATATATTGCTCATTCTTCATGGCAATAATCTTGTTACCGTCATTATTCGCCAGCACTTCTGTTGCTTTCACCGCCATTAAGCTTGCTGCCACGCGGTCTTTCACCGTGGGACTGCCGCCTCTTTGCAGGTGTCCTAAAATGGTAGCTTTGGTAGAAATGCCGGTGATTTCTTCAATTTGTTTAGCAATTTCCATGGTGCCACCTACACCTTCAGCGATAATTACAATGTAATGGTGTTTGCCGCGATTTCTGCACCCGATAATGGGCTGAATAATATCCGTGTCAATATGAAACTCTTTTTCCGGTAAAATACACGCTTCTGCACCGTCTGCAATGGCACAGTTAAGGGCAATATAACCGGCTCCCCGACCCATAACTTCCACAACGGAACAACGCTCGTGAGAGAAAGCAGTATCTTTGATTTTATCAATGGCGTCTTTCACGGTGTTTAAAGCGGTATCAAAGCCAATGGTATAATCCGTAGATCCAATATCGTTATCAATGGTTGCAGGAATACAAACTACGTTTACGCCCTCTTTGCTTAAATCCCGTGCACCACGGAAGGAACCGTCGCCGCCGATTACGACAATGGCATCTAATTTGAACATTTCCGCCATACGGGCAGCCCGTTTCACACCTTCCGGTGTATTAAACACTTTACTTCTTGCCGTTTGTAAAATCGTACCGCCACGACTCATAATATCCGAAACAGAACGTAAGTTCATTTCATATAAATCACCGTTTAACAATCCTTCGTAACCTCTGCGAATCCCAAACACCTGGAATCCACGGTAGATACCGGAACGAACCACTGCTCGGATCGCAGCGTTCATGCCCGGCGCATCGCCGCCGGACGTAAGTACACCAATTCTTTTTGGACTATCTTTGTAACCCATATAAAACCCCTCTTTCATATAGACGAACAATCAATTTTCGTCTTTCAGTCTTAAAATTTTAGAAATTTTCGGTGAAATTGAATCTACGTCTTCTTTGCAAATTCCGCCGATTTTTACCATAATCGCAAAATACGTTACAATGGCAATGCCTGCAGACAAAACGAAGGTAAATAAGTTTGCTGCGTAAGATGCCCCCAGTAATTTTGATAAAAGAATATAACAAGGTACGGAAGGCACCAACATAACGGCACTTCCCAGAATGGAAGGTGCAGCAGTGGATAAAATCCGGACTTTCAGTCCCCGCTTTCGAATCAGCATTTGATGATTGAGCAGGATTGGCACAAAATAAGAAATATACGTAGACAGTACGGCACCGTAAATATTCAAGCCCGGTATGCCGATGAATACGTAATTTAATATTGCTTTCACAACAACGCTAACGCCCATAAATGGAGCCGATGCATAGAGCAAATTGACGCTTTGCATGATGGAAGATTGAAGATGGACGATGCCCATTAGCAGTACGCTGAAAGACATATACATAAGCATTTGATAATGTCCGCCAAATCCTAATAGTTGATAAATGGGTTTGGCAAATACGCACATGGCAACGGTACACGGTACGGAAACGATAAAGCAAAGTTTAAACGCATACTCTGCCCGGGATGCAGCTGCTTTCTTCTTATTCTGTACGTACAAACCGGCAATAATGGGAAGCACACTGACACAAAGCGCCGTCACCAAAGATGACGGAACGTTGATCAATTGTCTGGCTGCACTTAAATCGCCATGCAGCGTCTCGGCAATTCCCTCTTGAACACCGGCAGCAAGCAATCTACCTTTCACAATAAAAACGTCTATTAAATTACCGCCGTATTGAATCGCAGCAGAGAGTGTAATCGGCACACTGTATGCAATTAACAGACGAACGTATTGTTTGTGCTCTTCTTTGCGATTCTCTCCGGAGCAAATAACTGTGCGGAATTGATCCGCGTTACATTGAACACGGTAATAATAATATACAACCAAAAGTGCAACAATGGATCCCGCCAGCGTTCCAATGGAAGCGCCTGCCACCATCCAGACAACGCCCTTGTCTCGAAGTAACAAAACAGCAACAATAGATACAAACAGGTGTACGCATTGTTCGACCACTTGAGAAATCGCCGTAGGCGACATATTCTTAAGGCCTTGTAAGTATCCTCTGTAAGCAGAAAGCACGGAACACAGTAAAATATTAGGTGCGATCACCGCAATGCCCAACCAAGATTCTTCGTAACCGGTTGCTGCAGCGATAGGTTTGGCAAAAATCAACAAAATCAGCGTTAGCACGCTTCCTAAGATCAACATTGCCATGCGGGCAATTCGAAAAGCACGTTTACTCTGCCGATGGTCTGTTCCCGTCATCAATTCCGTTACGACTTTTGAAATTGCTACAGGAAGTCCGGCGGTTGCAAGCACGTAGACAAACGCAAACACTTGATAGGCAGAATAATAGACTTGGTATCCGGCAGATCCGCCCATCAAACTGCGAATGATGGGAATGAAGAAAAGGGACAAAATCTTTACCAAAACGCTGGCAACAGAAAGCACGGCAAATCCCTTTGCCATTGACTGTTCTTTGATTCCCTTCCTTGCTTTCATGGACTGCCTCCGAAATGTTATATTCAACACAATATTATACCTTTAGGAAGTCCGTTCGTCAATTCAATTTCGATAATTATTGGAAGTCTTTTAAGCGATTCTCCCACTCGACAATAAGTTCTTTTCCGTATTCTTCATTAAAACTTTCCACGTATAGCCGCAATTTACCTCCGTCTTGATCTGCAGCGATATGCACGTTTCCCCGTTCTTTTCTTTGTACGCATCCTTCTTCGCTTAAATTACCCATACCGTATTGATTGCATAATTTACCAAGAAGATGAATACTGTTATGCATTTTACAAGGTACGTCTGCTTGAAATGCGTAGAACGCTTCCTCACCTTCTTCCTCCAGGGATTTTGTGCTGCAAATTCCCAAACAAAAGGCAAATTCATCCGTATACATCAAATATTGCTCGTAAACACCGGGAATGTGCATAAAATGTTCCATTTCATCCATAAGATCCCCCATTTTATTACCGCAGTATACGACGTAACGATCGTATTTCTTTGCACAGCGCTCTGCTAAATAACCGCTGTATTGAGACACGAAAATCGGTGCATCCGGAAAACGCTCTATAATATATTGTGCGATCAGTTTTGCTTTTCGAGATTTTGTTATATCCGTATTCATTCCGGAAAAATCGTAGTGATACACGGGAAAATGCTTCATCAGCATACTGTAATAATATTCTTCCGGATTATCAAGTGGATATCCGCCGTAAAATTGTGATACATTTTCTTTTCCGGAATCAGCCTCATACAAATGATGCAATTTTTTTCTTTCGTGCAGATTTAAATCATTTCCGTGACCGTTCAATATTTTGATTCTATTTTCCCAAACGTAGACGCCGCCATCGCAGATTCCTTCCCGGATCATCCAACGAAATGCAGGTAATGACACGCCGGTGCCGTAACGCACTTCTCGACCGCTGGCCATTAGACCTGCCTGCATCCACGTTCCCACTGTAGCCGCTTTCGGGTTATCTGTATGCACCACAGCAATAACGTCTGTTTCCTCAAAAAACATAGCAATGACACGGCATAATTTAGATAAGAAAGCATAGGAAAAAGTGCCTACCAATTCTGCATCATCAAAAGTAAATACAGACGATTCATGATCCGGCGTTTTTGATATTCTGCCTGTAATCACAGCGTTTTTTGCAATGCGCATTTTAGCGTCAATTTTTGCATCGATGATACTGGCCCCATCTTCAATGACGGTACCGGAACCTACGTATGCATTTCGCAAAATTACGTTCTTGCCCACGCGTACATTGTCCCCCAATACGCTGTTTTCAATTTTTGCAGTTGAATCAATTTCTGTATGCGTCCAAAAAACGTTTGAAGGATCACCGCTTTGCATTTGATGTGCTTTCAAATAGCTTTCCGGAGAACCAATATCGCACCAATATCCCTTGATTGCATACGTTTGGATTTTTAATCCTTGGCGAAGCATCTCCGGAAAAACGTCTTTTCCAAAATCGCAAGGCGTTATATTCAAATCCTGAATGAAAGAAACGACGCCGGGACGAATGATATAAATGCCTGTGTTGACCCGGTCCGTTCGTACTTGTTCCCAGATTGGTTTTTCAATAAAGGCTGTTATTTGCCCTTTGGTATCCGTTAATATAGTGCCAAACTCCCGCGGGTCTGCCAAGGTAGTCGTTGCAATGGCAGCCGGTGCATCGGTCTCGGTAAAATGGTGTATAAATCCACGAAGGTTTTCATCAATGACGCAGTCTCCGCTGATAATTAATGTGTCTTCTGTAACAAAATCCTTACATTGCAGTACGCTTCCTGCTGTTCCTAAGGGTGTATTTTCTTGATAAAACGTAATGGAACAACGATTTCCAAAATCATTTTCTGTTACGGCTTTTCGTATTTGTTCGCCAAGGTACCCTAAAGTGAGTACGATATCCTGAATATTGGCATCAATGAGTTGTCGTATAATCCTAAAAATTAAGGGTTCTCCCATAAATGGAACTAGTGGTTTCGGTCTGTCTGCAGTAAGCGGCCAAAGCCGTGTTCCTTTTCCGCCTGAAAGAATAATCGCCTTCATTTATCTACACATCCTTTAACGTCCGTTTAAAGAATAGTTTTGATCAAATCAAGGCGATTATACGATACAATTTTTGGATAAAAATCCGTTATAAATGAAGAATAGCTTTTCTTACTAAATCCAATGCGTGAATGACACTCAAATTACGGATTCGATCTCGATTGCCGCTAAAGGAAAATTCACGTACCGTCTGAACTCCGGGTGCAGATACACCAATATAGACTCTGCCAACCGGTTCATCTCCGCAAGCAGGCCCTGCATAACCCGTAATAGACACAGCAACATCCGCTTTAGAAATTTGTTTACAACCCAATACCATTTCAAGCGCCGTTTCATAGCTGACAGCGCCGAATTGCTGTAACGTCTCATCCCGTACGCCGGATAAAACGACTTTGCTGCTTTCTTGGTACGTAACCAATCCGCAAACAAACACGTCAGATGCACCCGGAATAGCCGTCATCCGTGTAGCCAGCATTCCGCCGGTACAAGACTCTGCACATGCAAAAGTAAGACCTCTTTCTTTCAGCAGACGATGTACAGTTACTTCAATATCTTCATCTTCCGATGCATAAACACTATTGCCCAGTATGTCACATATTTTGCTGCACGTATCCGAAACCAGTAATTCCGCCGGAATATTGCCTTCTTCATGCGCCGTTACACGAATGGTTACAACACCGTCTTTGGCGTAAGTTGCCAAAGTGGGATTTGTCTGACCATCCACCAAGCACATAAGCTTTTGTTCCACCATAGACTCCCCCACTCCGATAATTCTCAAAAAACGGGAATACAAAGGTGCGTCCTGCATCTTTGCAAAGAATGGAAGCACGTGACGATTGAACATAGGAATCAATTCCTTCGGAGGACCCGGTAACAAAATAATGATCTTCTCTCCGCAATCATGCTGCAGGCGAATAATACATCCGGGCGCAGTTCCTTCGTCGTTATCCATAATAAGAGAATTTTCCGGGAAATAAGCCTGGCGTAGGTTACTTTCCGCCATTTCTCTTCCGGACCGATGAAAATAATGTGCAATCGCGTCTGCACTATCTTGATGTAATTTCATCTCTAAATGCAAGGCATTGCTGATGGTTTCCTTCGTAAGATCATCTTGCGTAGGACCCAAACCGCCCGTGGTAAGGACCACGTCTGCACGAGATAATGCAAGTTGTAAACTATCTGTCAATCTTGCCGGATTGTCGCCGACAACACTGTGATAATACACTCCAACCCCTACTTCCGGCAACCTTTTAGAAATGTATTGTGCGTTGGTATTTGCAATTTGTCCCATAAGCAATTCTGTACCAACCGATAAAATTTCAGCCCGTAACATAATGGTTCCTCCCGTTTTTCTCTTTATGCTTATTCTATACTATAAATTGTCCCGAATCCACACAGACTGCAAATTCGGGACAAAAGAATACATATTTAACGTTGTATTAAATTATTATTTTTTCTTTTTGAGAACAATAATAACTACTACAACAGCAGCCGCAGCAAGAACTACAACAGCAGCTACAATTCCAATAATTAAACCAACGTTGGAACCGCCTTTATCTTCCTTCGGTTCGGATTCACCTTCGCCGCCGTCATTGCCGCCGTCGTCATATCCACCGTCGCCATTGCCGCCGTCGTCGTATCCACCGTTGTCAGGCTCTTGCGTAGGATCATCGCTGGGTTCTTGAGTAGGCTCTTCCGTAGGATCATCGCTGGGTTCTTGGGTAGGCTCTTCCGTAGGATCCTCAACGTCATCTTGGAACAAACCAATGCCTTCGTAAATACCGAAGTTCTTTACGTTGAAGCCTTCAGTAGAACCTTCAGAGAAGAAACCAAACCATTGAAGTTCACTGGACGTAGGCAAATGACCTAAAGTTGTATCAGCCCAAGAAGGATGCTCAGCCTCTGTGCTGATATCCGGAACTTGCCAGCCGTCTACATACATGTTAGTTTCGGTAGGTGTTACTTCGAAAATTACTTCCATCCAATCAGAAGAAGGCATTCCGTAATCGTCATACCACTCACCGCCAAAACGCTTTACCATAGCGTTCTTTGCACCCAAGTGCTCCCAAACATAAAAGTCAACAAGCTCAGCGCCGTCAATATTGTAGTCAACACGAACGTCCATCCAAGGGAAGCCGTTACCTTGTGCGCCATATCCGAGAACCATACCCATACCGCCGTGCTTCATAATACCGTCTTTCTCATATTCAATAGGTTGAATGTACAAACGAATGGTATATGTATCAAACGGAATGGTTTGATTGGAATACATCCAGGCGGAGTTTACCGTCTTAACATGCATTACGTAATCATTACCGTCTTTGGTGTAATCAGCAGCGTCCGTGCTACCACGCTCAAACCACTGTGTTACCTTGTCGGGACCGGCAAATACGTCAGCCGGAACGATGTTAGTGGGCGCTGCGGCGCTTGCTGCAGTAGGTCCAATCAACATAGTTCCAAGCAATGCAACTACAATTGCAACTACTAAAACTTTTGCGGAAAATCTCTTCTTCATTTCCTAATTTCCTCCTTCAACTCTACACTGTAAAGTATATTTTCATAAATTGTATCATTGCGTCAAAATATTGTCAATATGTTTCAAAAAAATTTCTATTCCTTTAACACGGCACCGCAGACAGAATTGTAAGCACAATACGTACAGGGCATCGAACTCTGATACGGATGCTGCGGATACGGCGCAATCTTACCGGAAATAATTTCATAAACCGTGGTCCTGACTGCATGATCAACCCCTTCCGACAACTGTGTATAATCCGCAAAAGAAATCCAATTATTTTTCTTTTTGAAATTACCGTCTGTTTTTCTGCTGAAGGAAATCACTTCTGCAGATTCGTTTCCGATCATGTGATTCAAAACAGTATCATCATTCAAAACCAATCCGTCCATACAATAGGTATTCTTTTTGTAGGTTCCGCTGCTGTCGATTTTTTCAAGATCATCTTTGATTAGAAAATATAATACACCTGCCGGCAAAAACGTTTGATCTGCAGGTACGTTCAACATCTCTGCAAGTTTCTTCCGACTGGTTTCTTGCTGCAGGAGCGCTTTCATATAAGCGATCAATTGAAGGCGTTTTCCGGCGTATATATCTTCAAAAATCAAGGGTTTTGCAGAGGATTTATAATCAATAATTCGTATATATGCGTTTGGAGAATCGACACAGGCATCAAAACGGTCGATCTTCCCTTGAAGCCGGATTGCAGGAAGGTCATCTGCACCAATTTTAACCATAAGCGGCGGAAAACTGTCCGGCTGCCCATCTCCAAAAGCGACTTCGAATCCCACGGGTGAAAAATCGCCTGCATCCAACTGATCTTTGATTCCATCCAAAGTTGATATGGCAAATTTCTTTAATCGTTCCATTAAAACGTGACCTCTGCCGGACTCAACGGCTTCCGGTATGATTTGTGCTGAAATCAGTGCATTGGGAAAAATGTCTTCAACAATTTCCCGGGATGTCTTGTCACCGGTTGTAAGGACAGCAGAACCTTCCTCGATCAATTTGTGCATAATGTTACCGATATCAGAAAGTTCCAATTGCCCTTCTTCTCTTTCTTGCAAACACAACCCATACGATAAGAAATAGTTATAGGGACACAAACGATATCTTTCTAATTTCGATACGCTGGACAAGGGAATTTTTTCCGGTAAAAATAAAGCTTTGGCCTGCACCGCCTCGATAAAGACTTCTGTCGGGATTCGGATTTCCGTTTCCCGGTCCGGGACTCCCTTTGAAACCGTAATGTTCGGACAAAGTCTTTTCATTTGCCCAACTACCGCTGAAGCGGGAACGCAGTCGCCGCCGGCAAAATCTTTCAATGCATAAGAAACGTACAATTGTTCCGAAGGCGCAAACAAGGTAGTATAAATCAAAAAACGTTCTTTAGACGTCTTGGTCAGACTGTCATCTGCCAACTCTACTGCGTGATCATTTAACCAGGATCTTTCCAGATCGTTTAAGATCCCTTCATCATTCAAAGAAGCCGGAAATGCGCCTTCCACGACACCGATCAAATAAAGCGTATTTACGTCCGTTACGCGGGAACGGTCGATGCTTGTAATCTGTACAGCATCCGGATTCTGGGGTAAAAAACCGGTTTGGTAAGTAGAAAAACATACGGAGAGCAAACGATGAACCGTTTCACACCCCTCTAAAACCGTCTGAACCGGAAGATCGCCCATGAAAACTTTAAGCTGATCGCAAAAGGATTCCACTTGTGACCAAAGTCGATTGTATAAATCACTGCGTTCTAAAAGACCTTGGTTCCGGAACGAATCGCTGATTCGATGCATTTTATTCGGAAAATCCAATTGCTCAATGCTATTTAACAGTACGTCTACAAAACGGCCTACGTTCTTTGCTTCTTTCAATTGTTTGAACAAGTTCAGGAAAAACGTATAAAAACGAACAATTTCACTATGTTTGGCCTTGCCGAATCGTTTCATTCCCTGGATTTTATTGGCAAGTATCTCATTCTCTACGTCGTCCCCTTCACCGGGATGATCAAAATACAATCCGGCTTTCAAAAATGTAAGTACGTCTTCCTGTCGAAAATTCCGACTGTAGAAGCGAAGAATCGCCAAAATAGAGATAATCAAAGGATTCGATTGGATATTCTGCCGTGCATCAATAAAATACGGAATATGATAATGAGAAAAGACCGCTTCAATCAGCATACTATACGCTTCCGGATGACGGGTGGACACCGCAATTTGTCCGTAAGGAACGCCGTTTTCCCGTCTTTGGAGGATTGATTGAGCTACGTTAGTAATTTCATCAAATACGTTCTTGTTCTCAACAATATGAACGTGGCTTGGAATCAAATCCAGAGGTTCGCTATGCAGTTTCGTATATGCGTTTTCCAAAAATTGAAGCTCCGGATTTTGATAATAATGCACGTTCCCTTCTTGCAAAGTGATCGTATCATATTGGATACAATTTTCCCGAGCTAGTCGAATTAAACTTTGTAAGGTCGTTTGAATACTGTCAAAAATAGGATCGTCGTCTAAGGTTAGCGTAATTGTAACGTCTTTTCATTGCTGCATCAACAGCAAAATAAAGGATTTTTCCAACTTCGTGAAACCGGTAAAAGAATCAATCCAAACCGAGGAATGCAAAAAGTACGCATGTTCTTTCGCCTTTTGAAGTGCTAAATGAAACAATGTACCTTCTGTTGAACCGATCTGATTGAATGCGTCCGTATAAGCACTGTATAACACCTGAAGATCATATAACTTATCTCTAAGGGTTCCCTGTAAATCGTCTTTCGTAGTCAAAGAGAGCAGTGTATCCGGACCTACGGCATATTTTTCAAATTCATCAAATAACCCTAAAATACGGTTTAATTGCCAGGATTGAACGTGTAATTCTTTGTAGTAACGCAATTGATCGCGGCAATTGTATGCAAGTTGTGTTAAAAGCATTACCTTGCCGGAATCCTCTAAACGGGTGTGACGCAGACCGCCCAATTGACTGAGCACGCGATGGGAAAGACGTTTGAAACTGATGACTTCATCTCGCAGTAAGGCACGGTCTTTCATCCCGTCTAAATGCAATAATTTGCGTTCGGTTACCAATGCGTATTGTTCCGGCACGATAAAATAGCAAGGCTGACGATTCACACAACCACCAATGGCTTGTGCAAATTGCTCTAAACAGTACGTACTCTTCCCTGTTTTGGTTCTGCCGATTACGAAATGTACCATTCAGTCAAAATCCTTTCAGAAACATTGATTCTTGTAAACGTTTCGGTTCTCTAAAGACCAAATACGATCGCTGAACGTGCCCGGCTCCGTGGATTCTATCGCCTTCTGCATATCATACATCCGCGCGTCCATAATATCCAGATAATGCAGTAATTCCGCTTCCGGGAAGGCTGGGGATTTTGGACTGCCGTGCTCCGGAATATAATGATGAGAAAGCAACATGTGCTGGATCAGTAAAATTTTCTCCGAATTGATTTGCAAGGATCTGCCGATAACTTCAATGTTCTTAACGCCTTGCACCAAATGTCCTAACAGCATGCCTTCCGTGGTATACTCCGACACTAAACCGCATTCATTTACAGCCATTTCAGAAATCTTACCCATATCGTGTAAAATAACACCGGCATACAGTAAATCTGTATTTAAAAACGTGTAAATCTTGGATAACGCAACGGCACTCTTCAGCATGGTTGCAGTATGATACAGCAGTCCACAACGCACGGCATGATGATTCTTCTTTGCCGCCGGATAAAATAGTAAACGATCCCGGTATTGATCCAATACGGCACGTACCAACTGCTGCAGTTCTGCATCTTTCATCTGGTCTACGCAGGTTTCGATAAAATGGAGCATACTTTCACCGCTGTAGGGCGCTGAAGGAATATAGTCCTCTATACGAACGGGATCTGTATCAATGGTTCTTCGCAGTAAATCCAGTTTGAATTGCAACTGACCTTGCCAATCCACCACGGTGCCTTTCCCGTACACCAAAATTCCGGCCTTGAAACGAATGGCGTTTTCTTCGTCCCAATCCCATAACTTTGCATTGATTTCTCCGGTCTTGTCTGCAAAACAAAAATTCATGTATTTATTGTTTGTTGTCGTTGTCTTTAATTCGGATTCTTTCACAAAGAAATATCCGCATACTGCGTCCCCGGCTTTAAAATCACCGATTTTCTTTTCAATATAATTGGCCATGGTACCAATCTCCTCTCAAACAATCACGCAAACTCCCGTTCTGCTTGAACAGAAATTTGTTCTAATTCTTCTAAAATTATAGCAGAAACGCCAAACTGAAACAAGGCTTCCATGGATGAATTTTGAACGTGGGAAAGCGCTTTCTTCGTGTCTGCATGGATGCCCGGAAAATCATCCGGCATCACGCCTTGAATATAGGCCAAACGAAGCAAAAAAACGCATTTAATAAAGCGACAATCTCTTTTCCCGTTTGAAAGGAAATATAAACAGTTCAAAAATAAACGCAACGTTTCCGGATCCGGC
This sequence comes from Clostridia bacterium, assembly GCA_017935905.1. Lineage (GTDB taxonomy): Bacteria > Bacillota > Clostridia > UBA1212 > UBA1255 > RGIG9099. Next base: position 90,331 of record JAGBGO010000010.1, on the reverse strand, counting down.
AAATCCGGCTGTTCAATGTGAAGCAGCATTTTACCCATATAACCTGCCGCATAAAAAGCCTCCAAATCGCCGGAAAGCCCGTAAAATGCCTCTAAGACCGTGCCCCCGGTAAGGGTGTACACGTCCCCGCTTTTCTTGCACAATTCAAATCGACTGAAGCAAAAGGGTTGTGTACATGCCGCCAGTTTGCTTTTCGCTTTGCGTACGCCTCTTGCACGCACACTGACAAGACCGTATTCTCCGGTAAAAATAGTCAGCATTTTGCTGCTTTCTCCGAAATCTACTGCCCGTAACACAACGCCTTCAACTGCCAAAAAATCACTCATTTTACTCAAAACCCAGCTCTTTCAGCATACTTGGATTGTTCCGCCAATCTTCACGCACCTTTACCCACAAACGTAAATTCAGCCGCGTGCCCAAAAGCCGTTCTGCTTCTTTACGTGCAGCCGTTCCGATTTTTTTGAGCATAGCGCCTTGTTTGCCGATCAATATACCCTTATGGGTTTCTTTCTCGCAATAAATATTGGCATCAATGGTAGTTACACCATTGTCTTTCTTCGCTTCATCAAAACGAACAATTTCAATGCCTACGCCATGGGGTACTTCTTCCGAGGTGAAAAGAAGAATCTTCTCCCGAATAATTTCTCTGCACAAATCTCTTACGGATGTATCGGTTACGATATCCTCAGGAAAATACGCAGGCCCCTTTGGAAGTGTTTGAACCAGTAAATCTTTCAGGATTTTTACGCCGTCTCCTGATTTTGCAGACAGTGGTATAATTTCGGTAAAATGCATCTTCTCAGATAAAATCTGAATTTTCTCCAACAACACTTCTTTTTGCACGGCGTCTGTCTTGTTCAAAACCAGATAAACCGGTTTGGTAAGAGGGCGAAGTAAATCAATAATCTTCAAATCTCCTTGCAGAACCGTTTTCTCGGTAGCGTCACAAACGAATACCACCGCATCCACTTCCGATAAAGTTCCATGGGCCATTTGGGTCATATACTCCCCTAATTTGTTCTTAGGGGCGTGAATGCCCGGCGTATCCACGAAGATCATTTGATAGTCGTCTTCCGTGATAATTGCATGTAAATTCGTTCTTGTAGTTTGGGGTTTTGGAGACGTAATCGCAATCTTCTCCCCTGCCAGTTGATTAATTAACGTGGATTTGCCTACGTTGGGTCTTCCGACGACCGTTATAAAACCGGATTTTGTTACCATATTCTTATTCTTCTCCTTCGTCCTGATAGTCCCGGGTATAGCCTAATTTTGTCAACGTATCTTCCGTAATTGTTTTCATTTGATTTTCCGCTTCCGGGGTAATGTGATCGTATCCCAAAAGATGCAATACAGAATGGCAAACCAAAAAGGCAACTTCCCTGGATTGAGAATGTCCAAATTCCTTAGCTTGCGCTTCCATCCGTTCCACACTTATGATAACGTCTCCTAAAGATAAATAATTGTTCTCCGGATTGATATTGTCGCAAGAAAGCATTACGTCACCATTGCAAAAATCCGATAATGGGAAGGAAAGCACGTCTGTAGGTCGATCTATCTCACGATATTGACGGTTGTAAACCTGTATGCCTTCGTTATCCGTAAACGTAACGTGGATTTCTGCACCGTCAACTGCCTGGGACTCACATACCTGTACTAAGTTGGTTGCAGTTCCTTCTGCAACGCCTTTGAATACAGCACGGATGATTTTTTGAAAGGCTCTTCGTTTCGGTAATGGTAAAATGCCTCTTTTTTCAACGTCAACTGCACAATGAAATCGCATCGCAATTCTCCTCTTCGTTATTTCTGCTCGTATTGCTCGTAAGCCCGAATAATTTTTTGAACCAGTTCACAGCGAACCACGTCCTTCCCCGTAAGGGTACAAAAACCAATATCGTCAATGCCACCCAGAATACGCTCAATTTTCTTCAAGCCGGACACTTTATCCCTGGGTAAGTCAATTTGCGTTACATCGCCGGTAACCACCGCTTTAGAGCCCTGACCGATTCTGGTTAAAAACATTTTGAGCTGCTCTTGGGTGGTGTTCTGGGCTTCATCCAAGATGATAAAGGCGTGGTCTAAGGTACGACCCCGCATATAAGCTAAAGGCGCAATTTCTATGGCACCTCGCTCCATGTTTCGATTGTAACTGTCAATACCCATAATTTCATATAATGAATCTTGAAGGGGTCTTAAATATGGATCGACTTTGCTTTGTAAATCTCCGGGCAAGAATCCTAAATTCTCGCCGGCCTCCACAGCAGGTCTAGTTAAAATAATCCTGGAGACTTCATTCTTTCTGAATGCATCTACCGCCAGTGCAACGGCTAAATACGTCTTACCGGTACCTGCAGGACCGATTCCAAACGTGATCATATTCTTGCGGATACTTTCAACGTAGGTCTGCTGTCCCTGTGTCTTTGCTTTAATGCTCTTTCCCCGAGACGTAATGCAAACGCCGCCTGTTTGATAAGAAGAAAGACTGATAGGACCGTTCTCAGAAGCGAGATCACATAAGTAGGCTGTAATTTGTCGATTTAGAATTTCCCCTTGTTTAGACAATTCCAACATACGGCGTATCACAGAAATAGCCAGTTCAATTCGTTGTTTGCTTTGTCCGTCCTCATGGCGTGACGTACAGGAAATCCCGCCGTCTTCCAGAGAAATATCCACGTTAAAAGCATCTTCAATAATGGAAACGTGGGCATCCCCTTGTCCAAATACTGCAGCACTTTCTTGTGTATTCATATCTAATCTTAAACGCTCCAAGTTTTCGCCTCCATTTATCTCATCTATTGTAGTATACCACTTTTTTACGCAAGTTCCAAGTTTTCCAACGTTTCCATAGCCGCAAGCATTTTTTCTTCTAAACCGTTTTTTTCTTCAAATAGTTCGGACAACAACGAAAAATCCGTGCTGTTGTCAGGATCGGTCAGCGCTGCATCGATACGATCAATTTCCCGCTGCGTTTCATCCAAAAATTTTTCCAATTTTAACTTGTCATTCTGTGCTTTTCGTATTTTGGCACGCCGTTCTTTCTCTGCTTTGTAGGCGTCTCCGCCTTCCGACGACTTAGCTACTTCAACGTGATTTACCACTTTCTCTTGGAATGAAGAAATGTCTAAAAATCTCGTGGCAAGTTGCTCTGCAAAATAACGATCGTGGGATACCACCAAAAGTGTTCCTTTAAATCGGCGCAGTGCTTCTTCCAACGTTTCCCTGGCAGCAATATCCAGGTGGTTCGTCGGCTCATCTAAAATCAAAAACGGTCGTCGCTCATAGGCAATTTTTAAAAGTTGCAACCGGGATTTTTCCCCGCCGCTCAGGGTTGATACTTGCTTAAATACTTCCTCCCCGCGAAAACCAAAGGCTGCCAGTGCACTGCGAATCGACGGCACGCTAATAAGCCCTGTGGCAGCACGTCCTGCATTGGCATGATCATAGATTTCATCAAAAACCGTATTGTTCGAATTAAGTCCGGACAAATCCTGGGCATAATATGAAAAAGACGTGTTCACACCAATTTTGAACGATCCGGATACACGTGAAACGTCATCTTCAGGAAGCATGCCGGTTAATACTTTTAGAAAAGTGGATTTACCGGAACCGTTCGGGCCCGTAATAAAAACGCGCTCACCTTTATAGACGTTCATAGAAACGTGCTGAAATAATGTTTTATCCGGATAAGCAAAAGACAAATCCTCCACGAAAAGCACATCGTTGCCGCCCGGAACGTCTATATCAAAAGAAATAGGTGGTGGATCGTCCGGCTGACGGGGACGATCAATCTTCACCATTCGGTCTAACTGCTTCATGCGACTTTCGGCTGCAATAATGTTTCTTTCCCGATTCCATTTTCGTTGATTTTGAATAAAAGCTTCAATTCGTGCAATCTCTTTTTGTTGCTGTTGCCACATTCTTTCTTGATATAGCAAGTCATTGTTCCTTAATATGGCATACTTAGAATAAGGTGCATTGTACAGAAACGCAGTACAATTTTCTATCAGAAGCGTTTTACGGGTTACAGCATCCAAAAATGAACGGTCGTGTGAAATAATCAGCAATGTTCCTGTGTAGTCGTTTAATTCCTGTTCCAACCATAATACGGATTCCGTATCCAAGTGGTTGGTGGGCTCGTCCAAAATCAAGACTTCCGGTTTGGAGAGCAACAGCCGACCCAATGCCAAACGTGTTTTTTGTCCGCCGCTTAAATCCGAAATGTTTAATTTCCAGGATTCTTCCCTGAAACCTAATCCCTTCAAAATACTGTGTACGCGATTCTTGTAAGTAAGACCGCCTTGTTTCGTGTAGGTTTCATACAATTGTGCCAATTGTTGCGAAAAATGCGGCGCATCTTCCGCTGTGCAGTATTCAAGTTGTTTCTCGATTTTCTCCAATCGCATTTCCATTTCAGTTAAAAATTGAAATGGTGCCATAAATTCAGCCAAAACCGTCAAATTTGACTCTAAACCGGAATTTTGAGGTAAATAGCCAATGGAATGATGGATTTTGCTATGGACAAAAACCGTGCCCTCCGTCTCTTTATATTCGCCCAACAGCAAACGAATCAATGTTGTCTTCCCGGCACCGTTGGAGCCTACAATGCCTATACGATCCTTTTCATTGATCGTAAGATTTACGCGTTCTAACACGTTTTCATCGCCAAAAGTAATCCCTACGTCTTTACAGGAAAAAACGATCATGCGCAAACACCTCCCAAATCTTTTCGTCCGGATGCCAAAACTGCAGCATTCACAAAGGAAGCACCTGCATTTAACAATAATTCGCTACATTCGTTTAATGTGGATCCGGTGGTGAGAATATCGTCCACCAGAAGAACACCGCCTTGAATGGAATTATGGCTGGGTAGTAATTCAAATTTTTTAACTTGATATCGCTCCGTCCGGCTCATCTTTCCGGTTTGTGCATGTACCTTCGTATCTTTTCTTGCAAGAAAATCCGCATAAGGGATTCCGGAAAGTGCAGATAGTTTTCTTGCAATAATTTCACTTTGGTTGTAACCGCGCACTTTGAATCGGGACGAACTAACGGGAACGGACGTAATCCACGCGCAGAAGTGATACCCGTTATCTTTTGCAATATACTGATGTAATAGCGCTGCAAAAGGATTAGCAAGCCAATTTTCTCCCTGAAACTTGTATCGAATCAAGCTATCTTTCACCAAACCTTCGTAATGAAGCAGGCAGTATAAATTTAAAATATGAGGTAAAACAGATAGCTCGCCTGAACCTGTATTTTCATAAAAAATATCCTTTTCTCTGCAGTCCTCACAACATCCCAACGTATGACTATGTATGATTTTTCCGCAGAAAGGGCATTTGTCCGGAAAAAGAAGCTTACGCACGTTCATTTTTTCGTCCCCTTTCTATAATTCGTTCAGCAAGATAGGTATAACGCGCTTGCTGGGTGTTGTTAGCAATCATATTTTCCATACATTGCCCGTCGCCAATGAGGACCACCATTTTCTTTGCACGGGTAATGGCCGTATATAAGATGTTTCTGGTCATTAACATAGGTGGCCCTGAAAGAAGCGGAATAACGCAATAATCAAACTCACTGCCCTGACTTTTATGAACAGTAATGGCATAGCAATGTTCAATTTGATTCATCGTGGGAAAATCGTACGTTACAAAGCGATCATCGTCAAAAAGAATATCCACTGTTTTGTTTTTCTTATCAATGCCTTGGATGACACCCATTTCCCCATTGAAAATACCCTTTCCTTCAACGCCGGGTGTATCTTTCTTAATCCAGGTGATCTCGTAATTGTTTTTCGTCTGCATAACTCGATCGCCCCGGCGAAAAACACCGTTGCTGTTCTCAAATTCGTCTAAACCATCCCGCGCAGGATTCAATTCTTGTTGCAACAACACGTTGGCATTCATCACACCACAGTATCCCTTTTTGTTGGGAATTAACACCTGCACATCCTTCATTGGGTCGATACCGTATGCATTGGGGAGTCGTCTGCACACCACGTCGATCAGCGTCTGCATGACGTCTTGCGACGTTTTTCTCGGAAGAAAGAAAAAATCACTGTCTTTCTGATTGGTTTCCGGAAGCAGTCCCCCGTTTACTTTATGGGCATTATAAGCAATCATACTGCTGTCTTCTTGACGGTAAATTTTGCTTAAAACCGTTGTTCGGAATAAGCCGGTCGATATTAAATCTTTCAGTACGTTTCCCGGTCCCACGGAAGGAAGCTGATTCTGATCTCCCACAAAAATAATCTGTGCTTCTTTTGGGGTTGCTTTCAAAAGGTGGTACAAAAGCAGCGTATCCAGCATAGAGGTTTCGTCCACAATCAACACGTTTACGTCCAATGGATTTTGTTCGTTTCTTCCGAATTTCAGGTAAAAATCCTCCCTGTTTCCACCGTTTAAATCATTCTCCCCCTCAAATTCCCGTCCGGAAGACGTAAATTCAAGTAAACGGTGAATGGTTTTCGCCGGAAGACCGCAAGTCTCCGCCATACGCTTTGCCGCTCTGCCCGTAGGCGCCGCAAGCACACACTTTTTAGACATCCCGGTAAGTAGATGCACCAAGGCATTGATAATCGTAGTCTTACCGGTACCGGGTCCACCGGTTATAATCGAAAAACCGTGCAGGCAACTTTGCAGGATTGCATCGCGCTGGGCGTCATCTAAATGAATACCTGCTTGACGTTGAAACTTTTGCATATTCTTCTCAAAGCGGTCCATAGATACGTCCGTTGTGATTAAACTATGTTCATAAAGTCGGTCAGCCACGTATTTTTCAGATAAATCCATATAGGAAAGGAAGATTTGCCGATTCTCTGGTGCACCTAAACAAAGAATCTTATGTAAGCCCTCTAACGTGTCCAGAGATGGCTCAATTAAGGATTCCGAAACGTTCAATAATTGTGCAGTTTCGCGAATTAAAATGGGTTCCGGCAAAAAAACGTGTCCGCCTCCCAATGCTAAGGATAATATATGTAAGATTCCGGCGCAAATTCTACTGCCTGCATCTAACGCAATTCCAATAGATTGGCCCAAACGATCTGCTGTCTTAAAACCAATTTCCGGAATATCATCAATCAATCGATACGGATTTTTCTGCACAATTTCTGTCGCAAGAATACCGTATTTTTGATAAATTTTTAAAGCTAACCCCGTTGAAATGCCATGTTGATTGAAATAGACGATTAACTCGCTGGTTGCTTCATATTCTTGAAAGGTTTCACCAATCCGAAGTGCTCTGGCGTGAGAAATTCCTCGTACACACTCTAATTTCTCCGGTGCATGTAAAATGACCTGTACAGTGTCTTCGCCGAACTTCTTAACGATTGCTTTCGCCGTTGCGGGCCCCACACCTTCAATAAGCCCGGAAGACAGAAAAATTTCTATTTCATCCGCATGAACCGGTAATTCTTTGCCGTAACCGGTTACAATAAATTGATCACCGTACACTTTGTGATTTTCAAAATGACCGGTGAACGTAACGTACTCTCCTACGTAAAGAAAAGGAAGTGTTCCTCTTGCGGTAACCGTATCCGTTCCATTGCAAAGAATATCACAAATTTTATATCCATTATCTTCATTTTCAAATATAATTTCAAGTACAGTACCATGAATCACAATTTCATTGGACGTATCCACCGGGAACCCTCCTTTCTCACATTTTGATGATCTGTTGCATATACAAATAAGGGAGAATAAAAAAGGAGGTGCAGCAGAAAATGGCAGATCTTATTTACGCAGTGTTGATTCTGTCCATGTATCTGATCATACACATCCTTATCATTCATCATATATTCAAATAATGCGCTGTTGGTTTACGCTTCTTCCATCAATTGGTTAAATTCGGCGCCTTCAATCTTTTCTTTCTCCATAAGAACGCGGGCAATTTGTTCCAATTTATTTCGATTTTCGGTCAGTAAATCCATAACACGGGCATATTCACGGTCCATAATCTCTTTCACTTCCCGATCGATCTGCGCAGATACGTCTTCACTGTAGGATTTCGTATGACCATAATCTCGACCGATGAATACCTCGTCATTTTCTCCGGATTGGAATACCATGTTGCTTAATTGATCGCTCATGCCGTATTTCACAATCATATTGCGTGCAATGGTATTGGCGCGCTTCAGATCCCCGGACGCACCGGTACTGATCTCACCTAACATCATAGCTTCTGCTGCCCGACCGCCTAAACAAATATCGATATCTTCCAGTAATTGACCCTTTGTAAGGTATGTCTTGTCTTCCTCCGGTCTATGGGACGTATAGCCACCTGCTAAACCCGCAGGAATCACGGAAATACGATCTACTTTGTCTGTAGAAGAAAGTAGTTTAACGCAAATTGCGTGACCGGTTTCATGAACGGCGGTCAGCCATTTTTCTTTCTCCGTAAATACGCGGCTCTTCTTCTCCGGACCAACCAATACACGGAAGATGGCTTCCTTCAAATGTTCTTGCGCGATTTGTTCTTTCTTATCTCTGGCAGCCAGCAATGCGGATTCATTTAATAAATTCTCTAAATCTGCCGCAGTGAAACCGGCTGTATTCTTGGCAACGTCGCTTAAATCCACCGAATCCGCCAAAGGTTTATTCTTGGCATGCACGCGTAAAATGGCTTCCCGTCCTTTAACGTCCGGATAATTCACCGTAATCTTCCGGTCAAAACGCCCCGGTCTTGTCAATGCGGGATCCAAAATATCCGGTCTATTAGTAGCAGCCATGACAATAACGCCTTCATTGACGCCAAAACCATCCATCTCAACAAGCAATTGGTTCAACGTTTGTTCCCGTTCGTCGTGACCGCCGCCAAGGCCCGCACCTCTGTGACGCCCCACCGCATCAATTTCATCAATGAAAATAATACAGGGAGAATTCTTCTTTGCCTGTTCAAACAAATCACGCACACGAGATGCACCAACACCTACGTACATTTCAACAAAATCAGATCCACTGATGGAAAAAAACGGCACATTTGCTTCACCGGCAACGGCTTTTGCCAAATAGGTCTTACCGGTTCCCGGAGGGCCTACCATAAGCACACCTTTTGGGATACGAGCGCCAAGAGAGGCATACCGCTTGGGTTCCTTTAAGAAGGAAACCAATTCCGCCATTTCTTCTTTTTCTTCCTCTGCGCCTGCTACGTGCTCAAACGTGATCTTGCTTGACGTATATAATCTGGCACGACTGCGTCCGAAATTCATAGCACGGTTGTTTCCGTTTTGACTGTTGCTAAACATCATATAAAGGAAGATCAAAAAGATGAGCACAAACAAAATATAAGGAATCAACCGAACCACAAAGGGTAGTTCGTTATTCTTCGCCGTATACTTAACCGATATGCCGGAATCATTCATGGTAACGTCCGTCATCAAAGCTTCAAAATTATCCTGGCTGTGTACGTAAACCGTATACTCCCCGGCTTTGATTTTGGAATCCAATTTACTTTGTTCCTTTAGTTTAATCGTGGCCTCGTTTCCTTCTAATTTAACGCTGGAAACGTTGTTTGCCTTTAATTCGGATACAAATTGTGTATAAGCCAATTCCGGCCCTGTCATCAGGCTGGAAACGACCATAACAATCAGGACGACAAGTCCGATCATAACGATATAAGGCGATATTGCTTTCAATGCTTTCAATGCATTAACCTCCAATCTGCGATTATCTTATGATACCATAATACGCAGGATGTTTCAAACACATTTTACCCGTTTATTCCTTTTCGTAAACATCTCTTCGAAGAACGCACAAATCCGGAAGATTTCGGTATTTTCCATCGTAATCCAATCCGTAACCGATTACAAATTCGTCCGGAATTTCAATGCCTACGTAGTCCCCTTTCATTTCCACTTTACGCCGGGAAGGTTTGTCGAAAATCGTGCATACTTTAATGCTTAAAGGTCCGCGGGTTGCAAACATTTCTTTCAGATATTTTAGTGTAACGCCGGAGTCGATAATATCCTCTACGATCAAAAGATGCTTTCCGTCTAAAGGTTTGTCAATATCTTTAATCATACGAACAACACCGGAGGTTTTGGTCGAAGAACCATAGCTGGAAACAGCAATGAAGTCCAACTGCAGCGGAAGGTTAATTTCACGCACCAAGTCAGCCATAAACATGAAACCGCCTTTCAATACGCCGATTACAAACAATTCTTTACCTTCGTAATCTTTCGTGATTTCGGCACCGATTCTTGCAACGGCTTGTTGAATTTCCTCCCGACTAACCAGTACACGATCTGCTATTTCTTTAGTAAAATCATTCTTTTGTTCCATTGTATATGTCCTCCGTTTCAATATTGATCTGTATAATTTCTTTTGTTTTCCGTGTAACCGGGTACAAATTGCTTCTTCGAATGCCCGGAATCCACAGAACCTGTTGATCAGCCGCCACAATCCGTATTTTCTCTCGATGAGAAAGGGGTATTTTTTGATCGATCAAAAACTTACGCAATCGCATGCTGCCTTGCATTCCAAAAGGCGAAAAAACGTCGCCCGTTTTAATTTGACGCAACTCGATTTTGACATTGCCATGCATCTGCTTACACAACTGACCGTAATCAAAAATTTCACAGCTCTCTGATTTGGATTTCAAAAATGCAGTGACGTCCATATCATCGGCCGGATAAACCGTAATGCAAGGATATCGCACCTCACTGTCTATGTCCTTTTCGGTACAATAATACAGTACACATCGATTTCCTTCAATACGGCAATGAATTTTCCGTCCAACTTCCACAACCTTACCGGATTTTCCTTCCCGAATATGATTTCGAACCCGCATAATCCTATTTACCGTTAAATCCTTACCTTCCGGGAACAGTGCTGCACCTTTCCAATCACATATTTTCGGGATAATCTTACGAAGCAAACGATTTTGGATAGCTTCTTTTTCGTTCAAAAAAGCGGTTCTGTCCATAATCCAGGAAGATTCTTCCTGCGTAACAATTCTGTTCGAAACTTCCTGTGTATAACTGTCCAGAAATTCACAATCAACACCGGCTAAATCAGACAATTCCAATATTTTATCCACAATATCCCGCTGAAAAGATGCGGATAAATACGGGATTACGTGGTGACGCACACGATTCCGAAGGGTATCATCCTCTAAATTCGTGCTGTCCTCCACAGGGACGACGCCGGCAACGGCGCAAACGCGTAAAATTTCGTCTTTGCTGAAATCCAGTAACGGCCGGATAATGCAATCGTATTTGTATGAGATTCCTTTTAATCCGTCTACACCGGTTCCTCTGGCAATGTTCATTAAAACCGTTTCGGCCCGATCTTCTCGATGATGTGCAACCGCAATAAGACTATTTCGTTCTTGCGCAATGGATCGCAAAAAACCGTATCGCTCTATTCTTGCACATTCTTCCCAGCCAAGCCCTCTGCTTTGCGCAATCTGCGGAATATCCACCTCAATCAACCGACAGGATAACTGCAACTGTGCACATATGGCTTGAACGTATTCCGCGTCTCTTTTGGCTTCTGCTCCACGAATGCCGTGATTTACGTGTACAACCGTAATTTGTTCCGGTGCAAGGTATGTATATAATAGACACAACATCGCAATAGAATCCGCTCCCCCTGATACCGCTGCAACAACAGGTGTACCCTCCGGGATAAGATTGTGTTTCGCTATACACGCCATAAACTTCGCATATTCAGGAAGTTCTTTCAGGTGCATCATTGTTTATTTCCTCTCACCGGTAAACGTAACATTCTTAAAAGATGCGTGGCTGCCGTCAAATATCAGATTGATGGTACCGGTAGAACCATTACGATGTTTTCCAATAATCAATTCTGCAATATTATGCATACGTTCATCTAATTTGTCTTTGTTATAAACTACGTCACGATAAATAAACATAACAATGTCCGCATCCTGCTCAATGGCACCGGATTCACGAAGATCACTTAATTGCGGGCGTTTGTCCGCACGTTTCTCTACTTCACGGCTTAACTGAGAGCCCACGATTACAGGAACATTTAATTCTTTTGCCATAATTTTGAGTGCACGGGAAATCTCTGCGATTTCCGTGGTGCGATTATCTGATTTACCACCGCTGGACATTAATTGAAGATAGTCGATGATAATGAGTTTAATATCTTTTTCCAGTTTCAACTTTCGACACTTGGCACGAATGGAAGCAATCGTTACGTCCGTGGAGTCATCAATATAGAGTGGAATAGATTCAAAACGCTCTAAGGTTTCTGCCAAACGTGTCCAATCCATTTCCTCAAATTGTCCGGTTTTGATTTTCTCGCCGCCGATTTGAGATTCTGAACTTAAAATACGCTTCGCCAACTGCTCGCTGGACATTTCCAAGTTAAAAACAGCAACGGGATAGTTTTTCTTGGCAACGTTGGTTGCTAAATTCAGCATCAATGCCGTCTTACCCATACCGGGTCTTGCGGCTACCAAAATTAAATCCGAATTATGTAAACCGGCTAAGAGTTTATCTAAATCAATAAAACCGGTGGGAATGCCTGGCAGCGAACCGTTCAAACTTAATTCCGTTAATTCGTCAAAAATACCGGGAAGCAATTCTCCAATTCGGGAATAGGACTTGTTGTTTCTTTTTTGTACTAAATTAAAAATTTTCTTTTCAGCTTCTTCTAATACGTTGGGTACGTCCCCTTCCGGTTCATAAGCCATCTTAGCAATTTCAGAAGATGCTTGAATCAAACGGCGTTGCAGCGCCTTTTCGGATACGATTTGTGCATACTGAACCGCATTTGAAGCCAGCGGAACGTCTTCCGTAAGGGAAACGATGTAATCCACACCACCTGCACCGGAAATACTACCGGTAGACGTTAAATAGTCCGAAACGGTAATCATATCAATGGGCTGATTCTTACCGGAAAGCTTTACCATAGCTTCAAAAATCAACTGATGATCTTTTCTATAAAAATCCTCAGCATTTACAGAAGCCATAACGTCTAAAATAACGCTTTGATCGGTTAAAATGGCACCTAATAGAGACCTCTCGGCTTCAATATTTTGTGGAGGGAGACCTGCCTTCATAATCGTTCACACCTTTACTGTTCTTATTGCGCTTGAACCTCTACCTGAAACTTACCGACAACACCGGCATACACTTTTGCAGTTACGTCAAATACACCTTGGGATTTAATGGGTTCATCCAATTCAATTTTCTTCTTGTCTAAATCAATGTTAAACTGTTTCTTCATCGCTTCCGCAATATCTTTAGCAGAAATTGCACCAAACAGTTTACCGTTGTCCCCTAATTTCGCTTTCAAAATAACGCGTTTCGTAGAAATATCATGGGCCAATTCTTTTGCTTGTGCCAATTCCCTTGCTTTTTTGGCTTCTTGTGCCTTTTGTTTATCCATCGCTTCATTGATGGAACCGGTTGTTGCAATCTTCGCAATGCCTCTGGGAACTAAAAAATTCTTTCCGTAGCCATCACTTACTTCTACGATTTGATCCTTCTTACCAAGGTCTTTAACGTCTTTCAGTAAAATTACTTTCATATAGTAACCTCCATTTATTTATCTAAGTACTCCATAATGTACTTAATCAGTTCTTTCTCAGCAAATTCCAATGAAATATTATTCAAAACTGCGGCTGCAGCAGTTAAATGACCGCCGCCACCCATCTTCTCTAAAATAACTTGAACATTGATTTCCCCTAAGGATCTTCCGCTGATTGCCACGTCTCCGCCTTTGTCACTCAAAACAAAAGACGCCTCAACACCGGCAATATTCAAAAGTTGATCTGCTGCCATGGCGGCAACCAATTTCATGTTCTTACTGTCTTTCGTACAGTACGCAATGGCAATACGGTTTTGTACCAACTTAACCGTAGCCGTTACTTTCGATACTTCCGCGTAAGTATCAAAATCCGGCTGGAAATACTGACGCACACCAATGGTATCTACGCCTTGTTTCTTCAAATAAGATGCAACTTCAAACGTTCTGGTTCCGGTCTTAAACGTAAAATTTTTCGTATCAACCAACATACCGGCATACATGGCTTCTGCTTCCACCACAGGAACGGCTACGTGAGGAATCATATATTGCAATACTTCCACCAATAATTCGCTTGTGGAAGACGCATAGGATTCTGAATAATCCAATACGGTTTCCTTCAGATAATCCGAGGACTTTCTATGGTGATCCACCACTGCGATGCGCGGTGCATAGTCCAACAATTTAGGACATTCTGTCATACTTTGTCGACTGGTATCTACAACTACCGCAAGGGTATCATCATCCACTAAATTCAGTGCGTAACTGGTATTAATGAATAATTCGCGGTATTCAGGAAGGGCTTGAAGACGCTGGAGCATACCGTTGATCGCAGGATTGCCTTCATTCAAAATGATTTTGGACTCAATCCCAAAGAAAGAACAAGCGCGGTACACACACAAAGAAGCACCGAAGGAGTCCATATCACCAATTTGATGGCCCATAATGAGTACCCGTGAGCTTCGCAAAATTTCTTTCTTCAATAAGTCGGCAACGATGCGCGCTTTAACTTTCGACAAGCTTTCCAAGTCCATAGTGCTTCCGCCGTAATAATCATCGTGCCCTCGGTCGCGTACAACGGCCTGATCACCGCCACGGCTTAACGCAAGCTCCAGTGCTTGGGAAGCGGCTTCATAGTTTGCCTGTACGCTATCACCGTGTACACCTACACCGATACTTAACGTAACGGGAATTCGATTGCCTACGGATATGCGCTTAACTTGGTTTAACACGCTGAATTTCTCTTGGCACAACCGATTAAGTGCATCTTCCTCCATAATTAGAATATAACGGTCCTGCACTAATTTCTTAATAACGGCATTGGTATCCGCCAGCCATTTGGTAAAAATTTTAGAAAGTTCAACAGTGATTGCATTGATAACCGACTCACCGTTTGACTGAAAAATTTCTTGGTAACTATCTACTGCGATTTCAGCAACGGCAGTCTGCCGGCTGTCGTATTTTTTCTTCAATTGGATCAGTTCTGTATTCTCCGAAAAATACAGCATAATCGCAAAGCTATCCTCCGTATGCTCTTGATCTAAGCGAACGACGTTGGTCATCATAACAAAATTACGGTCGCCAAATTGAATCGGCGTTTCCAACATCAGGGCCTGATTTTCCAATTTACCCCGCAAATGTACCACGTACAATTCCCGCAATTGTTTCTGCATACCCGCTTGATCTGTAAAAATTGCACGGAAAAGATCATTGGCCCAAAGGAATTTCCCGTCGGAAGAAAGAAAAGCTAAAGGTAAACGAAAAAAAGGAATCGCACCGGGACCGGGATGTAGATTGCCTTCCGCATAGAACGTTAGCAACTTGATTCGTTTAAGCCGATCTCTTTGTTTAACAATATGTACGATTATATTCAAAGCCGCACACAGGAGCGCAAGCACGCTCAATACAAGTGCAGCAGCATAATTTTCGGAAATAATCATCAAATAGGAGCAGACAGCCAAAACAGTGAATAAAATCACTGAGTTTACCGTCAATAAATTGATCTTACGAATAAATTTATTGTTCAAACCGTTGCTCACTCCTTCTTGAATCCATGAATTTTATGCATAAGCGGTGCAACACACCTGTGCAGCACCGCCATGTTACAAAGCACTATTTCGCTTACCGCTTAAATTAGTCAGCGGAGAACGGCATCAAAGCCACGTGTCTTGCGCGCTTAATCGCAATTGTCAACTCTCTCTGATGCTTTGCACAGTTTCCGGAAATTCTGCGAGGAAGAATCTTACCTCTTTCGGAAACAAACTTTCTAAGCTTTACAATGTCCTTATAATCAATGGACTGTGCTTTCTCTGCACAGAACGGGCATACTTTCTTTCTGGCTCTGCGAGGTCTTGCGCTCTTGGAGTCACCCTTGTCGTAGCCTTCACGATCTTTCTTTGCATAAGGCATAATACATTGCCTCCTTTCTTGTCAATTGAAACCGTTCAACGTATATCAGAACGGTACGTTCTCGTCATCATCAATGGAGAAATAACCGTCTCCACCGAATGAATCGCCGCCCGTGCTTGTATTTGCCTGAGGGGCTTGCTGCGGACGAGTTTGAGGGGCTTGAGGCGCTTGAGAAAAACCGCCTTGATATCCACCTTCCTGTCTCTTGCTCTCGCAAAATTCCACTTCGTCAGCAATGACTTCAGTAACGAAACGTTTCTGACCGTCTTTGTCATCATAAGATCTCACTTGAATGGAACCTACAATGGCGATTCTGCTGCCTTTGGTAAAATATTTGCTGATAAACTCCGCTTGTTGTCTCCAAGCCACAACCGGGATGAAATCAGCGGTGGGCTGGTTCTCGGACTTAAACCGACGATCTACGGCAACGCTGATCTGACACACTGCTGTGTTGTTTCCCGCGGTATACCGAAGTTCAGGATCTCTTGCTAATCTACCAATTAGAATTACTTTGTTCATGCCATAGCCTCCTACTATCACCCGATACGTCTCACGTAGCGTATACAAACATACTCAATGGATTACACATCCTTACGTGTAATCATGTGACGAATAATATCATCAGAAATCTTCATCACACGGTCAAGTTCTGCCGGGAAGTCTGCATTTGCTTCAAATTCAGAAACAACATAATAGCCTTCCGTATAATCCTGAATCGGATACGCAAGGCGACGCTTTCCCCACTCGGCAAAAGTCTCAACAGTTCCGGCACCTTCCAGCATTGCTTTGAATTTCTCAACAACAGCCTTATTGTCCTCCTCATTGAGTTCCGGGTTGATAATGAACATTACTTCATACTTATTCATTTCAATTTCACCTCCTTCTGGACTAAACGGTTCTGCAATGAAATGCAGAACAAGGAATAGCACTCAAGCAGTATAGCATAAGTATTATAGAATTGCAAGTGTTTTCTCAAAGTCTTTTGTGAGCACGCGAAGACCTGTTTCCGTCACAACCACCAAGTCCTCGATCCTGACGCCGCCGAGTCCCTCCACGTAAACACCGGGCTCGATACTAAAAACCATACCGGGAAGCAAACTGTCTTGAGATTTTCGTCCGACTGTAACGCCCTCGTGTACTTCAATTCCTACTCCGTGTCCTAAAGCATGTACGAAATAAGGACCATAACCGTGTGCATACAGTACATCTCGTGCAATGCGGTCTAATTCCGCACCGGTCATACCAACATTAAATTGATCCAAAGCAGTTTGTTGCGCACATAAGACAGCCTGATATATTTGAGCAAGTTCAGCACTGGGTTCCCCCATAAAAAAAGTACGGGTCATATCAGAAGCGTAACCATCATAAACACCGCCAAAATCAATCGTGACAGCGTCTCCGGACTCAATTACACGAGACGAGGCGATTCCGTGGGGCAATGCACTTCTGTATCCGGATGCCACGATGGTGTCAAACGAGGTGCCTTCCAGCCCCATTTTACGCATCCTGTACTCCAATTCCGATGCAAGATCATTTTCACGCACACCGGGCCGAATATACGGAACCGTCTCCCGAAGCGCCTGCACGCAAAGATTGCATGCGGTTTCGATTTTTTGAATTTCCCCGTCCGTTTTAACATTGCGAATGGATACGGCCATTTTATCAATGCCCACCCAAGTGACGAAATGAACGTCTGATTGAAGTTTCTCCCATAAGGCATAACCCACAGTAAGGTTTTCAAAGCCTACACGTTCCGCCTGAATTTCACGTAATAACACCCCTAACGCCTTGATGTCTTGGGCAGATTTTCCCAATAAGGTACACCCAGGGCATTGCTCGGCAACCTGAAGCGTGTAGCGGCTGTCGGTGAAAATATAGACGCATTTCGGGGTAACAAGCAAAGATGCATCGCCACCGGTACCTCGGAATCCGGAAAAATAAAATACGTTGGCTGAATCCGTAAAAAAAACAGCGGACAAATTCTGCGTTTGCATTAAATTTTGTAATTGAGTAATTGAGCTATTCATTATTTACAGTACAATTTTTTCAAAAAAACGTTTAAAACGAACAAATGGTGGTTCCTTTTCCGGTGCGATGGGTTTCACCAAGATTGTCATACAACCAAATCGGTTTCCACCCCAAATATCCGTAAAAATCTGATCACCGATCATTGCGGTTTGTCCGGGTTCCAATCCCATGCGGAAACAGGCTTCTTTGAAACCTTTCTCCAGCGGTTTCCCGGCCTGTGCAACGGAAATCACCTCTAAAGGAAAAGCAGATTTAGGAAAACCGGCGCAAAAACGTTCCACACGCGCTTCTTTGGCATTAGATACAATGGCAATACGAAACCCTTTTGCGGATAGCTCCGAAAGCCATTGACACAACTTGTCGCCGGGAACCTCCTGTGCATAGGGTTCCAACGTATTGTCTATATCAAAAATCAAGCCACGAATGCCAATACTCTTTAATTCAGACAAGTCCATATCGTAAATACTTCGGCATTTGATGGACGGTTTCATATTTTCAAACATAGATATTCCCTCTTATCCCTTCATTTCCGAAACAAAACGCGCCAATGCTTCCGTATAACTGTCAAAACCTTTTCCGGAAATCGTAAAAGCACACGACGGACGAATCACGGAAATCTTTCTGAAATCCTCTCTGGCGTCCACGTTACTGATATGAACTTCCGCGACAGGCACAGGAACGCTTTCAATTGCATCGTGCAATGCATAACTATAGTGTGTATAGGCACCGGCATTAAAAACAATACCGTCGTAAATCCCCATTGCACTGTGAATGCGATCAATCAAATCGCCTTCGTGATTGGATTGGTAGAAGTCCACGTAAACACCTAAAGAATCCGCCCTTTGTCGGATATAGGCACAAAGATCGGCATAAGTCTTGCTTCCGTATATTTCAGGCGCTCTCGTCCCTAATAAATTTAAATTCGGACCATTCATAATTAAGAATCGCATGCTTCACAATCTCCTTGTACACAAAAAAATTCATCTAACCGGTGTAATATTTCACGAACAGATTCATCCTTTTGCTTGTCATTCTTCACTTCAAAATCCGCATACTTTCGATAAAGCGGCAAACGCTGTTTATATAGGGCTAAAAGTTTGTCATAACTGGTGTGTTGCAGAATCGGTCTTCTTTCCATAATCCGTTTTGGTGTGGTAGCAATCTTGTAAAAATCCCGATGAATATACAAAACCAGACTGTCCGGTTGCTTTAGCAGGGCCATATTGTCCGGCTTTGTAACAATCCCGCCACCGGTTGCAAGCACAGCATTACACACCTTTGCCATCTTTCCCGTCACTTCGGTTTCAATTCGACGAAATTCACTTTCGCCCTTCGTACGGAAAATTGCTTCAATGGTCATTCCCGCCGCCGCTTCAATTTCTGCATCCAAATCATAAAAATCCAATCCGAAATGTGCAGCAATCAAACGTCCAATCGACGATTTACCGGAGGTGGGCATACCGATAATGACAATACGATTGTATTGTTTCGGCATATGAACGAGCGGGTACGTTTCCATTAAAACACTCCCTTCTCGGATAAATCCTTGCACAAATAATCCATGAAATCCTTCGTATTTACGGTACAAATACGTACGTCACCGGGAGCATAAGGCAGGACGACCCGAATAGATGCACCAGTACATTTCTTGTCTTGAACGATCGATGCAAAAATGCGTTCACTCCGTTCGGGAAGTGCTACGGGTAAATTCAATCTTTGTAACAAAGCACACGTTTGTTCTAAAATTTCATGATTCAAATTACAGTTGTGTACGGCATAGCGTAAAATTTCCACAAGACCGATGGAAACACCTTCTCCATGGGAATAACGTCCGTAGCCAAAATAACTTTCCACAGAATGGCCTACCGTATGACCTAAATTCAGTAGCATTCGGCTCCCTGTGTCCCGCTCGTCTTCTTCCACCAAACGACGTTTATAGTCCACACAGGATTCAATAATAAAGCCGTCATCCCGAAGAAAATCTTCCGGAGACTGAAGTGCAAGTACGCGATCGTAAAGCGCGCCGCCGGAAAGAAGCGCATATTTAACTACTTCTCCCAAACCATCCTGTAAAAAGCGTGCGGGTAGCGTTTGTAATACGTCAGGATCAATATACACCGCTTTCGGTTGGTGAATGGCACCCAGCATATTCTTCGCACCACCAAAATCAACACCGGTCTTCCCCCCCACAGAACTATCCGTTTGGGCTACGACGGAGGTTGGAATTTGGACGTACGAAATTCCTCTTTTGAATATCGCCGCGGCAAAGCCTGTAAGATCACCTACAACGCCGCCGCCTAAAGCAATGAGCATACTGCTTCTATCCATTTTTTGCTGAATCATACAGTCACACAACTGCTCTAATACAGCAAAATTCTTGGAGGCTTCACCGGCTTGAAAAACAAAGGAACAGTTCGGTACACCCAAGCGTTTAAAATCCGCTTCTAAAGGCGAAAGATACAAAGCAGACAGATTGGTATCCGTTACAATACATACCGACGTAGGATGAAATTGCGTAGAAATATCTTGCGCAACACGATTAAGAAGTCCCTTTTGTATGTATATATTGTAACTCCGTTCCCCCAATTCTACCCGTAAATCGCCCATGAACCGCTGTTCCTTTCTGTGCGTATTAAAAAAATCAACTGTTGTATGCAGCACCTAATGCCAGTGCTTTCATTTCTTCGGGAATTAAATGATGATTCTTTGCCTTCAAAATGCCATACAAAGCAGCCTCGAAACTCTCCGGCTTTACCACGTTGGTTTCTTCAATCAATTTACCTAACAAGATAATACCGGCAAAAGTTGCATTTCCCAATTCGTATGCCATCTTCGTAGCAGGAATCGCAAAGACGCGAATATCCGTACGTGTAGGAAGCGTAGGAACCAAATCTTTGTCAAGAATGACGATTCCGCCGGGGGCTACACTGTTTTCAAATTTCTCCAAAGACGGCTGATTCATAACGATTAAAGCAGTTGCACTGCTGATAATGGGAGATCCAACCTCTTCATCGGATACAATTACGTTACAGTTTGCCGTACCGCCACGCATTTCAGGACCATAGGAAGGAAGCCACGAAACGTGTCTGCCTTCGTGAAGACCTGCGTGTGCAATAAAACGACCCATGGAAAGGATACCCTGACCACCGAAACCTGCAAAAATAATCTGTTGTTCCATTTCAGTCACCTATCCTTTCTTACTTTTGTTCCGGAAGTTGTACGTCTTTGAAATTACCCAAAGGATAGTGTGGAATCATATTCTCCTCTAACCATTCAAGGGCTTTCGGCGGATTCAATCCCCAGTTGGTAGGACACGTAGAAAGTACTTCCACCAAAGAGAATCCAAGGCCTGCAAGTTGAACTTGGAATGCTTTCTTAATTGCAGCTTTAGCTTTCTTAATGTTCGCAACGTTGTTGACTGCAACACGCTCAACGTAAACGGCACCTTCCAAAGTGGAAAGCATCTCGCTGACGCGAATAGGATAGCCGTGAAGTTCCGGCTTTCTGCCAAAAGGTGCAGTGGTTGCAACCTGACCAATCAACGTAGTCGGTGCCATCTGACCGGATGTCATACCGTAAATGGCATTGTTCACGAAAATCGTAGTGATCTTCTCACCTCTGGTTGCGGCGTGAACGATCTCTGCTGTACCGATTGCAGCAAGGTCACCGTCACCTTGGTACGTAAATACGTTCTTTCCCGGAAGCGAACGCTTAACACCGGTAGCCACCGCAGGCGCACGGCCGTGTGCCGCTTGAATCATATCACAATTAAAATATTCATAACTGTTGTAGGTACATCCAACGGATGCAATACCCACCGTATTTCCTTCAATTCCTAATTCGTCCATAACTTCAGCCACAAGACGGTGAATAATACCGTGCGTGCATCCGGGACAATAATGAAGGGGTTTATCAATCAATGCGTGGGGTCTTTCAAATACAATACTCATAATCTGTAACGCCTCCCTTTCATCCTCTTGCAATCTTCAGAACTTCTTCTAAGATATCTTTCTGCGCAGGTACGTTACCACCGGTACGTCCATAGAAAGAAACCGTGTTCTGTCCGTTCAAAGCAAGACGAACGTCTTCAATCATCTGACCTTTACTCATTTCAACACAAAGGAAGCCTTTGGGAACGTTCGCATATTGACGGAAAGCCTCGCTGGGGAAAGGCCACAAAGTAATAGGCCGAATCAGACCAACTTTAATCCCCATCTTAGCCGCATCCTTGATTACGTTACGTACAACACGGGCACAAGTACCGTAGGCAGTAACGATCACGTCTGCATCCTCGCAATTATATACTTCAACGCGGGTTTCTGCTTCTTCAATGGCTTTATATTTCGCATACAGTTTGTTTACGTGTGCTTCCAAAACGTCAGCTTCAATGTAAATAGAAGTAATTACGTTATGATCACGTTTCATATCACTGCCGCAAGCTGCCCAGGGCTTTTCATAGCGTTCAATCTTCTCTTCATCCCGGAATTCAACAGCCTCCATCATCTGGCCCATATAACCGTCACCCATTACAACAACGGGGTTTCTATACTTGTCCGCAATATTGAAAGCATCTACAACCAATTCGTACATTTCCTGCACACTTTGCGGGGCCAAAACAACCAGGTGGTAATCACCGTGACCGCCACCCTTTACCATCTGGAAATAGTCGCACTGTGCCGGTAAAATGCCACCCAAACCGGGGCCGCAGCGAACAATGTCAACGATTACCATAGGTAATTCAGCGCCGGCAGCGTAAGAAATACCCTCTTGCTTTAAGCTGATTCCGGGGCTGGAGGAAGAAGTCATTGCACGAACACCGGCACTGGCAGCGCCATATACCATGTTAATCGCAGCAACTTCACTTTCAGCTTGTACGAACGTACCGCCGATTTGTTCCATCTTCCGAGCCATATAGTGTGCAACCTCTGTTTGAGGCGTAATCGGATAACCAAAATAATGTCTGCAACCCGCGCGAAGAGCTGCTTCAGCAATGACCTCATTGCCTTTCATCAAAATCTTCTCACCCATATTGCAATCCTACCTTTCTACCGTAATTACACAATCCGGACATACCGTAGCGCAGAAAGCACAACCAATGCACTTCTCCGGATCCGATACACCGGCAGGATGATACCCTTTCGCATTCAGGACATCCTCTTTAATAATAACAATTTTCTTCGGGCAAGCATTAATACATAATTTGCAGCCCTTACAACGTTCTTCTCTAAATGTAACTTTAGCCATTACCATGCAACCTTTCTGTATTCCATAGGAATTACTTTTGAACCTATATTATAACGCAAAAATTCAGACTACACAAGTGGGAAAAACCAGGCACAATACTCAATATTTCCGTCGCCCCCTTGAATGGGAGACTCCATAAAACCGCCCAAACAAAATTTCCCTTGATCACAGAAATAGGCGGCAATTTCTTTTGCACGATTCAATCCTTCGTCTCTATTTTTCACAATGCCGTTTTTATTCAAAGCACGCCTAGATAATTCAAATTGCGGTTTAATCAATATCACGATATTTCCGTTCGGCTTTATAAGCGTATGGACAGTATCCAACATTTGCGTAACAGAAATAAATGAGACGTCCATGCAAATAAAGTCAAATCGTTCTTCCGGTCGAAACGTACGGGCATCCGTGCCTTCAAAAGGATGAACGCGAGAATCTTGAAGCAGGATGGGATCCAACTGACCGTGTCCCACGTCTACGCAGGTCACTTTCTCAGCACCTTTTTCCAGCAACACGTGGGTAAAACCACCGGTAGATGCACCAATATCCAGGCAAGACAAACCGTCCACCACAATGTTAAAATGCCGGAGTGCTCCGGCTAACTTCAATCCGCCACGACTGACGTAAGGAACGGGATCGGGGCGACAAAGAATGCGTGCCGCTTCCGGCACGTGATAAGATGCTTTTAGAATAACGGCATCATTGACTTGTACACATCCGGACTCAATGGCTCTTGCCGCTCTTTCACGACTCTTATAGAATCCGTTTTCTGCAAGGTAACGGTCTAATCGCACGAGGGTTCCCCCTTTAATGCTGCAAGTACTCGTTTTGCAATGCCCAAACCATCCATTCCGTACCGTTGATGAATTTGTGCAATGGTACCATGGGTTACCGGTTCATTGGGATAACCGATTGAAATTACCGGCACTGTGCTGCCGGGATATTTTGTTTGAACCAACGAAGCTGCAACACATCCAAATCCCCCTGAAACAACACCGTCTTCTACCGTAACGATCAATTTAAACTGGTTTTGATCGATTAAACTACATAATCCTTTTTCGTCAAACGGCCGCATAAAGCGTGCGTGAAAAATTCCGCAAGCGATTTGGTGTTCTTCCAAAAGTTCTACCGCTTCTATCACGTTATGGGTAATCTGTCCCAAGGAAACAAACAGAACGTCCCCCCGGGAAGGATTGAGGATTGTAGCGCCTCTTCCAAATTCCACAGGATATTGTTTGACAAAATCATCGGTTAAACCGGACGTATCTTTGGCGGGATACCGAATCACAAAAGGCGTATCCGTCTGCTTTGCCAACTGAATCATAGCCGTCTGTTCCGAAATACAGCAAGGCGCACAGATTGTAACCCCGGGCATAGATTGCAGAAATGCAAGATCATAAATGCCTTGATGGGTCTTTCCATCAAGACCGGAGGCACCGGCGCGATCCAGCAACACGGTAACCGGCAGTTTTTGCAACGCGCAATCATGGAGAAATTGATCATAAGCTCTTTGCATAAACGTAGAATAAACGCATACGAAAGGTTTCAGTCCGCCGGCTGCCATACCGGCCGCCATGGTTACTGCATGAGATTCTGCAATGCCCACATCAAAGAAACGATCAGGAAACGCATTTTTAAAAGCATTCAAACCGGTACCGTCACTCATGGCGGCACTGATCGCTGTAATTTTGCTGTCCGTTTGCCCTAATTCGGTTAAAACACGTCCTGTGTTGGCAGAATAAGACGGTGCTTGTTTTTTGCTTCCGGAAGGCGCTATACCGTGATAATAAGAAGGATTCTCTTCTGCAGGCTGATACCCACTCCCCTTCTTCGTAATCGCATGGAGAATGACCGGACCACCGAGATAGATTGCTTTTTCAAGCGCTTTTGTCATACGGTCAACGTCGTGTCCGTCTACAGGACCGATATATTTACAGCCTAATTCTTCAAACAATTCACCGGGAATCAGCAAAACACGCAAAGATGCTTTAAATTTTTGAATCCTGCGCACCATTTTACCGCCAATTTTTGGAATCCGAAGTAAAGTCCGCTTAATGCTTTTCTTGATGCGAACGTAGGACTTTCCCGTTCGAATGTTGCCCAAGTAGCGGGACATACCACCAACGTTTGAAGCGATGGACATACCATTATCGTTTAGAATAATAACCAAATCGTTTGTAATTTGCCCGGCATCGTTGAGTGCTTCAAATGTCATACCGTTTCCGAAGGCACCGTCTCCAATCACTGCCACAACCCGGTGCTTCTCCCCTTGCAAATCTCTTGCCCGTGCAAATCCGATAGCGGCGGAAATAGACGTAGAACTGTGTCCCGTGTCAAAACAATCCGCACCGCTTTCTTCCCGCACAGGAAATCCACTAATTCCATTTTCCGTTCGAAGCGTATCAAAACGGTCATTGCGACCGGTAAGCAGTTTATGTACGTAAGATTGATGGCCTACGTCCCAAATGATTCGATCTTGAAAAGGATCCAATACGCTGTATAATGCCAACGTTAATTCAACGACGCCTAAATTCGAAGCCAAATGCCCGCCGTTCTTCGGGACAACTTCGATTAAACGTTGTCGAATTTCACCGGCCAGTTGTTCTTTTTCCGCACCGGACATAGATTTTAATTCAGTTATTAAGTTCGGGCGGTCAAGCATTCAATGATTCCTTTCTAATAAGAAGATCGCCAGTTCGCGTAAAAAGGCGCATTGTTCCGTACGCTCCGGAAAAATATCCGAAAGTTGGTCGCAAATCTCCAGGGATTCTTCCGTAAGGGCTTTCAAACGGGCTTTTGCACCCTCTAATCCATACAAGGATACAAAGGTGGTTTTGTTGCATTTTTCATCCATACCCGTGGCTTTTCCCAGTAATTTTGCGTCCCCTTCCACATCTAAAATATCGTCTTTGATCTGGAAAGCGAGCCCTAATCCTTGGGCGTAACGAATCAAAAGATCCCCCACAGGCGTATTCGTCATGCCGGCATACAACACAGAAATTTGAACGGGAATGGTAAGCAACGCGCCGGTCTTTAACGCGCATAGCGTTTCATGGGTCTCTTTAGAAAGGACCTTTTCTTCCCCCTCTAAATCAATCACTTGTCCGCCAACCATACCTTCGCTGCCGGCAGAAGCTGCCAAAGCACGAAGAATCAATGCTCCGCGCACAGCCTGTTCCGGCATCTTATTAGCAAGTTCTATGGCGCCAATGCCCGCGATTTCAAAAGCTTTTGTGAGCAACGCATCGCCGGCAAGAATCGCCTGTGCCTCACCAAATTTTTTGTGGCAAGTAAGTTGTCCTCTTCGATAATCGTCGTTATCCATTGCCGGTAAATCATCGTGGATCAAAGAATAGGTATGAATCATTTCAATGGCA
The DNA here is from genome assembly GCA_017935905.1 of Clostridia bacterium. Classification (GTDB taxonomy): domain Bacteria; phylum Bacillota; class Clostridia; order UBA1212; family UBA1255; genus RGIG9099. The sequence continues at coordinate 63,783 of JAGBGO010000010.1, read as the reverse complement.
CAAGCAAAGGGCGCTACATCTTCTTTAGAAATACCAAGAAGTGCTGCTGTGCTGTACGCAAGCACGGGACGAATCCGTTTACCGCCACACAGAAGGCTGTATCGCATGGCTTCGTAAATGCTCTTTTGATCATTGTCCAAAGGTGGCAAATAGAAGTCTAATTTCATATCTGTAAAAGATGCATAATCTTGTAATTGTGCTTTAAAATTCATCTTATTGTTCCTCCTGTGCCGTTTCCTCAATTTTGATACGATAGGCATCCAATTTGTTACGAGCCGCCTGAATCAGTGCCATACCTTCGTCAAATGCACGCAGACTTTCTTCCAACGGAACGTTTCCGCTATCCATACGTGCAATAATCTGCTCCAAGCGGGTCATCATTTCTTCATAAGAAAGCTGATTCAATTCATCTGATTTCAATTCTTCCATTTTACGCGTCTCCTTTCGTGACTTGAGGGCTAATTTGTACGCGAACGTTGCCGTCCTGCAACAAAATATCCGCTTCTTGGTTTTCGATAAAATCCCCGGTATTGCACAAAATACGTCCTTCTTGGTTTCGTACAATGGCATAGCCTCGTTTAAGTACTTGTGCGGGATTCAAAAGGCAAAGTCTCGATTCATTCTTCTCTAGCCGTATCCGATTCCAATCCCACGTTTGAAAATATTTCTCCGTAAGCCGCTCCTCTATATGCATCAACCGTTCATTTTGATAATCCAACAAAGCGTGAGGATGGGTAAAATAACGGTAAGCGGCCAATCGTTCCAAACGAGCTTGCTGCAACAAAATCGTTTGTTTCGGAAGGCTTCTTAATTTCTTCTCCAGCAAATGAAGAGACGTATACAGTTCAGCAAGCTCCGGAACCGCTAATTCAGCGGCTGCAGAAGGTGTAGGTGCTCTTAAATCTGCAACAAAATCACAAATTGTGAAGTCCGTTTCATGGCCCACTGCCGATATAACCGGAATTTGGGATCGATATACGGCACGCGCCACTTCTTCTTCATTAAAAGACCATAAATCTTCGATGGAGCCACCACCTCGGCCTACAATCAAAACGTCCACTTTTCTTTCTGCATTGGCACGTTCAATCCCGCGAACGATTTCCTGACAACTTCCGGCACCTTGCACGGAGGCCGGATAAAGCAGGATAGGCATATTGGGAAAACGTCTTTTGGTTACATTTCGAATATCTTCAATAACAGCGCCGGAAGGCGACGTAACCACGCCAATGGCTTTGGGTAAAATAGGCAGTGAACGTTTACGTTCCGGTGCAAACAAACCCTCTTTATTCAGTTGATTTTTAAGTGCTTCGTACCGTTCAAAGAGAGATCCAATGCCGTCCGGAACCATATTCTGCACGTATAGCTGATAAACACCGTCACGTTCGTATACGTTGATACTTCCGCTGGCGATTACGCTCATTCCGTCTGCCGGTTTGAAATCCAACTTTGAAAAATTGGATTGAAACAACACACACTTAAGCACACCGGTTCCGTCTTTCAAGGAAAAATAAGCATGACCGGAGGTATAACGCTTAAAATTTGAAATCTCACCACGTACGGAAATCGATGACAAATTCGAATCGTACATCAATAAAGATTTGATGTACTGGTTTACGTTTGAAACAGAAAGAACGACGGGCTTTGCATTCACGCTTTACTGACACTTCCCAAAACACCGTTAATAAAAGCGGACGCTTCCGGATAACTGAATTGTTTCGCTATTTCAACGGCTTCATTAATCGACACGCTTACAGGAATATCGGGCATATATTTCATTTCATAAAGAGCGACGCGTAAAATGGCTAAATCCATCTTTGCCATACGATCCAATGTCCAATCTTTTGAGTGGGCCAAAATCAGCGCATCCAGTTCGTCCACAACTTTTATTATGCCATCTAACACGTTTAATACGTATTGGGTTTCCAATTTCTTCCCTTCTTCTTCGGAAATGGAATTCAAATACATTGCTAGCATAGATTCAGCGTCTAACGTTTCTCCGGAAGTTCCGTTTTCAGGCATAAGACGTTGATCTACAAATTCGTTTTGAAAAATAATCTTAACAGCGGCTTCTCTGGCGCTTCTTCTGCTCATATAGGAATGGCCCCTTTCAGTTTATCGATAACTTCCGGGCGGAAGAATCTTATCTAATAAATTACGCAGGAATGAACGGTCCTTCTGGACTTGCTTTCCCACCCAGTACCCGGCAAAAATACATAATGCCAGAAAAATGGTGGCAAATATACCGAGGAAATGAACGGAAAGACCGATGAGTAATCCAATCAAAGCACCGTTGATAGGATAAAAATGCATTCTGTAAAATTTATATAATCTTCGAAGCACCGGTTATCCCTCCTTACCGTTGTTTGCATGGACACCTTCAATATTCACATCCACTAAACTAACCTTTAATTCTGTCATACTCTCTATAGAAGACTGGATATTTTCCTGCAATAACTCGCTTAACGTAGGCACCTGTGTATCGGGATAAACAACGAGACGAAGCGTTACTTCAACTGCGTCCTGTTTGAATTTTGCTTTTGCTTTTGCATCCCGAATGCTGGTACTCTTTCTTGCAACGGAAAGGGCAATATTTTCAATGGAATTCGCAGATACCCGAATAACGCCATGTTCGTTCTTAAAGCAATAAAATTTGCTGCTGTGACGCATCCGAATGCCGGAAGAAAGAATAACCAAGTTCACAAACAAGAACAAAAGTCCCAATAAGAATACAAGAATATCGTATCGATTGGAACGGTAGAACGTGATATCTGCATAACTTAGAATCATTTCCATAATTTGCTTGTCCGCAAATGGGGAGATCATAATAAGTCCACTGATAATGGATGCAATCACCGCATAAATGGCAACCAAAATTCTAAATAATAAATTCATGCCTGTTCACTCTCCGTTTCAGAATAATCAACACCTTGCACGTGAATATGAATATTCTCCACAACAATGCCTGCCTGTTCTTCAATACAATTCTTCACGTGTTCTTGAATCTCAAAGGCAAGATCCGGAATTCTGTATCCATACCGAACGATCACGTAAAGATCAATAGTCGTAGCACTGTCTCGGGTAACCACTTTCACACCTTTGGACAAATTGACTCGGCCAAGTGCTTCTGCAATACCGCCTGTAATACCGCTGCTCATGCCGGATACACCGGAAACTTCAGACGCAGCAATGCCTGCGATGACAGCCAAAGCATCATCCGTAATCATCGTATCGTTTAAAGATTGTTTTTCAAATGAAGAATCCATCTCGTTATCCTCTGTCCAAAAGATCCGTTACATTCTACAATAAAATAGAGAAAAAATCAAACGTCTTTATGCGTTGGAAATGCGCGATAAAATAATGGTTGCCATCTCCCCTACGTTCTTCATAGAAGCAACTTCACCCATTTTAAAACGAATGGAAAATTCCTGTTCAACGGCAGCAATCAAACGAATATGTTCCAAACTGTCCCAGTCTTCAATATCTGCGGCGGTCGTCTCTGCTCCCACACAAATTCCGTCGTCATCAAAAACGTCCCGAAACACTTCATTCAGCCGTTCATATACGTCTTTCTCTGTAAGCATATTTGTAACTCCTTAATTTTTATTCTTCTACGGTAATCACGGAATTTTGATTCCGGTATCCGGCAACGGAAAGACGCCAAACACTGTTTCCGTGCTCGTCTTCCGAAACCAAATCAAAACCAAAATCCCGGTATAAGTATCGCACCATATTATTCTTTTGCGTTGGATAATAATATCCGTAGATTTCTTCGATGCCTTCCTTCTTACATTGTAACACTAAAGTATCCAACATCGCAAGTTCCATATTTCTTTTCAGAACGCGACAACTCATCAACCACAAATCCACGTGCAGTATGCCACCCATTTTACGACCGATCACAACTGAAACGATTCCATTGTCCCCAAATCGGTCCTTCAATTGTCCGTACAAGCGAATATAAGCATCATCCTCTGCGACTGCACGCATTTCCGATTCCGTATATCGTTTCGTGGTTAAATTGAATTGATTGCTTTTATTGGTCAGTTGCGTAATTCGCGGTAAATACACAGGTTCAAAATCACGAATTACCGCCTGCATTTCAAGACTTTCCAGATAGGCTTGGTAATCCGTGAAAGATTGCTCGGCCTGGGCTCTTAATGCGTTCTCCCGATACATGGCATTGCGTTTCAGATCGTCCTCCGAAAAAGCAGTGACTTCAAAAAAACCGTTTCTTTCCAGAATCGAAATATAACTGTCTACGTCTCCCAGTTCCGGAACAGATACCCCCTCTGAATACGTACGAACAATTTCCCGTTCAGCGGGATTATCATCTACAAAAACAATACTGTCCGGTAAAATATTTAATTCTTTTGCAATAGAGCGCACATTTTCCGATTTTGCTTCCCAATTGGCTTTAATCACGGTGAAATCCTCCGGCTTTAGCACACCGGAAGGATGATTTAATCCAAGCATCGCATTGTCAGGTTCATTTTTAGAACAAACCGTCAGCAGAATGCCCTTATCTTTGAGTGCACGCAAATAGTTTTGAAATTCTGAATAGCTTTGTCCCAACGCCGTTTCTTGGCCGATTTCGATGCCGTCTACACCGTCATCCCCGATGACACCGCCCCACAGCGTATTGTCCAGATCCAAAGCAAGAGCTTTCTTATTCTTGCCGAATACCGATTTAATCATCTGGCACAAACTGGATGCAAAAAACGGAATGGCAGAAAATGATAACGCATATTTGTACATATACCAGTAAAAAGGCTGGGACCATTTTTCCAGTCCGTACATAGCAGACAAATATTGAATGTCGTGGATATAAAAATCCGAGTGGCTTTCAGCGTACGCCGCGAAACCTTGATTGAGTGCTTGCACAAAATGCACGCGGCCGCATGGGTCTACACAGTCTTGATTGCCGAAAGTACGGTATGCCGGAAATTCAAAGTTGTTTTGAATAATGGTACAGTGAAATTTATTGGATAAATTGTCCCAAAGACGGGTATACAGATGCATTTGATCCGCAATCCGCTGTGAGACAGCATCTTTTGTATCTTGAACCATAGGATACGCAGCATCTAAATTGCGGCTCGTGGTATGAATAAAAATTAAATCCGGGGCAAACCGGTCCAGCGCGTCGTTTCCAAACATACCATCTTGATAAAACTGTCCGTATTCGGATTCGTAAAACGTTGGTTGAATGCCTTCATTTAGCAAAAACAATTCCAAAACTTGGATGATATCATGGGTGGTGGAACCGCCCAACACCGCAATACGCTTTGAAATCCGAGTCGTTCCATCCTCTAAAAGGCGCTTCTTAATCTTTCGGCGATTCTTCATAATCCAATCGCTGTCAAAGGGATAAAGTAATTCTTTCATGAGAAATCCTTTCAAGAAACAAATAAATTCTTATAGTATACAGATTTGTACCCTGCGTTGGTAAACATACAAGAAGCCATCAAGACGTCCGTAATTCCCTTTTCCTCCAGAAATGCGTAGGCGTCCCCCTTATAATAGCGAAGGTCGATCACCCAAATTTCATCAAATCCTTTCGCCAAAAAAGGTGCTAACGCATTGCCAAAACTGTCTTTGAAAACCGCCAGGCGTCTTCCCGTTTGATTTTCCGTTTGGATATGGGCGAGATATGAATCTCCATAATTAACCATATCGTAAAACGGCTCGGAATAGTAGAAAAACATCTTATTCTTACTGGTTCGCACCACTTCCATTGTGTCATAACTGTAATAAGCAGCATCAAAAGAAAATTTAGGTTCATACCAAGTAAACGTTTCGGGATAATTCACCAAATGCTTTTGGTCAAAATACAAATAGAATGAGCCTAAATTACCATCCTTGGACTTGGTGGTGTAATCCTTTTTCAAATTTGGCACAGCCAAATCCCCTTGTTTCATCATTTCTTCTACGGCATAGAAAACGCCCAAATAAGACCAATGATGGTCCGTGCGCAAATAAATATCTTCTTGAGTGTGTTTTTTAAGAACGTTATACACGTCAACGTAGTGGATATCCGGATGAAGCAAACTGCGAATATAGGCACAATCCTGGGCTTGATCGCCGTATTTTCCGGCAAGGGACGGCGGCAAATAGTACGCAGAAGCAGTGGGAATATTCATGGACCAAATATTCAAATCCGGCTTTCTTGTATAAAGTGTATTCAAAGACAATGCATACTCTCGCATAGACGCTTTACTGCCCCAATACAATTCCATAGCACGCTTTTGGTACGTCACAATACCCTGATTCTGGGTAAATTCATTTACATTCGGTTTAGTGGGTGCCAAAGTGACAGACGGAACGTTTGTAGCATCCGGAGCTGCGCTGCCGCTCCCATCCGGCGTAGGAAGAATCGGCGTAGGAACAGATGATTCCTCCGGCGGAAAAGAAGGAAGATCCTTTGGAATATCAATATAGAAATCATCTTGGGCAATACCCTTATAACTCATCATTTTGTCGGAAAATCGCTTAAAAACAGAACGGTACGGAATCGTATCATTGTAGTAATATTGCAAATCCTCCGTATACTCACCCCGGAGGAGAGACGAAAAAGTAAATGCAGGTTTCTTGGCAAGTACGCGCTTTTCATCCTGCGAATACGTGGGTCGATCCAAGACAATCAAAAGCACGGCACCGGACAAAAGAACAACCAAAAACAGGCATACGATCACAATACGAATTGCATGCAAAAAGCGATTTTGATTTTTTGTTTGAAACTTCGTTTCCTTGTCCACGGTCTCACCTCTTTAAAATTGCGTATATAGGAACGGTTGATTCGTACTGTTCACTAAAATTATACTGGCAAAAACAAAAAGTGCAAGTAAAAGAATACCGCAAACACATTGGGCAATGCCAAGTGTCCAGCTTCTTTTCTCCAGTTTTTTTTGAAAGAACGGAACCCAGGGAAAGATACAAATCAAACCCAACAACACCAAAATTAAATTATTCATCATATACGTAGATGAAAATGTATCAACAAATTGATTTCCGGACAAACCGAACAAGCTTTTGAAAAAGGTTCCCATACGACCAAGATCCGTAAAATAGAATATTCCAAATCCTAATATAATTACGATTTTTGTATAAAAATGTCGAATCAATTTCGGGATTTTCTTCATGCGTTTCTTGCCGATCTTCGTTTCAAGTAAAATAAACAGACCAAAATACAGGCCCCATATTACATAATTCCAAGAGGCACCATGCCATAACCCTGTGGAAAACCATACTAAGAACAAGCCTCCGTATATGCGCATTTTTCCAAAAATCGGTACGTACAATAAATAATCACGAAAAAAAGAACCCAATGAAATATGCCATCTTTGCCAAAATTCGGAGATTGTCGTACAAACAAAGGGATAGCGGAAATTCTCTTCGAATCGGAATCCAAACATACGTGCTATACCGATAGCCATATCCGAATACCCGGAAAAGTCAAAATAGACATACAAGGCATAAACCAGCAAAGCAAACCATGCTTCCGTAACGGTAAGACTGCGAAGATTCCCTGAAAAGTAATATTCCGTAATACCATACAAATGGTCCGCAAGAATCACTTTCTTACCTAAACCTACACTCAGACGCATAAATCCCACGTACAAATCGGACCAAGAGGCTCTGCGAACACGAAGACTTTCCCCAATCGTTTGATAACGCACAATGGGGCCGGCTACCGTGCAGGGAAACAGGGAAACAAACAATAAAAACAAAGGAAAAGAACGCTCTGCTTTCACTTTCTCCCAGTACACGTCCAAAAGGTAAGATATAATTCTGAAAGTGAAGAAGCTAAGCCCCAAAGGCATAGCAAATTTACAGACAGACACGTGCAATCCGGGAATCAGACTAATCGTATCCAAGAAAAATGCCAAATATTTATATCCAAATAATAAGCCGATATTGAGAATCAACCCAATTACAAGGCAGACTTTCCCCTTCTTCTCCCCCGGTGCTTTGCCGATGCCTCTTCCAAGAAAATAGTTCACCACACAAACCGCCAAAAGAAGCAAAAGCATAACCGGGCTTCCCCACGCATAGAAAACGAGAGATGCCAAAAGCAATACACCATTGCGATAATGAATATTGGGAATTACATAATAAAGCAGTAATACGGCCGGTAAAAAGGCGTAGATAAAGAATAAATTTGCAAAATTCATCACTTCACCTCTTTATCCGAAAAACGTCGGACGTCGCGGATTTCCGTTTGAATACGCCGGCGATGAAAATCGCTAAACAAGTGATGAATCAACCGATAAATCCATACAAAGGGTAATAGAAAAGGCATAGGACGCAATATTTTAAAGCGATTGATCAACACCTTACGAGGCGGAAAAAGACGGGCAAATACGTATTTCCATTTTCCGTTTGCCCGCATAGAATTGTAAATACGGTGCGTATGACTTCCATACGTACTGCCGGAAAAGATAAGTTCCTTGGTTTGAGAAGACATTTCACCATTATGGCTGAACAAATAGTCCAAGTTCGCATAGATCTTTTGAATCTGATCAAACTGACCATACTGCACAAGAACACGGTTCACGTTTTCTTCTTCCTCCGGTGTAAAAGAAAGTTGCTTCCGCAGAAGAAACAAATCTGTATAAAATCGCACGCCACTGCCGCTGCACTGGGCATGTTTCGCAAAATGAAATAAAAAATATAAATAAAAATCAATTCGTGTCAATTGAAATTGGTGAGAATTATCCAAAACCGGTACAGCACGATCCCATATATGCGTAAAATAATCTGAATATGCGAAATCCGATTCAAATAATCCAACGTGGATTTCCACGTTGTAAATCGGTTCTTTTTGATATACATCGTGAACACTACCAAAATGCGAATTGGTATAACCTAAAGACAACATAATATCACGTGCACTTTCCCGCTGTTCCTCCCGAATCAAGATGTCGTGATCAGAAAACTCCCGAAGACCTTTCTCCGGCCAATACTTTTGTAATGTCACGCCTTTAATTATAATATAGTCGATTCCGTACTGATCAAACAGCGTTTGAATCCGGCTGATCTCGTGATCAAACCGAATGGATTTGCTAAGTATTTGTTGTGTTCGAACGAACCATTTTTCCGAAAGCGATGCCGGAAGGACTTTGAACCCGGTTAATTGAATTCCACGCCACACAGCCGCCGTAAGTTTATGTCTTTCCGCTAAGGAATAAAGCGCTTCCCAGTTAAAATCCTTTGGAAGAGAAATATTTTCAGGCACACCTGTAACCGCCACGCGAACGAAAGCGACAAAATAGTCAGATATGTCTAATAAATACTCCAGTTTATTCACGTTTTCCTCCTAAAAGCACGAAACACGCGGCGCAAACCACCTCGAATACGGCTCTTCGTGCCACGAATAAAATTACGTATACGCCAGAAACGGACTGTACGAACCGCATAGCGTTTCATTTCCGGTTCGTCAAAAGAATGCCATACGCCATTTTTCGAACAACCGTCTGCAAGCGCAATGACCCAATCAAATGGAACAATTTCCGTATAGTTGGTATTATCTCCGCGAATAACATAATAATCAGCACATACTTTCACTATGCGATGCAATACGAGTTCTCCGTCCGGACGCCGGTAGAGCGGCACGTCGTATTTCTTAAGCCGCTCCGGTGCTTTGACCAAACGAACTGTGTCTGTCTGTTGATCCAAAAGCGGCATCATACTCGTTCCAACAACGGGCCTTACAACAAAACCAATCTCATGAATCGCATGCTGCATGGAAATGGCTGCCGGGTCTGTCATGCCATAATACCAGCCTTATTCACTTGATCAATGACAAAAAGTACGCTTTTTCTGGCGTCTTCTTCCGAAACTTCATACCGTTCCAAAAGTGCTGCGACCAACTGTGCTTCGTCAGTTTCTTGCTGCAACCGTTCCATAATAAAAGCAGATACTTTATTCATACGCATCATACCGCTGCAAGCCTTCCCGGCTTCACCGGCAAATACAGCTACGTATTCATTCTCCACTTGAGAAATAATAACACCATCTTTCAATTTCATACGTTATAGGCTCCTTTCATCGTGCGGTAGGATAGTTCTGCCGCCTCGTTGGATATCGTACATTTCAATTCAAAAACAGGTACGGACTGTAACATTCCTTGTGTAAAATGCAGGACTTTTGACAATGCCTCTTTATCTTCCGGCCGGTATATTTGACCAAGGGATGCACCAATTGCTTCAAAAAAGGTCAATTTCCGAATTTCATTTATTGGACCTTGCTGAAGAAAACAAATTCCTCTTAACGGAACAGATATATTTTGGCTCAGGTGATGTTTACCGTCCCAAGGGGTTCCGTAAACGTAGAAGCCGCCATTCATTCTTCTTAAAAGCGGCTTATCGTCGTTGACCATTTCAACACGATCGCCAAACTGTCTGCGATACAAAGCGCTGTGGGTTGACTTGCCGGTGCCGGAAGGCGCACCAAACAAATAGCCTTCTCCATCCACACTCAAAGCAGATCCATGAAACAAGATGCAGTCAAAAGCAGCCGCTTGCTCCGCAAACTTTCGGTAAAAAGCCAAGCTTTCTATATATCCGTTAGAAAAGCCGCCGTTGTTATCTTTAGCACGTTCTTTCGCAATATCCTCAGAACTTACAGATATTTCCATATCAACAGATAAAGGACGCCGGACGACGTAATCCTTACATTGTTTAAGCAAATATTCATATTGAAATGTAGCAGCTACGACAAGATCTGCCAATTTAAAAAATGCGTTCAAACGTTCACTTCCTCCATGTTAAAGATAATCAGGCGGAAGCATAATACCACCGGAAGGCTTCGGCGTTGCAGTGGGTTTCTTGGTAGGTGTAGCAGTTTTGTTTGGTGTAGCCGTAGGTGTCTTCGTGGCCGGAGCGGTAGGCTGCTCGGTAGCAGCAGGTGTAGTTGCTGCAGGCGAATGATGATCTGTAGGCGCTTGCGTAGGTGTTACCGTAGCAGATGCAACGGGTGTTTCTTCCGGTAAGAATTCATCCTCCGGTAACGTAACCTCCGGTCTGGGACCTTTTGTGCCCATCGGCGTAGAACTCGGTGTGGCCGTTTCCTGAGGCTTATTGATAGGCTCATCCGACTTACCTTTGCAAGCAAATAACGTAAATACACAACAAGCCACCATAAGAAGACTTACAATACCCTTAAAACCAACTCTTTTCATAAAAATGACCCCCATGTAAAAATCATTACAAGATTATTGCCATTATATCATTCTTCCGCCTCATTTGCAATCCCGGATGCGATCGGTTGCCGTGGCGGTTTCGGACCGAAATATTGATACAAATTGCATTTCAGCATACCATTATAAAGTTTACGCTTCTTATGGGCCTTACGTCCGTAGCAAGTTTCAAATTTTTCAAAAGAAGTAATCAAATAAACTGACCACGTATCGAAATGCTTAAAATGCGCACCCATATCTTTATATAAACGCGCCGCTTCTTTCTCTTCCATTAGCCGTTCACCGTAAGGCGGATTGGTTACGATAGATCCGTATTTGTAGTGTGACGACGTTGCTTTAAAGTCTAATTTTTGAAAGGTAATATCATCCAAAACACCGGCAATCTGCGCATTTTCTTTTGCTTGTTTCACGGCAAAATAGTCAATATCGGAAGCCGAAATACGAAGTGTAATATCATAGTCGATCTTAGATTCAGCCTCTTTTTGTGCTGTTTCTCGTGTGCCTTTCGGTACACACGGCCACGTTTCATATAAAAAAGTACGTTGCAGTCCCGGGGCAATATTCCGGGCAATCATAGCCGCTTCAATGGGAATGGTGCCGCTTCCGCAAAAAGGATCCAGCAGTGCCCGGTCTTTCTTCCAATGACTGATTAAAAGCATACCGGCAGCCAACGTTTCCTTAATCGGTGCTTTAATAGAATCCTTTCGGTATCCCCGCTTATGCAATCCCGCACCGGAGGTGTCCAACGTGATCATAGCGTAGTCGTTCAAAATAGATACTTCAATTTTGAACAAAGGACCGTCTTCCGGAAACCAATCTACCGGGTAAGACTGCTTTAACCGTTCCACAATCGCTTTTTTAGTAATGGCTTGGCAATCCGGCACGCTGTGCAGCACTGATTTTACCGATTTTCCGGTAACCGGAAAGCAAGCATTTTCCGGCAGAAAGTTCTCCCAAGGAATACGCCGCACCAATTGAAAGAGTTCTTCAAAAGTGTGAACCTCCCCTTCCGCCAAAGAGATTAGTACACGATCTGCCGTACGAAGCCAAAGATTGGCACGAGCAACTGTATTGAAACCACCGGTAAAACGAACGCGTCCGTTTTCCGTACGGGCATTTTCAACGCCTAACCAGGATAACTCCCTGGCAGCCACGCCTTCCAAACCAAAAGCGGTGGTTGCAATCAATTGAAGTTCCATGGAAATTCTCCCTTCTCAACAAAATCTGTAATTCCGGTTAATATATCCGGATTCGTTTCCCAAGGGCTTCCTTCCGGCACGCTGGTGAAAAGCAGGGTTTCTTCTTTGCGAATCGGATGCGGTACCGAAATAACACCGGACCACAATCCAATGGGAAGACCTTGTCCGGCGGGTGCCGTCCCGTATTTACTGTCTCCTACAAGCGGCGCACCGGAGAAGGCAAATTGAGCTCGAATTTGATGCGTCCTTCCTGTAATCGGTACTGCAAAATACACGTAATGTGAACCGTAATGTCCCACAAGATGATACCCCAACTTACATAATTTGCCATCCGGTCTCTGAAAAACTTGATTCTTTCGGGGATCTTTCCAAAGTGTATGAACCAGCAATCCGGAATTGGCAGGCAAAGGCCTCTGGGTTAGCGTAAAATAACCCTTACAAAAGGCACCTTCTCGCATACTGGCCGACAATCTGGATGCACCCTTGGACGTCTTTGCAAAGATCATAGTGCCCCCTACGTTTCGATCCAGTCGGTGTACTAAACCCACAAAAACGTTTCCCGGTTTATGATCTCTTTCTTTAATAAAAGCCGCAATCAAATTCAGCATATCTTCATCCCGGCTTCCGTTGCCCTGGGAAAGAATGCCGTAGGGTTTCACAACACTCATAATATGATTGTCTTCATACAGAATTTGAAGAGCGGCAGGATTCATTTCAGGCCTCCCCGATTAAGGCAGCGTAGGAACCGCAGGGTAAATAAGTATCAGGCATAGACGTAATGGGAATTAACAAATCCCCGCTTTCAATCCGTCCCGTATGCGCCGGTGCAGTCATACGAAGAATATTGCCGGTAACTGTTGGAGAAAAACCGGTGGTGTAAGAATTCAATAAAAAGAATAAAGGCTGATCCGATAACAACGACATGGCATCCTCTACGAATGCATACAAATTATCTTCCAACTTCCACACTTCTCCATTGGGACCTCTTCCGTAAGAAGGCGGATCCATAATAATACCGTCATAATGGTGCCCGCGTTTGATTTCCCGGGCTACAAACTTGAACGCATCGTCTACAATATAACGAACTTCACGATCCTGCAAACCGGACAAGGCTACGTTCTCACTGGCTCTTTGAACCATACCTTTGGATGCGTCTACGTGACAAACCTTAGCACCGGCTTGTGCACAAGCCACGGTAGCACCGCCGGTATAGCCAAAAAGATTTAGCACGTTCACCGTGCCACCCTTTTGAATGCGCGCTTGAATTTGTTTGCGCATCCACGCCCAATTGGCGGCTTGCTCCGGGAATAAACCGGTGTGTTTAAATCCCATAGGTTCTATGTGAAATTGCAAGCAATCATAACGAATCTTCCAATTCTTAGGAAAATCCCGTTTGTACGTCCAGTTACCGCCGCCGGAATGGCTTCTGCTGTATACAGCGTGGGCCTTCTTCCACAAATCCGGGCGAACCGGCTTCCATATCACTTGCGGATCCGGTCTGGAAAGAATAACGTCTCCCCAACGCTCTAGCTTCATACCGTCCCCCGCGTCTAATATTTCATAATCTTTCCATTGATCCGCAATTAAATTCATAAATAGAAATCCTTCCCCTGCGCATTTTATCAAAAGAAAAAGCCCAAAAGGAGAAATCCTCTTGGGCTTCTTACGGCTGGTCGGAGTGACCTGACTTGAACAGGCGACCTCTTGCACCCCAAGCAAGCACTCTAGCCAAACTGAGCTACACCCCGAAAGCGCTTTGCGATTATACCACACCTGTATTTTTTTGTAAAGTGGGAAAAAGTGAATTTTCAAAGATTTTTACAAAATTCTTTTATATAGGAGATCACCACGTCAATTTCATCTACTGTGTTCAAATGATTTAAGGAGAAACGCACCGTACCGCCCAGTGATTTGGTTCCGATTGTATCATGGGCAAGCGGTGCACAATGAAAGCCGGCACGAACGCAGATTTCTTTGGAAGCAAGATAATTGGCCAGCATACCGGGATCTTTTCCGAGAACATTGATGGATAACACACCGGTATATGCACAATTGGATCCGTCGCCGTATATTGTAACGCCCGGAATTTTCACGAGTTCCTGCTGAAAATACGATCTAAGCGCGCTTTCTTTCTTACGAATTGCAGAAATACCACAGTCCAGCACGTATTCCACCCCGGCGCATAAAGTAGCAATACCATGGGTGTTCACCGTACCGGCTTCAAAACATTCCGGCATTTGGTTTGGATGTGTTAAATCAAAGGTATTTGTTCCTGTACCGCCGCTCATAAAAGGGCTTATGGGCACGTGGGGTGCTACGTAAACGGCACCTGTTCCTTGAAGTCCAAATAATCCTTTATGACCGGTGATGCATACAATATCCGCCGGTACTTTTTCCAAATTCAAATCAACGGTACCGGCACTTTGGGCACAGTCTAATATAAATAAAATCCCCCGTTTTCTGCAAGCTTTGGCAATGGGTTCGATCTCGTAAATTTCACCGGTTACGTTTGATGCGTGGGTCATAATCACAGCGCCTGTCATATCGCCGATGGCAGAAACAATTTGATCCGGAGAAAGATGCCCGTTGTAATCCCCGGAAACGATTCGATAATACCCTCTTTTTGCACATGGACGCAGTACAGAATTATGATCCATGGACGTAGTCAATATTTCGCCATAACATAAATGCACCGCAATATTGAGGGCGTGGGTGGCATTTTGGGTAAAAGCAATGCGGGAAGCATCTTGAACATGAAACAAACGAGCAATGTTCTCCCTGGTTTCCAACACTTTTTCCCCTGCCCAAACGGATAAACTGTGTGCGCCTCTTCCGGGATTACCGCATCGCTCTACAGCCTCCCACAAAGCATCCAATACCACAGAAGGCTTTGGATAACTGGTAGCGGCATTGTCCATATAAATCAACGGGAACCCCTCCTCTTTACATCTCAATACATCTTATGTACAGTGCGCCTGATCCGACACAAAAAAAGACTGCCTCTACCTTCGGAAGAGACAGTCTGATTGTAATTTATATAAGACTATTTACCAGCCTTAATCTGCAGCTGACGAATCAGTTTTCGTACGTTGGGAACCGCCAGTATGATCAAGCATATGCACAATTCAGGAAGCAGGAACACCAAATTGTAAAGGAAGCAGTAAGCCGTGCCGCTAAAGGAAGTTGCGTTGTACTGCTGATACCAAAGTAATCCCGCTCCAACGTGGGCAAAATAACGAAGCACGTAAGCACTGACGGTACCTAAGAAGATATTCTTTCGAAAACAACCGGCGATGCCGAGAATGGTGAAAGCAACCACGTAATCCAAAAGTGCTTGGGGTACGTTCATTACATATCCCGGAGATTGAATCATCTGCAGGAGCGAGTACGCAAACGCAACTACGAACCCCGGTTTCCAACCGTAAATATAGCCAAATAAAATAATCGGCAGTGCGCTTGCAAGGGTAATCGAGCCGCCCTGGGGCATTTCCCATAATTTAATAAACGAAAGAATAAATGCAAGCCCCAAACACAATGAACCCATTACAAGGGTCTTCGTATCAAATAATTTCTTCTTGCCGACCTGAACAACCGATGCAGTCTCGGTTTCGGGATGTAGTTTGCGGTTTACCGCTTTTACTGCAAAATAAAGGATAAAACACAGGGCAATCAAACCTACAATCCAGCATAAAAAGAACAGCCAATGTTCCTTAAATGCATCCACTAAGTTTACGGAGCCGTCTTTAATAAATGTGTTGAAAATTTTGAGCATAAAAAATCCTCCGACAACAAATTATTGTCCGAGGAATCTGTACGCGAAACTGACGGGAAATCAGAGCGCCGCTTCCCTACGGTAGGATTAACTACACAGGTTCCAGGGGACCGAACAATCCAGTCAGGCGGATTGCTTCATCTCAGCGATCTGCGCCCCCAGCGGACGAAAATATTATAACAACGGTAAAATTTTCTGTCAACACTTAATTCAGTTCCCGTACCCCGCGCACGGTAATCCGCTCCATAGAGGATTGTGTTAATTCTTTTGCGATTACAGCAATGGACTGAACGTCCGCTTCCGTAAGAGACTGGGCAAGCACCGTAATATCCACCAAACCGTCAGATTTTAACTCTGCAAAAACGTCCGCATACCCCAAAGATTTAATTTGAGACTCCAAATCATTCTCACAGGACATTATTGCATTTAAGGACGCAAGCAGACTTTCCGCTTGTGAAATAGCATCTTTGTCAGCGGTAGCGTCCTCCAATACACTTGCATATTCTTCCGCTTGCGCACTTTGCTGATTCAACCGACTAAGGCGCTTGCCCGCAAAATATTCTTCTTCATCTTCAATTTTAGATACACCTACTAAATCCACAAGCGTATCCGAATCTCCGGACACGGACGTATCGGTATCACCTTGAACTGCTGTACTTTTTCCGGATGACACGCTTTGTATGATTGCCATTCCCAACAAAAGCACGCAAACGCTTAGCGCCAAGATTCGTTTCGTCCGTAAAGACATATTTTTCACTTTCTGTAAAATATTGAATTTCATAAAACCCCTCCTTTAATGCTTGTAAAATATATGTTTGTTTTCAATCAAATAGAACGTTATTTCCCGGGCAATACTGCAATTTTACTTGGCGGCAAATCATAAAGCGTAGCAATGGCAGCAATAACCCGTTCCTGCACCGCCATTTTACCACCGCCCTCACATACCACACATACGGCTGTAATCGCGGGAACAGACTCCTGAACCGCCACCACACGCTGGTTGCCGTATTGATCTTCCAACACCAGATATTGCCCCTCCGATTCATCCTCCTGAACCACACGATTCCCGCCGTTTCCATCGGATTCCTCTGTCGTTTGGGTATGTAGAACAGAATTGGAAATCAACTCCAATATAGATGACCGATCACAGTACACCATCACAGAAACGTCTCCCACACCTTGAATATTCTTCAAAAAATTCTGCAAACGATTTTGGTGATACGACGTAATCGTTCGCCAGTCGGTAACGATCGATTGAGTGGCACCGTCTGTATAATTCTGCTGCGGTTGTGAAACGGAGGATTGCGGCAGGTCAGAACGGGTGTCATATTTGCGGGGTGCGGTAAAAAAATGGCTGACCATCATCAAAAGAACACCTACAAACATCAAAACAATTGGCAAACGGCATGCCGACGGTACACGAATATGAAATTTCATTTTACCCATTGGATCCCTCCTCAAAAACAGTTACGTATTTTTCGTTGATCTGCAACCAAGTAGAAACGGCTGCTTGAATCTCTTTTATGGCGGTTGAATAATCCGGTTTTGATTCCGAACCAATTACAATCGGCGGAATCCACACCGGACTATTCTCTTTTTCTTTTCCGAAAGTGATATATAGATACACGTGCTGAAGACTGCCAAAAGTTGCCGAATCCCAATTGTCATCGATTAAAACGTCTACGCGACATCGGGAAACACCCTCCTTTTCTTGAACGTAAGCAGCAATGGCTTGGTTACATTTCCCTTTGTACTCTGTCAAAACAGCATCCCGATTCCCATCTGTATACAGATTCTCCGTGTCTTCAATCATAACAGAATTCAGCCAGGTAAGCGGATGATCCCGCAGCAAATTTCCAACAGGTCGCAAGATGGATACAAGCAACACAAGGCCCATTACACAGCACAATACAGCGCGCAGCGGCCCTTCCGGCACCAATGCATAGAGAATCCCCAGTAAGATTGCCAGGCACAATAGCCGTACAATCCACGTCATTTTACCCACACCTCCTAAATGCCAAAGCCTACGACCCGAATCATTACCGCCACGTTGATCAATGCCACTGCTGCTACCAATATAGTAAGACCAGCAAGACCACTGAGCCCTTCAGACACCGCATTCAAAAGCGACACGATCCCGCTTTCCCCAAAGGGACGAACGCAAAATGCCGTAAATTTATAAATCATACTGTAAATGAATAGTTGTACAAATGGCCGCAGCATATATCCAATCACTGCAATACAAACCCCAACGCCTCCGGTACTGGCAAGAACGGAACCACCTGCATAGATCATTTCGGCACTTTCCGCCAAATACCGTCCTACGACGGGAATTGCGCTGCCCGCATAACGCAAAGATCGACCTACTGTTGTAGCATTGGTGCCAAGAAGGGTTCCGCTCACCGCAGACGTAACACTGAAAACCAACATCACCATACCAAGTCCCCAGGTAAAAATGCTGCGTACACTTTGATGAATCCCTTGCAGACGAAACGGACCTGTCAAACAGTCGCCGATGCCCAGTGCCGTTTGACACAGAACCAGCGGAAGAAAAAAGTGTAGTGCTAAAAATCCCACAATCTGCGTAATAAAAAGGAAAACACCGGTACCACCGGTAAAATGCAAGGAAAACAAAGCAGGAATCGCGCCAACCATCATGCTGGTCAAATTGCTGATGCCATTTCGCCCCACTTCCACCAGTTGAATAAAATCCCGAAGAACCGGCACGCCGCAGATCGCAATAAAAATATAAACAGAATACTTCCCTTTTGGCAAAAAGACTGCCATAATACTGACTGCAAAAATCAGCAAAACCACTGTTTTGGTTTCTGCCGCCACATTCCCTGCATAAGAAAGAATCTCCAGAAATACATTTTTCCAATGAATGGAGGAAACAGATCCGGAAGGATCCAATCCGAATACAACTTCATATTCATTGAGAAATTCCAGACCTTCCATCTCCTTCTCCTTTCCCTGCTATGCCCGCAAAATACTTTCCAACAAAGAGAGCACGTCCAAAATATAGGGAATTGCAATCACACCCAAACATACTCTTCCCGCCATTTCCAATCCATGGGCCAAGAATGGTTGTCCCATATTTTTACAAAATTCACCCGTTACGTCCACGGAAATGCAAACCAAAGCGCTTTTCAGCAGAGCTGTCCATTCTTTTCCCGCAAGTCCGCTTTTCTCAACAAACGTCCGGATTTGTCCAAGCCACTCTCCAAAGGCAGACACTGCTACCGTTACAAGCACAATACCGCCTGCCAGCACACAGAGCATGCTCCATTGTCCGCTTTGAAGTTCCCGAAGTAAGAGAGCCAGCACACCGGTCAAAATTGCGAACAAACAGCATTTCAGCATCATAGAAGCCATTTTGACGACTCCTTTCTCACAGCGAGAACAACCGTTTAAGCACCGAGAAAAGCTCGCTGATTTTCCCCGCCAACATCAGAAGTACGATAACCAAGCCTGCAAGGGTGACCATAAGGGCTTGCTCATCTCGCCCGGACTTTCCGAGCAATTGATTGATAATGGCCACGATAATTCCAATGCCTGCAATTTTAAAAATTAAATCAATTTCCATAGATGAATCCTCATATCAGCAACACAATCAACAAAATACCGATTGCCAACGATATTTTCAAAGCGAGCGCACCTTCTTTTTGTTGTTTGACTTCTGCCGCCTTGATTTCTGTTTCTAAGATACCGCAGGCTGATTCAATGGATGAAGTTACGGATTCCGGACTGACGTGTTGCCAAGCGTCGCTAAAGGCATGCAGACCGGAAGCAAGCGGCTCCGTGTAGATTCCATATTGATGCAGGTAATCATTCACATGTTTTTTCCATTGTTCACCGGGAATGTCCATGCCTTCCATGGAATTTGCAAACCGTTCAAACAGGTTTCCTTCCGGCACGGGATATGCTTTTCCGCACGTCAGCATACCGGTTACCAACAGTTCATTTTCATGAATGATTTTTTCCCGTATCATGCATAAGGTTTTGTAGATAGAATCCAATATTGCCCACCGTCTTTGCAGGTACGTCCGATATTTGGTCCCAAAAAGGAAACTGCCCGCCAAAATCAAACCGGCGCCGGCGATTTTAATGCCCCACACAATCATCTCAATCCCTCGCTTTTGTAAATATTTTTTCCGCCCGCATCATAAATGCCTGTAACGGTTCCCGGTCCGCGACTCCTGTCTAGTACTACATACCGTTCAAACAGTTGTGCTTCGATCATTCTTTTAATATCCATACGCTGCGAGGCAGGATCAATGCCGTACCCGTGCATGGTGGCAATGAAGCGCACACCGGCATGCATGGCGGTATATACGGCACGCAGATCCCCTTCTCCGCCTAATTCATCCAGTACAATCACGTCGGGTGCCATTGCCCGAAGCATCATCAGGATACCTTTATCTTTTGGGCATCCGTCGTAAAGATCTGTCCGAAGGCCTACGTCGTGCGTTGGAATACTACGCAAACAGGCTCCAATTTCTGCCCGCTCGTCCACTACACTTACGTTCAGTCCGGTAAAATGTAAATTTGTCACTCCATTTGAAATGTTGCGGGTTAAATCCCGCAGAATGGTTGTTTTACCGCATCCGGGCGGTGAAATAATTAAGGTGGAATATATATCTGTTCTGCCTCGAAGCACATACGGAAGTATTTTTTGTGAAGCGCCGAGAATGGCTTTGGCAATTCGGACAGACATTCCGGAAACGTCGGTAAGGGTGCCGTCCGGAAGCATTTTACCGGCAAGTCCCACACGATGACCGCCGGGAATCGTAACATATCCCTGTTTAATATCCGATTCAAATGCGTAACGTGAATGTTGACAAATGCGGCTCATGGCACCGGAGAGATCTTCTTGTGTGATGCAGTAGGCTTGTCTTGCTCCAGCGGGACACCCTTGATAATTCAGGAAGCAGTCTTCTATTGTTCTTTTCACGGCCATGGGACGACCAATCCGAAGACGTATTTCCGTGATTTCAGATACCAAGCCGGGATCTGTGTAAATGGCTTTCGTTAAAATATTCCCAACGTGCCCGCCTAACCTGTCCGCAATTTGATGAATAAATTGCTCTTTATGCATACGCCTTCACCACCTGAAATTCTATTACAGTGATAGATATGCACGAAAGTGTAAAATTAGAACAAAAAAAGACTGCCTCGTTTCAGAGACAGTCTAATATAATTTGGATAAAATTCAGGAATTATTCCTCGTCACAGTCGCATCCGCAACAATCGCAGCAACAATCCTCATCATCCCACTCAAGCTCGATTTCAGTCTTACAAGCAGGACATACAATAGACTCGGTGTTCTCATCGATATCTAAATCTTCCAAAGGAAGCTCTTCACCGCACTCCGGGCAGCAGAAAGGCTCGTCCTCGTCGTCGCAGCAATCGCAGTCGCAATCCTCATAAACAACGTCTTCCAAATCCTCAAGGCTTTCGCTGACTTCGTTCAAAGTCTCAATTACTTGATCCTGGGTCTCTTCCGTATCTTCGATGGACAAAGCCATATCGTCCAATACGTCAACAATCGCCTTAAATAATTTACCTTCATTGGTGGTGGTATCAAAATTCATACCGTCCATCAAACCTTTGATATAGCTTACACGCTCAGATAAATATGCCATTTCAAGTAGCCTCCTTTACGCTCTTTCCATATAGGACTCTGTTCTCGTATCAATACGAATACGGTCGCCGGTGTTGATAAACAACGGAACCTTAACCATTGCACCGGTTTCAACCGTAGCAGGTTTGGTAGCACCGGTTGCTGTATCACCCTTAAATCCGGGTTCTGTATGTGTTACTTCAAGCTCAACGAAGATCGGTGCTTCGATGCCGAATACGTTGCCTTTGAAAGAAAGAATCTTACATACGTCATTCTCCTTTACAAATTTAAGTGCATCTGCTACCGTGTCTTTGTTTACGGGAATCTGCTCGTACGTTTCTACGTCCATGAAGTAGTACAAATCACCGTCATTGTACAAATAAGACATTTCCTTGCGCTCAATGTGTGCAAGGGGCATCTTGTCAGTGGGGTTGAAAGTCTTTTCAACCGTAGCACCTGTAATGACGTTCTTTATCTTCGTACGGACAAAAGCAGCACCTTTACCGGGCTTTACATGCTGGAACTCTACGATCTGAAACACACCGCCGTCCATTTCAAATGTAATACCGTTCTTGAAATCTCCTGCTGTTACCATAGTATGACCTCCAAATTAAAATAAAAATAATATCTTTGTAATTATATCCCATTTTAGAAATAAAAGCAAGCCTTTATTCGCTCCAACCTTTGCTTCTTTCCACCGCTTTCTGCCATCCGGCAAGCAGACGTTCCCGCGTTTGCCCATTAATTTGAGACCAGAAGAAACGTTCCTGTTTCCAAATATGACGAAGTTCCTCCATATCACTCCAAAAACCTACAGCAAGCCCGGCTAAGAATGCAGCACCCATTGCGGTTGTTTCTCTGCAAACCGGTCGCTTCTGCGCTGCGTTCAAAACGTCCGCCTGGAACTGCATCAGAAAATCGTTGGCACAGGCGCCGCCGTCTACTTTAATCGCGGAGAGCTTCATACCGGTATCCGCCTCCATGGTGCGAACCACTTCCCAAGTCTGATAGGCAATGGACTCCAAGGCAGCACGCACGATATGGGCTCTTCCCGTGCCTCGGGTAAGGCCACAGATCGTACCTCTTGCGTACATATCCCAATGCGGCGTACCAAGTCCTGCAAAAGCCGGCACCACGTACACACCGCCGTTATCCGGAACGGACAGCGCAATCCCTTCGGATTCTGCGGAAGAATTTAACAGCTTCATTTCATCCCGAAGCCACTGAATCACGGCACCGCCAACAAAAATACTGCCTTCAACAGCGTACGTCACTTTGCCGTCTAAACCGCTGGCAATGGTGGTAATTAAACCGTGTTCGCTTTCAAAGGGTTGTTCACCGGTATTCATAAGCAAGAAGCAGCCTGTACCGTAGGTATTCTTCGCTTCCCCCGGCTCAAAACAGGTTTGACCAAACAAGGCTGCCTGCTGGTCACCGGCAATACCCGAAATAGGGATTTCAACACCGTTCATCTTCATAGTGCCGTAAATCTCGCTACTATTACAGACTTTGGGTAAAATGCTCTTGGGAATGTTGAGCGCAGTTAAGAGTTTGTCATCCCAATCAAGATTGCGAATGTCATAAAGCATGGTTCGAGAAGCATTGGTATAGTCCGTAACGTGTACCTTGCCACCGGTCAGATTCCAAACCAACCATGTGTCTACCGTACCAAATAAGATATCCCCTGCTTCCGCTTTTTCTCGTGCCTCCGGCACGTTATCTAAGATCCATTTAATCTTCGTTGCAGAGAAATACGCATCCGGAATCAAACCGGTGGTATGACGGATATGAGGTTCCAATCCCGCCGCTTTCAATTCTTCCACAATATCTGCAGAGCGACGGCATTGCCATACAATGGCGTTATAAATCGGCTTTCCGGTATGCTTGTCCCATAATATGGTGGTTTCTCTTTGGTTGGCGATACCGATTCCGGCAATCTCCTCCGGTTCAATACCGTTTTGAATCACCGCATCATTAAAAACGCCGATTTGAGATGCATAGATTTCCATAGGGTTGTGCTCTACCCAACCGGGTTTCGGGTAAATCTGCTTAAACTCACGCTGGGCGGTTGCTACAATTTGTCCGTCGTGATCAAAAATAATACATCTGGAACTGGTGGTTCCTTGGTCTAAGCTGACAATATACTTCTTCTCGCTCATATCGATCACCTTATTCGTTGATATTTGTTTGTTAATTATACCATACGTGCAATAAAAACGCAACGGAAAGCCTATTATGGGACGTTATTGGTACAATACAATTGATATAATTATACGTATCAAAGGAAAGGATGAACGGTATGATCAAGATTCAATTACCCGCATTAAATTGGTTCGAAGCCGGAAATATATACACCGGTTCTTGTCGCATAGATCCAATTTGCTACGTTATATTAGTTAGATTCTTTATCATTTGTGTCATCAATCTTAGATTCAGTTAAATCCATAATGTTATTCTTCCAATCAGATGACAAGATAGCATCCTGCCATTCTTTGAAATTCGGATTATCACTATTAATTGTAGCATTACGAATTATAATCTGTTCAATTAACGAAATGATCATATCTAACAATAATAAAGCAACGCCAACAAAAAGGCACCATTTTACCCATACGCCTACAATAAGTAGAATAATACTCGGTAGAAACAAAAAGAAGTTTTTTGTTAGATTCATTAAAACTCCAATTACAAACAGACTTACAGGATACTTATTATCTTGATTATTTTTCATTTGAATCACCGCCTTGGGGGTATTATAGCATAAAAGCGGCGGAGGGGCAAGATTTTAGTGAAAGCGTTCGCTTTGCTCACGGTGAAATCAAAGGCTTTCGCCTTTGGTGAAATATTTTGCTAACGCAAAATGTGAAATTAAATCCACCCACCGCCGCAGCGATTTCACTCGAGCGAAGCGAGAATTTCACATTGCGAAGCAATATTTCACCCACTCGTTAGGGTGGATTTAGTTGAAAAAAGTCCTGTTCTTTCGAACAGGACTTTTTTCTGGGACCGACACTCAAAATGGAACCGGTCTAAAAACCTGATTTTCTATACAATTTTCTTCTTATAATACTTTTCAATAAGCTTTTTAGTCTTTCTTGTTTTTTGAATCTCTCCAACCACAAAAAACAGCCTTTTTTCTTTTTGGGGATACGCAATATTATAGTGTGGCAAACCTCCCCCTGCTCCAATCAAACTACCCATTAGCGAGATATTTCTTATATCGCTCCACTTAATTATTTCTTTTTGTCCAAAGTTATAAATAATTTCGATACATTCATCAGAAAAAACAAAATACAGTGGTGATATTCCAAAGACGAATAAGGGTAACAAAATAAACAATGCAAACATAATACTCAAGCCAATGTCACTTTCTATTGCACAACTTATAGAAAGTCCGAGAAATACAATAAAAAGAACAACGCAAAGAATTAAATGTGTGTTAATAGCAATATGTTTTTTGTTCATAACATCACCGCCTATGTGTGTATTATATCATAAAAGCGGTAGTAAATCAATGCGTAGCATTGTATGTAACCAACACGAAGTGTTGCATGTAACCCACCGTAGGTGGTATGTAATCAATCCGAAGAAATAAGCATACAAGCCTTACGGCTTGATGCCATACCGTTTGCAAAGCAAACGGATTACATACTCGCTATCGCGAGATTACATGCCAATCCTTCGGATTGAATAAAAACAAAGCACTTCCGAAGAAGTGCTTTATTTATTGGTGCTGATGACCGGACTTGAACCGGTACGGAGTTGCCCCCGAAGGATTTTAAGTCCTTTGCGTCTGCCGATTTCGCCACATCAGCGATGAACAACAGCGATATTATAGCAAAACCAAATACCGCTGTCAAATAAAAAATTATTTATTTTTCACATAATATTCCCCGCCGTAAATCAGTTCCCGGGCAGTTCCCAGGGCAATCGTTTTATGCTTCGTATAGCGGTCCGGCTTTCGGTGATCGAATCGAAATAAAGTTACCTTCAAACCGGAAAAAGACGTCACATTTTTATAATTCCGACAAAAAATTACGTTAATTTTTCCAGACTCATCTGCGGCAATGGGCGGAAAAAGTGTTTTCCCAACCTGAAGACCGTATAACCAGCGATCCGAAATCCCTTGTATATCAATTTCATAGCAAACGTAGTTCGGCCGAACTTCACGGAATGTGACGGTCCCGTGAAGCGCAGGCATCTCTTGATTACCGTAGAGATAACACACGCCGTGCAGCATTACACATTCCTCCAATAAAATAAGAATACGGAATTGCTTCCGTATTCTTATAGTATGCATTAAGAGGATTTCTTTTGATGACCCCACTGGTTTACGGTGTACGGTTCCGGATACAGTAATTCAGATAACTTGACAAAAGTGAAACCTTGATCTTGAAACTCCTGTAATACTTGAGGCAGTAGCGTAAGAATGGTCTTTGTATCATTGTGGAAGAGCATAATTCCGCCGGAAGCCGTATCTTTACGAAGCCGCTCCAAGCTTTCTTCCGCAGTAAACTTCCAATCCACTGTATCTGCAGACCACTGTATGGGTATCATACCCAAAGAATATGCACAGTCCATTGCTTCTTTGGTATATTCCCCGGAAGGCGCACGGTAAAAAGTAGGACGAACACCCACGATGCGTTCAATCGCTTCCATACCCTTGATTGTATCCTCGTTCGTAGGCGGGAGCACGTGATTGTAGGAGTGATTACCAATTTCGTGACCTCGGTTATGAATCTCCTTGGCCGCTTCCGGATTGGTTTCCGCCCATTTTCCCAACATAAAGAATGTTGTCTTCACTTCATAAGTGTCTAAAATATCCAAAATTTGGTTGATATCGTCTGCGCCCCAAGCACAGTTAATCGTAAGACAAATTTTATTATCCGATCGAACCACGTCGTAAATCGGAACCGCATACGGCCACGCTTTACCTGGTGCCAAAGTCGGTTTAGCGGTAGCAGTCGGCGCCGAAGAAAAAGTAGCAGACGGTGTAGGGGCTGCGGTGGGTTTTAGGGCAGTCCCCGCAGGTGTCGGTACCGTGGCGCTGGGAAAAATCAGCGTAGGTACGTCACTTCCGCTACATCCCGCCAAAAACGTTACCAATACAATCACCAAACATAATGAACAAATCCATTTACGCATAAAGCATCCTATCTTTCTTCTCTGTAATAGTTAATACCGCATGCAGCCGGTTGATTTCCTTCTTTCTTCTGACGAATGGAAGAAATAATCAAAATTACCGCAGTAATTACGAACGGCAGCATTTGATAAACAGCGGAGGGAATCTTTGTCATAAAACTAAGGAATGAAAATTCAGCAGCAAAATCCGCCGCACGAATTTGAAGTGCGGTAAATGCGCCAAACAGCAAAGATCCCAAAATCGCTTTTGCAGGATTCCATGCGGCGAAGATAACCAGTGCTACAGAAATCCAGCCTTGACCGCTTACACAGTTATTATCCCAGTTTCCGATACCGTTAATCAGGGAAATATAGGCACCGCCAAGTCCGCAAATACCGCCGCCAATCATAATGTTGACGTATTTAATACGGTTAATCGCAAGACCGGAAGCATCGGCTGCAGCCGGATTTTCACCCACAGCACAAACGTTTAATCCTGCCCGTGTCTTATTCAAATAGAACCACACCAAAACAGCAATAATAAGCGCAAGATAGACCAGTACGTTGTAGGAAAAGAACATCTTACCAATCACCGGAATATCCCGCAAGTACGGAATACCGCTGTCGCTGATCTGACGCATCATGGAATCATTAACAATGGGTTTCAATCCGTCATTGGACTGGATCATCCAAAAGCCCAACATCTGGGCTACACCTGTTCCAAAAATCGTCAGTGCAAGACCGGTAACGTTTTGATTCGCTTGCAGCGTAACGGTCAAAAAAGCATATACCAAAGCGCCCAGCACGCCAAACAAGAAAGCGCCCAGCAATGCAAGTAGTAAATTTCCGGTTTTGTAAGCGACGAAGAAGCCGGCAAACGCACCCATGTACATTAAACCTTCCACACCCAGATTTAAGCTTCCGCTCTTTTGGGTTAGGATCTCACCGGTTGTACCGAACAGAAGAGGCGTACCGCTACGAACAGCTGCAAAGAAAAAGTTAATAATCGTATTCATTGTTCAGCCTCCCCTTTCAATTCTTTGTTTTTCTTCTTGCTACCCAATCGCAAAGAAACGCGGTAGCGAATAAAGAAGTCAAAGCCCAAAATTACAAACAAGATAATGCCTTGATAAACGTCTGTAAAAGCCTTGGACAGATGCAAACCGGACTCAATGGCACCGGAGCTCTTCTCCAAAAGTCCGAAGAAGAAGGAAACCACCAAAACGCCAAACGGATTCAATTTTGCAAGCCACGCTACAATAATAGCCGTAAAACCTACACCATTTGCAACACCCATGGTTAACTGGTGGGTAGTAGCGTCACCGCTTACGTGAAGCATACCGGCAAGTCCACAGATTGCCGCACTGATAAAGACAGTTCGCATAACAATGCCGTTTACGTTCATACCTGCATAGTGCGCAGTGCCTTTACTGTCACCCACGACACTGATTTCGTAACCTTGCTTGGTATATTTGAAATAAACAAACAAAAGAACAACCAGCCCTAAGGCAATGATCCACGTAATATCAATACCGCCCACTTGGTCCAGCCAGGCATTCTTCGGCAAAGAAGGAATTTTTTGGAATCCCTTAGCGGCCGGATCACGCCACGGACCGTCACGAAGCCATTGTACAATATAGAGGGCCACGTAATTCAGCATCAACGTAAGAAGCGTCTCATTGGTGCCGAATTTACAGTTGAAAAAGGCTACCAACAATCCCCAGATACCGCCTGCAAGAATACCGGCAAGGGCCATTAAAAGAATCAACAGACCGTGGGGTAAATTAGGGAACGTGAAAGCGACGAACGTAGCACCTACCGCACCCATAATCAACTGACCTTCCGCGCCAATGTTCCAAAACTTCATCTTAAAGGCAACTGCTACGCCCAGTGAGGTAATGAGCAAGGGTAAAATATTTCTTACAAGTCCACGCATAGACAAATCAGACTTGAAAGAACCGTCAATAACAAATTGATAGAATTTTACAATATCCGTTCCGGTTAAAATAACAAACAAGGAACTAATCAGCACCGCACAAAGAATGGCAAGTCCGTAATACGTCGCCATTTTCCAATTCGAAAGCGGAGGGCGCTTCGAAATATGAATGATTGATTCTCTTTTCTTCATGCTTTCGCCTCCCCTTCTGCACCGGTCATTAACAAGCCTAACGTTTCCTTGGTGGTCGTCTTTGCGTCTACGATACCGGTAATCTCACCGTGGCACAAAACCAGTACACGGTCACACAATTCCAGCATAACGTCCAAATCTTCACCTACGAACAGCACGCCTACGCCGTTTTGTTTTTGCTTATTGATTTCATCGTAAATCATATAAGAAGAATGAATATCCAGTCCGCGAACAGCATACGCGGTAATCAAAACACTGGGGGCCGCGTCAATCTCACGTCCTAACAAGACTTTTTGCACGTTACCGCCGGACAGTTTCCGCACCGCCGTATGAATGCTGGGGGTAGAAACCTGATAGCGTTCCACCACGGATTGTGCTTGTTTTGCAGCCTTCTTTCGGTTTACCAAAGGACCTTTGCTCCTGTGATAGTTCTTTAGAATCATATTGTCGGTAATGCTTAAAGATGCCGCAAGTCCCATACCCAATCGATCTTCCGGAATGAAACTCATACCGATACCAATTTTAATGATTTCACGGGGCGACTTGCCTTCGATA
Source organism: Clostridia bacterium (assembly GCA_017935905.1). GTDB lineage: Bacteria > Bacillota > Clostridia > UBA1212 > UBA1255 > RGIG9099. Next base: position 34,191 of record JAGBGO010000010.1, on the reverse strand, counting down.
TTTTCTTTCTTAAAGAGGATTGCACCCTTATGAATGGGCAAAAGACCTGCAATCGCCTCGCAAAGCTCTTTCTGACCGCTTCCCGCAACACCGGCAACGCCCAATATTTCCCCGCTGTTTAAGTCGAAAGAAACGTCTTTCAAACGCTCCACGCCGTGTTCATCGCAGACGCTTAAATGATGTACGTTTAAGAGGGTTCCCGTATGATCGTTATCCGGTCGGTCAATAGAAAGGGAAACAGCGTGACCCACCATCAATTCCGTCAATTCCTTAATGGTTGTTTTGGCCGTTTCAACTGTGGCAACACTCTCGCCCTTGCGTAAAATGGTTACGCGATCGCTGACCGCCATAACCTCGTTTAATTTATGGGTAATGATAATAATGGCTGCACCCTTCTCCCGCATCTTTCGTAAAATATCAAAAAGACGCTCCGTTTCTTGGGGAGTCAATACAGCGGTAGGCTCGTCCAAAATCAAGATATCTGCACCTTGATAAAGTACTTTAATAATTTCTACCGTCTGTTTTTCAGAAACAGCCATATCATAAATTTTCTTCTTCGGGTCCACTTCCATGCCGATTTCTTCACAGAAGGCCTTTACCTTCTCAAACCGAGAAGCAGATAGAATTTTCTTTTCTTGATTTGATCCCAAAAGGATATTATCTGCAGCTGACATAACTTCCACAAGCTTAAAATGCTGATGGATCATACCAATGCCCAATCTTTTGGAATCTTCCGGAGACTGAATAACAACAGGGACTCCGTTTATTTCAATAGAACCGCTGTCGGGACGGTAAATTCCCGACAGCATATTCATCAAGGTGGTCTTACCGGAACCGTTTTCACCTAAAAGTGCAAGGATTTCTCCCCGACGAACTTCCAAGTGAACGTTCCGGTTGGCCACAACACTTCCAAAAGTTTTGGTTATTCCTGTAAGTCGGATTGCTTCTTTTTGCATCGCCAAAACTCCGTTCAAAATTAATCTGAATTATTTCTCTACAACGTTCTCGTAGTACCAGTTGATTGCACCGGTGATGGTGGAATCAGAAAGGCAGTCGCCGCCTGCAGCAACGATCTCATTGCCCTTGTTATCCTTCAAAGCTTCATCAACAACAGAAACAGTGCCGTCTTCAGCAACCTGAATCTGCTTGCCGTCAAATACTTCGAATTCGCCACTTACGATCAATGCACGAACGGCTGCAATAATATCAGCAGTACCTTCTGCACAGTTTGCAGTAAGCGGGCTGATGTCTACGAAACCTTCTTTAAGACCGCCGAAGTAGTTACCAAACTCTACCCATTTGCCATCGATCGCAGCCTGAACAGCAGAGGTATAGTAAACGTCCCAATTCCAAATTGGAGCGGTCAAGTGTGCGTTAGGAGCAGCCGTAGTCATATCGGTGTTGTATCCGCAACCCCAAACGTTCGCAGCATTTGCCTTGAGCTGAGGAGCCGTGGTGTCACAGTGCTGACCGATCACGTCACAACCAAGGTCAATCAAAGCCTGTGCAACGTCGCCTTCTTTAGCCAGATCAAACCAAGAGTCGGTGGTCTTTACGTATACTTCAGCGTCCGGATTTACAGCAGCAATACCTTTTGCGAAGGCATCTAAGCCACCGGTAACTTCTGCATTGTCAGAACCCCAAGCTGCAACGTAACCAATCTTGTTAGACTTTGTCTTAAGACCTGCAGCGATACCTGCTAAGTATCTTGCTTGGTAAATACGACCAAAATAGTTGTTAAAGTTGTTACCGTCGCTCATGTAACCGGTTCCGTGAGAGAAAATTACGTTGGGGTATTCCTTTGCCAACTCTTGCATGGTCTCCATGTAGCCCCAGCTGGTACCAAAGATAATGTTGCAGCCATCTTCAATACACTCTTCAATTGCAGTTTTGGTTGCTGCTGCATCGGAGTCATTTACGTTGTTCTTACGAACGATTTGGCTGTCCTTAAGGCTAAGGTTCTTCTGCATACCAACGATACCTTGATCGTGTGCATAAGAATAGCCGGCGCCATCTGCAGGATCGCCAATGTGAATAACACCCACCTTAATATCATCTTTTGTGATGGGGTTTGCAGTAATGTCTTCCTTCTCAACCGGTCCGCAAGCGAACAAAGAAGCAGCCAACATCACTACAAGAAGTACGGATAATACTTTCTTCATGTTTCTTCCTCCTATAAATATTGTTTATCAAAAAGAGACTCTCCACGTTCTCTTTTCAAGCAAATACAACGCCCTTCTCCGGGCTCATTTCCTGGATGCGGGCCAAAGATTCAACGCGAATACCTTTTGCACGCAGTGCTTGTCCGCCCCGTTGATAGGCTTTCTCAATGACAATACCTGCACCTACCAAAGTTGCACCGGATTCTTGAATAATCTCTGCAAGACCTTCTAAAGCACAACCGTTGGCTAAAAAATCATCAATGATCAAGACACGATCATCCGGCTTTAAAAAATCTTTAGAAACAACGATACACGAGGTGGTTCCGTGGGTAAAAGACTGAACCTGACTCGTGTATACGTGATCCGGTAAATTTGAACTGCGGTTCTTTTTTGCAAAAACAACAGGTACGTGAAAATATTGAGCAACAATACAAGCGATACCGATACCGGAGGCTTCAATGGTCAATATCTTTGTAATTTCTTCTCCTTCGTAAATCCGACGAAACTCTTTGCCAATCTCCTGGAAAAGCTCAATATCCATACAATGATTTAAGAAACTGTCTACACGTAAGACATTTCCTTCTTTCACAATACCATCCTTCACGATACGATCCTTCAACAGTTGCATCTCTTTCAATTCCTTTACTGTAACATTTAGAAATATAAGTCTTGTTTGATTTGAAAACCGTTATCTTTTGTATCTTGTGAAGAACTCATTTCACTAATGTAATTATTATATAAACAAAACGAAGAAAAATCAACACAATTTTTCCATACTTTTCAAAAGCGTTTTGCCACCGTTCTTGCTACATGAACGCCACTTGCAGCCGCTTGAGAAAGACCTCTTGTAACACCGGCGCCGTCTCCGCAGGCAAACATATTCCTTTTTACCGTCTCCAACTCGGAAGATAAAGAAATACGAGCACTGTAGAATTTAACTTCAACGCCGTAAAGAAGCGTATCATAGTTTGCGGTACCCGGTGCAAGCTTGTCCAAAGCATATATCATCTCAATAATATTATCCAACTGACGTTTTGGCAGGACAAGGCTCAAATCACCCGGTGTCGCATGCAAAGTTGGCTTTGTAAAACTTTTTCCCAATCTGTGTTCATTGGTACGTACGCCTTTGACAAGATCCCCGAAACGCTGCACCAAAACGCCGCCACCAAGCATATTCGAAAGCGAAGCAATTCGTTTGCCGTATTGGTACGGTTCATTGAAAGGCTCTGTAAAACGGTTGCTGACAAGAAGTGCAAAGTTGGTATTGTCGCTGCGAAGTGCCGGATCCGAGTAGCTGTGTCCGTTTACTGTGATGCATCCTTCCACGTTCTCCATAACCACGTGGCCGTAAGGATTCATACAGAACGTACGCACGTGATCTCCGTACTGCTTCGTTCTGTACACCAATTTCGCTTCATAAACCACGTCAGTGATTTTCTCAAATACTTGCGCAGGAAGTTCCACCCGTACACCAAGATCCACTTGGTTGTTGATCATGGGAATCCCCAGTTTCTTGCACTGGGCAGAGAACCATTCGGCACCGGAGCGTCCCGGCGCACAAACAAGCGCCTTACAGAGAAGACTTTCTCCTCCGTCTATGGACAATTCATACGTGCCATTCTCTAAACAGGCGATGTCGCTCACCGTAGTATCGCAAAGAATATCAATGCGTTGGGCTAAAAAGTCATAAATATGACCCAATATATCCAAATTCCGCTCTGTACCCAGATGCTTTACTTGAGCCTTCAGCAAGTGAAGATCGTGCCTTAGGGCTTCTTTCTCCAGTTCCATGGCTTCCGGCGAAAACGTGGAAAAACGTTCCAAGGTAGCGCCAAAACGCACATTCACACCGTCTACATACTCAATCAAATCCATGACTTCATGGGACGGAATGTAATCTTGAAGCCAGCCGCCGAATTCCGTGGTAAAATTAAATTTACCGTCGGAAAAGGCACCGGCACCTCCAAAGCCATTCATAATGGAACAATGTTTACAGTTGATGCAGTGATCGACTTTCCCTGCCACAATCGGACAAACACGCTTAGCAAGAGGGTTTCCCTGCTCTACGATTGCAATCTTCAATTCCGGTTTCAGATGGTTCAGTTCGTAAGCGGTAAAAATACCTGCTGTTCCGCCACCAATAATCACTACGTCATATTTTTTCATCATTCAATCATCCTTTATAGAACATAGCCTTTGTAATATCTTCTGTTGCAGCTTTCTCATGGGCGATCAACGCCATGGTTGCATCATACAAATTCTTAAACTCAGGGTTGCGCTGTGCTTCACAGATAAACTTCTGACGGGGAGAGTTAATGTCTTCACCGCTAATCTGGAAGAAGCCGTACTGATCGCAAAGACCTCTTACGCGGCGAAGTTGCTCCATGGTGTTTCTGGAAGGCATATACGTAACTGCGTTATAATTCAATTCTTTCAGCGTATCAAACAAAAGATCAATATAGTCATCTTCAAATTTTTGTGTCTTCTTATCACCGGTTACGGAATCACCTACGTCGCCCAAGTATGCGTACGCAGAAATTGCACCGGTACGCTCTGCCAGAGCGATTACGTCTCTTACGTCCGGACACTCTTCGTCCGCATCTACGTAGAACTTTTCTACCATGTTGCTCTTGAGTGCGCCCAAAAGGTCGTATTCGTAAACGTCGTTATTGGGATCTGCAAGAAGCGTACGAATCTTGCTGCTAACGGCAATCTTCAAATCTTCTTCCAAGAATTTAAGGACAGCTTCCCCTTTACCTAAACGTGCCGTGATTTTCTTGGAAAGGGCAAACAACAAATGACGCTCTGTAATAGAACCGCCATCATGGGCCATGGAAAGAGGCACTACGTCTTTGTCAAAATCCAATTCGATACCAACAGATGCAATTAATTTATTGATATTGGCGATCATTTTACGATTTCGTTCATTTCTTGCCTTTACGTATGGTTTAAAGAATTCAACTACTACATCAATATTCTGGTGAGGTACACCGTGAAGTGCCATATAAGCAATACCCTTTTGGTCCGGATTGTTGATTCTTCTGTCTCCTAAAGGCGTGTTCTTCATAGATGCACGGCACTCAACACCGATTGTGGAAAGCATACCTACGATTTCAGCAGCTTCAATAAATTCTCTTGCGCCGGACAGAGAATCGTGGTCCATGATACCGGCCGTCTTAAGACCTGCATTGTAAGCCATCCATACGGCTTTTGTAGGTGAATACGGAGAGAAGGAATACGTGGTATGAATATGATTGTTTACGTCATTTCCCTGGGCTGGCGCCTCGATTTCTCCCGCTTGAATCATAGCCATCAAGCCTCGAAGTGCATCCAAACGCACTTGTTTGTCTGCATCGTTTAATTGTACAATGAATTCATCTTTCTTAGTCATAGTAATTTGCCTCCATCTATGTATTTATTATTCATCTAACAAACTTAATTGAACCGTATTTTGGTCCGCTTTCTTTAAGAAGTTTCCAGGTGCCGGAATCACTTTCGTACGGTATGCATCCGGATCTGCCAGGCCACTACCCTCTGCCCGCTTCATATATTTGAGCGTGCAGCCCTTCTTTAATTTAAGAACCTGTACGCCTTGCGTACTCTTGGTGGTCTTCAAAGGAATTACGTCGGAATTTACGGTAATAATCCGATCGTTGGAGCTGCGGATACTTACGTCTGCCGCAACGGGCAAGTGTAAAATATCCACAATAGGCGATACGGCAGAATAAGCATTCACCAATTTCTTTCGATTGGTCTTCGTAGCATACGCCTCGAAAGGCACACGGGCAACCTTACCATTCTCAAATGCCAAAAGCAATTCACCATTGTAATTATCGGTGACGGTCATAAAGATAATATGTTCATCCTCACCCATTTCTAACAAGTTAGGCAAGAAATCACCCAAACTTCCCGCTTTACTGTCATTCATCTCATAGAGTTTCATCTTGTAAACGGTTTGACGGTCGGAGAAGAAAATAATATCCGACTTGTTGTGCCACTCGATTTCTTGTACAATTGCATCCCCGTCTTTCACCTTCTGCTCCGGAGAAGAACGAAGTGCAGTAAGCGGAATTTTCTTAAAATAGCCTTCTTGCGTCATAAACACACGCAAATTGTAATCATCAATGAGTTCATCTTTGGTGATTACAACCACTTCATCTTCCTGCATCAAATCCGTCAAACGGTCTTGACCGTACTTCTTCTCCACTTCCCGAAGTTGTTTGCGAATAAGGGTGCGAATTCGATTTTCTTTTTGAAGCATATCCTTCAGATCAGCAATTTCTTCTATCAAACGCTGAATATCCGCAGTTTTATTGAGAATGTACTCTTTATTTAAGTTTCTCAATTTGATTTCTGCAACAAAATTCGCCTGAATTTCATCAATGCCGAAGCCCCACATCAAGTTGGGAATAACCAAATCTTCTTTGTCTGTTTCACGAATAATCTTAATGGCTTTATCGATATCCAGTAAGATCTTCTCTAAACCTTTCAAAAGGTGTAATCGATCGCTTTTATTCTTAATATCAAAAGCCAACTCCCGCTTAATACATTCAATACGGAAACGAAGCCACTCCCGAATCAAGCCGCGAACACCAAGCACCTGGGGACGGCCGTCGATTAAAACGTTAAAGTTACATGCAAAATTATCTTGCAAAGACGTCATCTTGTAGAGTTTATTCATCAACCCTTCCGGATCAATATTCTTGCGAACGTCCATTGCAATCTTCAAACCTTGACGGTCAGTTTCATCACGAATATCCAAGACGTCTTTAATCTTATTTTCTTTAACCAGTTTAATGATTTCATCAATAATGGCTTCACTTGTAGTCGTATACGGAATTTCGTAGATTTCAATACAGTTGTTCTTCTTGTCGTAACGGTATTTTCCGCGAACCTTTACACTGCCGCGGCCCTCTTCAATAATGGAGCGCATAACCTCGGAGTTGTAAATGACCGTGCCACCGGTGGAAAAATCCGGCGCTTTAATATATTGGGTCAAATCCGCATCTTTGTGATCGATATACGCACACGTAGCATCGCAAACTTCCCGCAAATTGAAGCTGCAAATATTGGTTGCCATACCTACGGCTACACCTTGGTTGGAGTTCACCAAGATGGTGGGGAACGTAACCGGGAACAAAGTGGGTTCTTTCATGGTTCCATCGTAGTTATCCACAAATTCAACCGCATCCCGGTCAATATCTGAGAATAATTCTTCACAAATCTTCGCAAGCTTTACTTCCGTGTAACGTGCAGCCGCACATTGCATATCGCGGGAATAGGATTTACCGAAGTTACCCTTAGATTCCACGTACGGATGAAGCAGTGCACCGTTACCCCGGGTCATACGAACCATCGTCTCGTAAATTGCCTGGTCACCGTGGGGGTTTAATTTCATAGTTTCACCCACAACGTTGGCGGATTTGGTAAGACCACCTTTCAAAAGTCCCTTCTTGTACATAGTGTACAGCAATTTCCGGTGGGACGGTTTGAATCCGTCAATCTCCGGAATAGCACGGGAGACGATAACGCTCATGGCATAGGGCATGTAGTTATCTTCCAGCGTCTTTGTAATCTTTTCTTCCCGGAAAAGGATTTGATTTTCTTGATTGTCCATTGTAAACGTCCTCCCTTTCCTTAATCCAAATCCAGGTCATTCAAATACAGATGACCTTTCTCACGGATTTGTCGCTTTCTTGCTTCCAGATCGTCGCCCAACAGCGTTTCAAAGTACGTAGCCATTTTCTCCGCTTCTTCCGTCATAATCTTGATCAAGCGCCGGGTCTTTGGATTCATCGTCGTTTCCCACATCATATCCGGTTCGTTTTCACCAAGACCTTTGGACCGCTGAATGGTCACTTTGCCGTCTAACTGCGCTAATATCTGAGCCTTTTCTTTCTCGTCGAACGCAAAATAAGACTTCCCCTTATGAATAATTTCAAATAAGGGAGATTCCGCAATAAATACTTTGCCTTCTTCAATTAGCGTAGGCGTCAGGCGGTACAACATTGCCAAAATAAGTGTTCGAATTTGGAATCCGTCCACGTCGGCATCGGTACAGATCACAATCTTGTTCCAACGAAGGGCTTTCAAATCAAACAAAGACATATCTTTCGTATGTTTGTTTTGAATTTCCACACCGCACCCCAGTACTTTCACCAAGTCCGTGATAATTTCGCTTTCAAAAATTTTCTTGTAATCCGCCTTCAAGCAGTTCAAAATCTTACCCCGAACCGGCATAACCGCCTGGAACTCACTGTCTCTGCCTTGCTTAACAGAACCTAAAGCAGAGTCACCCTCTACGATATACAGCTCTCTGCGAGCAACGTCTTTGGTACGGCAATCCACAAATTTCTTCACACGGTTTCCCATATCCGTATTGCCGGACAGTTTCTTCTTCATGGCCGTACGGCTCTTCTCCGCAGACTCACGGCTTCTCTTGTTAATCAGCACTTGCTCAATGAGCTTGTCCGCTTCCAAACGGTTCTCAATGAAATATACTTCCAAACGCTGGCGAATAAAATCCGTCATCGCCTCTTGAATGAACTTATTGGTAATGGCTTTCTTGGTTTGATTCTCATAGCTGGTCATAGTGGAGAAAGAGTTGGTCACCACAATCAAAGAATCCTGTACGTCGTTAAACGTAATCTTGCTCTCGTCTTTATTGTATTTGCCCTGGGCTTTAATATATTTATCAATTTCATTCACAAATGCATTACGCACCGCTTTGTCCGGAGAACCGCCGTTGGAAAGCCAACTGGAGTTATGATAGTACTCCATTAAATTCACGTAATTATTAAAACAGAAGGCCACCTGCATCTTGAGTTTATATTCAGGAAGATCTGCGCGATCTCGCCCTTTCGTTTCTGTTTCATGGAACTGAATGCCGGTAAATTCTTTCCCTGCGGAAACTTCCCGCATATAGTCCACAATACCTTCTTTGTACATATATTCAAAGCGCTCGTTGGAGGCTTCATCATACAGTTTGAAGGTCAGGCCGGCATTGACAACGGCTTGTTTCTTTAACGTGGAGGTAAAAAACTCCAGCGGAATATCCACGTCTGTAAAAACAGCCAAATCCGGCTTCCATTTTTGAATGGTTCCCGTATGCTTGTACTGGCAAGGCTCTTTCTTCAGTCCGCCTACGTTAAAACCTTTCTCAAAGTGTAAATCATACTTAAAACCGTCCTTATATACGGTTACGTCCATATACTCGGAACTATACTGGGTAGCACAACTGCCCAGACCGTTTAATCCCAAACTGAACTCGTAGTTCTCCCCTTCATTGTTGTTGTATTTACCGCCGGCGTACAGTTCGCAGTAAACCAATTCCCAGTTGTAACGTCCTTCTTTCTCGTTGTAGTCCAAAGGACAGCCACGGCCGTAGTCGCGGATTTGAATGGATTGATCCTTAAAACGTGTGACTTCAATCACTTTACCGTACCCTTCACGGGCCTCGTCAATGGAGTTTGCCAAGATTTCAATAAACGTATGCTGACAGCCTTCCAATCCATCAGAACCAAGGATCGCAGCAGGGCGAAGACGCACCCGATCCGGTCCTTTCAGCGAGGTAATACTTTCATTATCGTATTCTCTTTTTGCCATAAATCCTAACCTTTCTCCAAACGGAATTCACTTTTGTAAAAAAGACGCAGACGGTAAAATGCAATTTTATAGAAACTATGAAACTACATCCTACCGTTTGCAAAAACTATTTCATCCTACGAAACAAGATATGATCCGCAATTATTTCAACATTTCCTGTCCGCCGGTTACAGGGATTGCCTGTCCGGTTTCATACTTCTGCTCTACAATGTAGAATACTGCACGTGCAACGTCGATGGTCTCACAACCTCTGTTCATGGGCACTTTGGACTCATAGAACTTCCGTACGTCATCTACGCTCTTCGCTCCCGGAACTTTACCGGCTTTAAAGTATTGCACAAACAGACCTTTCACCGGATCCATCCACAAAGGACCGTTCAGGAAGTTACCGGGACAAACTGCATTCACTTTAATGTTGAACGGCGCCAACTCTAATGCAAAACTTTGTGTGAGACCGATGCCACCGAATTTACTGCCGGCATAAGCAAAGTTCTTATTGCTGCCGGAAAGACCGGATTTGGAGTTGATTTGGATAATATCCATAAAGTAGTCCGGTGCAAAACGGTTTTGAATCTTCATAATTCTGGAAGCCAATTTAGCGCCCAAATAGTAAGCGGTGTAGTTAATCTTTGTAACCAATTCAAAACGAGCCTGGGTCATTTCCTCTAAGCTGCCGGCAATGGCAATACCTGCGTTGTTTACGAAGATATCCAATCCGCCGTATGCCAGTACACAGTCATAAACCATATCGGTAACGTACGCTTCGTCACCTACGTCTGCTTTGCAGGCGATGGTGCGACCGCGACCGAATTTCTCGTTCATGGCATCGCTGTTTGCCTTTGCAAGATCATAGTTGAGGTCGGCAATGACAACGTTTGCACCTTGTCCCAACATGTGTTCTGCAATGCCTTGGCCAAATCCTTGTGCACTGCCGGTTACGATAGAAATCTTATCCTGCAAACGAAGAGCACCTGCGCCTGCCAAGGAAACTTTAGAACGGTAAGACTCTACTTCCCAGTTGCATATAAAATCGATCATCGCTTGCGTCATAAACAAAGGACCACCAAAGTTTTGAGAATAAGCGCCGATCTTGCAAGCATCCATAAATACGTCCGCACAAATATCTGCGTTCTTCTTAGACGTGCCGTAAGCGAAGAAACCTAACTTTTGAACGGCAATCACACGGGGCATAAATCCATATTTTGCTTTGTAATCTTCCAAACCCTTCTTAAGAAGATCATACTGTGCGTCCATATCGTCTGCATGGGCAACAAACAAAGGATAGGGCTTACAGTATACGATATGGTCCGGAGAATAAGCGGAGGATACAGGATAGAATGCTTCTTCACTCTCTACGAACTTCAGAACCTGCTTATTGGTACGGAACGTAAGAATCGGCGCATTCTCGCCGTCCATCATCATCATTCGAAGGGCAGGTGCAATGAAGGCTGCACGCTCTTTATCAAATTCAACGGGAGATAAATCCGGCTTCTTCTTTAATTTGCTGCGAATTTGATTGAATACGAATTTGGTCTTCTCTTCAATTTCTTTCTTCGTATTGCCGGCAATAAATACACCGTGATTTTGAAGTAAAATCAAATCGGCATCTTTGCCATACTGCGCTTTGTAGCGATCCATCTTCTTCTTCAGCTCTGCAGCAAGTACGTAGCCGGGCTCCACAAGACCGATCCAAATGAAATCGTTACCGAACAAACGCTTTGCAGCACGCTGACCGCTTTGACCGCAAGTCAGGCCGTTTAATTCAGCTGGATGCGTATGTACAATGTAGGTGTAATTGATCAAATTGTGCAACAACGTCTCTACACTTGGACGCTTGGAAAGTTCAGATTTCTCACGGGCATCCATCATATCCTCTAATACCATTGCTTCACGCTTTACGGTATCTTTGGGATAACGCTTCTCAAACATCTTTGCCAGTTTCGCTCTGTTCATCTTTACGAAACCGTCTTCTGTAATCGTGGCCAAGGTGGTACCGGAGCCTTTGATATACAAATACTTAGAATCCTTATAAGAGGTGTTTCCGCCACCGGCCAGTACGAAATCCGGGTTGGAACCATACTTATGAGAAATGGAAACAATTGTAGATAATGACATAAATAAGCCTCCACATAAAAATTTATTAAACTACCGTGATTTATATTAGTACTTCTACCCTCTTTTGTCAAGATATTCCGTATTTTTTGTACGTTTTCGGGTAATTTCCACAATACCTAGTTTTGTAATATCGTGAATTTGCGTGACATCCGGGTCATTTTCCGCCATTTTACGCATAAATTCAAGCAGTTCCTCCCGGTCTTCCTCCGCCGTCATATCGATCATATCACACAAAATCATGCCGCCAATGCTGCGAAGACGAATACTGCGCAAAATTTCCTCTGCCGCCTGAAAATTAACCGTCTTAGCCAATTCCCGAGAAGAATGAATTCCCGAGGTCTTGCCGGAGTTTACGTCAATCACCGTCATCGCTTCTGTTCGGTCAAAAATCAAATACCCGCCGCATTTCAGCCAGACTTTGCGACCTAAGTGCGTAGCCATTTTCCGTGTAATACCGGCGGTATCCATTGCAGGGGCTTTGCACAAGTGCACTTTTCCGGCAAAAATCGGATATTGTGTTTCAATAGTATTGGCATATACCGGATGATCACAATATAGAGTCGAAATCGTAGAAGGCGGATATCGAAACAAAATTTTGGCACCAAAGTCCGGTTGATACAATCGCGTCGGATTCCCGTTTTTCTTGGCAATGTTAAATGCATCCCGAAGGGCAATGGCTTTTTGACGCAAGGCTTTAAATTCTTGCATAATATCCGCATCGGAAGCATACTGGGATTCCGTGCGAAAAATCAAGCCAACAGAAGCGTCCACACAAGACGCGATGAGTTGATCCCCGATCTTTTTTAACCGATTTCGGTTGATATCATCTTGTATTTTTCCCGAAATACCCACCGTGTTCCCTTCCAAAAGCACCAGATAGGCGCCGGTAAGCTTCACGTTGTCTGTTAAACGCATTCCTTTCGTATCGTGGGCTTCACCGCTGACCTGGCAAAGAACCCAGTCTCCGGCGCGATAGGCATCTGAATTTAAATACCCTCGGCGTTCTTCTCCGATTTCACAAAAACACGCCTTAAACGCTTTCACATATTCTGTTACGCGGCAACAGTAAACGGCACCCATTTTCCCACCGTCGTCCTGCCCGTATTCTACCAAGTGGCCATTCTCTTGCACCGCGTATGCCTGCGCAGCAGAATCCGTAGCAGATAAAATAATTTCTCGGCAAACCGGTTCCATTGCATTAAACCTCCTTGTGCTTTCCTATGGGCAACTGCACGAATAAAATAGCCGCGAAAATCAACCCGCATCCCAGTAAATTACGGAAAGACATCCGTTCACCCAATAAAATCCAACCGGAAAGAACGGAGAATACCGATTCTAAGCTCAAAACCATTGAAGCAACGGTAGGATTAATGCCTTTTTGGGCGACAATCTGAAGCGTGTACGCAACGCCGCAGGACATAATGCCCGCATAAAGAATGGGAATCCAAACGTCAAAATCAGACAGCACAGAAACCCACGGTTGTAAATCCTGAAAAGCAAGACCCATATCAAAGACCCACATAGGTACCAAGCTTAAAACACCGCATACCAAAAATTGTATACAGGATAAAGAAACGCCGTCTACCATAGGTGCGAAACGATCAATGACTAAGATATGTACAGCAAAAACAACGGCACACAGTAAAATAATGCCGTCGTATAAATTCAGCGTAAATTTGCCGTTAATGCAAAGTAAATAGAGGCCGAACAAGGCAACGAAAACACTGATCCAAGTGGTCCACGGACACTTCTTTTTCAAAAAAAGTCCCAAAATAGGCACTAAAACCATATAGCAAGCCGTTAAGAAACCGGCCGTGCCTGCACTTGCGCCCAGGTTCATGCCCAACTGTTGAAGAGATGTTGCCACAAAAAGTACGATACCGCAAAGGGTTCCGCCAAGGATCAGATTCTTTCTTTCCGTCTTTGTCTGTGGGACAACGGATTGTTTGCGAATACGTCCGCGAAGTAAAATAAATCCCAGCAAGAAAAGTCCACCGATAAAAGAACGAATACCGTTAAAGGTGAAAGCCCCCACTTGAGGACCGCCACTCTTCTGAGCAACAAAAGAAGAACCCCATATTAACGCGGTTAAAACCAATAAAAAGAAATTACGAATTTTCATATAAGATTCCTTTGCCGATTTCTTTTGCTTTTTCTGCCGATACAAGCAGTTCAATAATTTGAAGTGCAAACGCAATGGCAGTGCCTACGCCACGGCTTGTAACAATCTTTCCGTCTACGGCAACCGGTGCTTCCAAATACAGGCATGCCGAGGAATCTTCCAAGCATCCGGGATAAGACGTAGCCTTCCGCCCACGAAGCAATCCGGCGCGTTCCAACGCAATAGGGGCGGCACAAATAGCGCCCAACCATTTATCCTGTCGGTTAAAAAGCTGCAAAGTATGAATAACCCGATCATCGTCCCGAAGGGACGTAGCATTCGGAAGACCGCCGGGAAGCACCACCATATCGTATGCGTCCGCCACTACATCTTCATATTGCGCATCGGCTACCACTTGAATACCGTGTGCACCTTGCAACGTTTCATTTCCGGTCATGCTGCAAACACACACTTCCAATCCGCCTCTGCGGCATAAATCCACAGTGGTAAGGGCTTCTATTTCTTCAAAGCCGTTATGTATCAACATCAATATCTTGCCCATCTCTTAAACTCCTTTTTCAAAGAAACTTGAAAGTTCATGAATATTTTGTACGAAAATCACGTTTTCCATGTCCGCCAGCTGTTTTCGATTTCCACCGGGTACGATACACCGTTTGAAGCCAAGGCGGAAAGACTCGCCGACTCGCTTTTCTATATGGCTCACAGCGCGAATCTCGCCGGTAAGTCCCACTTCACCGATACAAACCGTATCTTCGGGAAGCACCACGTTTCTGTAGGAAGAAATGACGGCCGCAGCTACAGCTAAATCGCTTGCAGGTTCCATAAGTTTCAAACCGCCAATTACATTTACGTATGCGTCGCAGGCGCCCAAACGGTATCCCCCTCGCTTTTCCAGCACGGCTAGTAAAAGCGCGAAACGGTTGTAATCCAAGCCGGTGCTCATTCGTCTCGGATTGGTTAAATTGGAGCCGCTGATCAAAGCTTGAACCTCTAACATCACCGGTCTGGATCCTTCCATTGCACAAACAACCGCAGTACCTGCGTTGTTCGTAGGACGGCCTTCCAGCAACGCCATAGAGGGATTCTCCACCTCCCATAAACCGTTTTCACGCATTTCAAACACGCCGATTTCATTGGTAGAGCCAAAACGGTTCTTGACGGCCCGTAAAATGCGATAACTTAAATGCCGTTCTCCTTCGAAATAAAGTACGGTATCCACCATGTGTTCCAGCACACGAGGACCTGCAATAGCCCCTTCTTTCGTAACGTGGCCAACAATAAACACCGTAATGTTGAGAGATTTAGACAGACGAAGAAACGTGCCGGTAATTTCACGAATTTGACTGACACTGCCGGGGGCCGAACTTACCGTGCTGTCCGCCAGCGTTTGCACAGAATCCACAATCACAACATCCGGTTTCAGCGCTTCCACCTGTGCAATAATGGCATCCATAGACGTTTCTGCATAAATATAGAGCTGTTCTTCACAAATATCTAAACGCGCTGCACGCATCTTAATCTGACCGCTGGATTCTTCTCCGGATACGTACAAAACACGTTGTTGTTTTGCAAGATGACCGGAGAGCATAAGCATCATCGTGGATTTGCCGATTCCGGGATCCCCTGCTACGAGGACCAAAGAACCGGGAACAATGCCACCGCCTAATACACGGTCCAATTCACCGATTCCGGAGCGTGTTCTTTGCTGATGATCCAGGGGGATTTCCTGAATCGGCATAGCTTTTGAATGCACACCGGATACGCCGGAAAAACCGAAAGAATTTCCACCTTTCGAATCCGGTCGAATCTTTTCTTCAACAAAAGTGTTCCATGCGCCGCAACCGGGACATTTGCCTAACCAGCCGCTGGATTCATAGCCACATTCATTACAGAAAAAACAGGTCTTCCCTTTAGCCACGAAGTGCCACCTTCCCTTCCTCCACAAATAAATGGGCATTAAACGGATGATTTGCGCCGCCGTTCTTCAAAATTGCTTCTGAAAGCAAATCCTCTACCTCTTGTTGAATCAGTCGTTTCAGCGGACGCGCGCCGTACAGACTACTGTAGCCTTTTTCTGCTATATAATCCAATAATTGCGCATCGTAGGATAACGTTACACCGGTCTGCAAACAACGGTCCACCAACCGGGAAAGTTGAAGAGCTGCAATTTCGCGAATTTCCGCTTTACCCAGGGGCTTAAACACCACCGTTTCATCTACACGATTCAAAAACTCCGGCTTAAACGTTTTGCGAAGTTCCTCCATCACTGCAGATTGCATCTTCTCATATCGATCCGTTTCAGACTCTATTGCAAAGCCCAACCGTTTCGGCTCCGTAATATTCCGTGCGCCCACGTTAGACGTCATAATAATCACGGTATTTCTGAAATCCACACGGCGTCCTTTCGTATCCGTCAATTGTCCGTCCTCTAATACTTGCAGAAGAATATTAAACACGTCGGGATGCGCCTTCTCAATTTCATCAAACAGCACAACACTGTAAGGGTTGGAACGAACGCGGTCCGTTAACTGTCCACCGTCATCGTGACCCACGTATCCCGGCGGGGATCCCACCATACGGGAAACACTGTGAGCTTCCATATATTCGGACATATCCACACGAATCAAATATTTTTCATCGTTGAAAAGAGCCTGTGCCAAAGCTTTTGCCACTTCTGTCTTACCAACGCCTGTGGGACCTAAGAAAATAAACGAACCAATAGGGCGTTTGGGATCTTGCATACCGGTCCGGCCTCTGCGCACGGCCTTGGAAACAGCAGAAATGGCATCATGTTGACCCACGACCCGTTCATGAAGCTGTTCTTCTAAACGGAGCAACCGGGACGATTCCGCTTCACCCAACTTGACCACAGGAACGCCCGTCCAAGCCGATACAACTTGTTCAATATCCGAAACCGAAAGCGGCACCGGGAGCAGTGCACACATATCGTGAATAGCACTGGCCTTAACCCACTGATCCCGCAGCATTGACTCCTTTTCGTGGAAACGATTGGCAGCCTCTTTATCTCCCGTGCGAATGGCCTGTAGCTTTTCTTGATAGCACTGGTTCAATTCCTGTCTGAGTTGTTCTGCTCTGCCGCTTTGCTTCATAGAAGACAGAAGCATTCTTTTGGCAGAGGCTGCCTCATCCATCAAATCAATGGCTTTGTCCGGCAGACAGCGTTCATGAATATATCGCTTGGACAATTGCACACAACTTTCCAATACTTCGTCTGAAATCTCCACACCGTGGAAGCGTTCGTACGTCTTACGAAGACCGCGAAGAATTTCCAGCGTTTGTTCATCATTGGGTTCCTGAACTTGTACAGATTGAAAACGCCGAGCAAGCGCTGCATCCTTCTCAAAATATTTCCGGTATTCCTGCTGCGTCGTTGCGCCGATTACACGAAGTTCGCCTCTTGAAAGTGCCGGTTTTAAAATATTGGCTGCATCTAAGCTACCTTCTGAACCGCCACTGCCGATAATGGTATGAATTTCGTCAATAAAAAGGATGACCCGTCTATCCAGTATAGCTTCCTCAATGAGTTTCTGCATCCGCTCTTCAAATTCACCCCGATATTTGGTCCCCGCCACAATAGAAGACATATCCAAAGCAATCAAGCGCATATCTTTCATATTATCCGGCACGTTTCCTGCTGCAAGGCGCTGGGCAAGACCTTCCACAATGGCGGTCTTTCCCACACCGGGCTCACCCACTAAGCAAGGGTTGTTCTTGGACTTTCTGGACAGAATTTGAAGCAATCTGCCAGTTTCTTCCCTCCGACCAATCACAGGGTCATAGCGACCGGAAATCGCCATTAAAGTCATATCCCGACCAAATTGTTGCAAATAACCGGTAGACGGATGATTCTCCCCCGGTTCCTGTTTCCCTTGTGCCGGCACTTCTGTCTTGGCAGGTTCCCGTTCCGGACGGTTGAGATCGCCGTGTTGCACAAACTCACGGGCACGAATGCTTTCTTGTAAATCCGTAAAGAATTCAATGGCATTGACACCCAATTCCGCCATAATGCGCACCGCAACGCTGTCGCTTTCCTTAAACAGAGAAATCAAAATATGCTCTGTACCGATTTTCAACCCCATTCCTTTAAGCGGGAATAAACCTCTGGCAATTTCTTCACTTCTCGCAAGCACGCGTGCTGCGGAAACGCTAAATTGAATATCCGCTTCTAAAGCATCCTCTTTCGGTTGTTCAACGCCGGAAAGTTTCAATATCATGCCCCGTACGCTATCCGTATCTACGTGATGACGGGACAAAATAGCACCCGCGACACCATCTTTATCCGCACAAAGCCCTAAAAGAATGTGTTCCGTGCCTACCACGCCACCATTTAAAAGTAATGCTTCGTTGGAAGCAAGCTTTAGCGCCGCCTTGGCTTTGTTTGTATAAGGTAAACTTTCCAATATATCCGATAACAACATATTCGTTAATCCTTTCTCATCAATCCTCAAACTCGTAGCGCAACGCCGAAAGCACACACAATCCGGCTGTTTCCGTACGAAGAATCCGCTTGCCTAGAGAAACACTCAAAAAGCCGTTGTCACAAACCAATGCATACTCAGAAGGAGCAATACCGCCCTCCGGACCGATCAGCACGGTAATATGATGCAAGTTGCCCGCAGATTTCGCGGTTTGAATCCGCTGCTTCAGCGAAAAAACAGTTTCATTCTCATACGCAACAAGAGGTAGCGTATCTTCAGGAAGCCGAAAAATCGTTTCTTTCAAAGACTGTACAGCACCAATTTCCGGGCAAAAACCGCGGCCGCATTGTTTGGATGCTTCCTCCGAAATCTTCTGCCAGCGATTTTGTTTCTTTTCAGCATCTTTCGGCGTATGAAACCGTACGACGGTGCGTTCCATAGAGACAGGAATAATTTCCGTAACCCCTAACTCAACGCCTTTTTGAATAATCAATTCCATCTTCTCGCCTTTTGGAATGCCCTGAAGTAACGTCACACCGATTTTGGGTTCCGTTTGGTTTCGATTCGCCTGTAAAACGTCACAAACAACCGTCTGCCCTTCAATGCGCCGGATCACGCACCGGTACTCCCAACCGGAAGTTGCAGACAAAACCAATTCGTCTCCCGGGCCCATACGCAGTACGTTTACAACGTGGTTCACGTCGGATCCGGTTAATAAAACCGAACCTTGCTCCGCCATTTCACTTTGTTCCTTTGAGATAAAAAAACGACGCATAATCCCCTGTCAACCTTTCAATCAACAAATCAGAAGTTCCAAAGCACGCACGTCCTTGATCATTCCCGATTTAATCCCTTCATCCATTTCAACGCATAAATAAATCTTCTCACGCAAGGCATCTAAATCCCATTTTTTGCACCCTGCTACCAATTTATTAGCAATAAACGGCGCAACACCTAAACGTCTTTGGATATCACCAATACCGCCGCCTTCTGCCATAATCTGCTTGGCTTCATACATAGAAATCCAATTTTTGGAAAGTAACGACAAAATTCCCAACGCAGATTGTTTCTCATCTAACAAGACCTGCAGTATTTGGTACGCTTTCCGGTGATTTCCCTGGGACACCGCATCGGTTAAATCAAACACCCGGGCGGACAAAGAAAGCGTACACACTTGAAGCACGTGTTGCTCTTGAATGACAGCGTTATCCTCTGTATAAAGAATCAGTTTCTCCAGTTCGCCCATCAGTCGAACAATATCCGGACCGATGCCGGACAGAAGCAATTCTGCGGCACCGGGAGAAAGCGTTCGACCGGCACTCTTGGCTTGTGCAGAAAGCATACGCACAATATCCTGCTCCGATTGTCGTTTACATTCGAACACAACGCCCTGCTTCAATATGTTTTTATAATTTACCACTCTCTTGTCAACGTTATCCTCCCGGAAGATCACGGTGCAATTTCCGTCTTCCAAGTCCTCCATAAAATCAAGAGGCACTGCGCTTTTGAAAAAATTGCTTCCGGAAACGATAATCAATTTCCGTTCGCCAAACAAGGAAACACCGGTGACAATATCGGCGATATCCCCGGGATCCGTCTTTCCGGTAAAAAGATAAATATTCATGGGGTCATCTACAACCGCCTTCTTAATTCTGGCAATATATAAATCCTTCAAATACTCCTCTTCCCCGTAGAACAAATAGGCATGGGCATAATTCCCGGACGCCAAATGGGACTTCATACTCTTCGCATCTTTAATTTCTCCGATTACAACGTCTGCCATACCTCAATACCCTTCTTTCTGAACAAAAATGCAGGTCCAATCGTCACCGAAATCCCGCCGCTGTGATCCGTTCGATATACGCGCGTTCCGTAATTTGAAAGCCGCGTCAGCGTTTCCTGTGCCGGATGTCCGTAGGCATTTTTCATACCAACACTTATTATAGCATACTTCGGTAAAATATTCGACAGCAAATTTTCCGAGCATCCGTTCTTAGAACCGTGATGCGGAACCAGTAAAATATCCGTCCTGTTCAATGACGAAAAAATATCTTGTAACGACGCTTCTCCATCATTTTCCAGATCCCCGCAAATAAGCACGCTGCCATATTTGCATGCAAAATGAACGTTTAGCGATGCGTTATTTTCCATGGATTCTCCCGCTCGATTAAAAAATTCCGCAGAAACGATGAACGTGACCGTAACTTCTCCGAGGGACAATTGACTTCCATTTGTAACTTCACATACCCGGCTTCCGGATTGCAAGGCAGCTTCCTTTGCCTGAACAAGCCCCGCTTCCTGATTTTCAGACACGTATAAATACGCAGGATCAAAAACGCGTAGGATCTCCTCTAATCCCCCGGTATGATCGCTGTGCCCGTGGGTTAATACAACAAAATCCAGTTTTGTAATGCCTTGCCCGTACAGCACTTCTTCTAAATTCGTGCTGCCGTCTCCCGTATCCACCAGTCCTGCGTAGCCGTCCGCTTGAACAATCGCCGCACTTCCTTGACCCACGTCCGCAAACAATACTTTTATAATCGGCTTGTATGCAAATGAAATTCCTGCCACTAAAAAAGACGCGCAGAGGCATAACGCACATGTTTGTTTCCACTTCTTTCGAAAAACAAACAACGCAATCATAAAACAATAGAAAAACAAAATCCACCACAAAGAAATCCCTGGCAGACGGATTTGTCCAAAAGGAATCGGCAGTCCCGCACCCACATCTGCAACCCACAAAAGAAACTTACATAAAGCGTGGAGCAAATAGGCAATCCACCGACATACGCTGTTCACGTACGGAATGAAGGAAAGCGCAGCGAGTACGTACCCACCTGTACATAATATTCCCGCCGGCAGAGATGCAACAACGGTCAAGCATACACCACACAGAGATACCGTTCCAAACAAATAGAGCATCAAAGGCGTCAACACGATTTGCACAGCAACACCCGCCAGGATGACTTTCAAACGGGGAATTTTCCGATACAGCAACGGGGCAACCCAGTACAGACCGCAAGATGCACCGTAACTCATCAAAAAGCCGGCGCTGGTAAGAACGAAGGGATTGATCCACATTTGCACAGAGGCGGATAAGGTAAGCATATTCACACTGTCCGGAGGACGCTCTAAAATACGGGCAAAAAACAAGCCGGCGGTCATCCAAACAGCCCTTGTAACAGAAGGTGTATAATCCGCAATTCCCCAAAAGGCAAACAAAGGAATCAGCAACAAAACGTGTCGCCATTTATAAGAAACCGTTCTTCTGCGCAGCAAATACCGAAACGGCAACAAGAAGTAGGTTACGTGGGTACCCGAGACCGCCATTAAATGAGAAAGCCCGCTTTTTTGAAATGCCGTAGCATCGTCTTCCGGCAAACTACCAACGTCACCGGTCATTACACCTTGCAGTAAGCCAAAAGTTTCCTCCGTCATAGACTTGCGTAATACTTTTCTTAAATTACTTCGAAACAAGCTCCCGGGAAGCCGAAGCCAATATCGAGCCGGTACAAAAGACTGAATATGGATAGCATCTTCATTGGCGGAACATACGTAATCTATATTTCGACTTTTAAGATATGTACGGTAACAAAAGGTGCCGGGATTTCGTTTTTCTTTTCCCGGTCGAAACGTAATTTCAGAAAATTCCACGTAGCATCCGGCTTCCAGTCGGGCAACCAATCGGTCGCCATATCCCATTGTCCAAAGTACACCGGAATATGCCTCCCCCAATACGGTCAGTTGATCGGCACGATTCCACGGAGCTCGGTAGACAAACCCCTTCCAGTTTTGCATGGAAAAAGTATCTTCTGCTTGCTTGTCCGGTTGCCAGATTCGAAACAAAGATATAAAAAGGGTGAATAAAAACACCCACACGCCGATTCGTCTCATGAAACTCCCCCTGTTTCCAACGAAAATTTATTTTACCTTACTCTTGGGTTTTGACACAAATGAGGCAATCAAACCAAATACCACCGCCATCACGATGCCCGTTGCCACAGCCCCCAAGCCGCCGGTGAAAATCCCGCGGAACCCCATTTCATCCACCGCTTTGAAAACGCCTTGGCATAGCGAATGGCCAAATCCAAGCAGCGGAATGGTAGCACCGCAGCCGCCGATTGCCACCAATTTAGAATAAAGCCCTACCGCACTCAGAAAGACACCGGATACGACGTAGATAACCAGTATGCGGGCAGAGGTTAATTTAGTTTTATCCAACAAAATCTGGGCGATGGCACAAAGCGTGCCGCCTACGAGAAACACCAATAAATATTTTACCAATCCATCCATCCCGAACACTCCTTAGCCGTTTTCCAGTACTACGCCGTGCGCAATCCCCAAAATAGGATCGCCTTGTTTCACGCTCACCGGGCTCATCAAAGCACCGGTAGCCACGAACAACACCCGATTCCACCTGCCCTGATTCATTTCCCGCAGAATATAGGAAGCCAGCACCACCGCGCTGCACCCACAACCGCTGCCCCCGGAAAACGTATCTTGCGTGTGGGGATCAAAAATCAGTTCCCCGCAATCTTTGTGGTTTGAAACAGGATATCCGTGAATGTCCATAATCTCCCGAAACAGCGTGCTACCCAATATGCCTAAATCCCCGGTTACAATCAAGTCGTAATCCGCTGCCGTTCTTCCCGTGTCGGTAAAATGGGCTTTGACCGTAGAGGCGCAGGCCGGCGCCATAGCGGCACCCATATTGTTGGCATCTTTAATTTGATAATTCTCAATAATTCCCGGCGTTACGTGGGTAACACGCGTCTTACATACGGTATCTGTGAGTAAAATAGCACCTGCTCCCGTTACCGTACATTGGGCCGTCGGCGGTTTTTGTCCGCCTAATTCCATAGGAAAGCGGAACTGTTTCTCCGCTGCACAAAAATTACTGGACGTCATACAAATCACGTTATGAAATCCGCCGCCATCTACCAACAGGGAGCCAAGCGCCAAAGACTCGCCCATAGTAGAACACGCCCCAAACACGCCGAAATACGGTATATTTGAGTTCTTAAGACCACAGGAGGATGCAGTACATTGATTTTCCAAATCCCCGGATAACACGCAATCAATGGCATCAGAAGAAACGTTTTCTTTGGTGAGTAGCGACGTTAAAGCGGCGCCCACAAATCGGCTTTCCCCTTTCTCCCAGGTATCCTCCCCAAAATCTTCATCTTCCCATTCTTCAAAGTATTTTCCTAAAGGTCCGGCCTTTTCCCGAGGACCTACAACGCTGGCGGCATTTTTAACATACACCGGTTTTTCTATCCTGTACGTTTGTCTTCCTATCTTTTGTGCCATAATTCCTCCTCAATGAAGCAGAAAATAAATCAGTCCTACCAAAACGGCTGCAGAAGTGCCGTATACCAACACAGGTCCTGCCACAATAAACATTTGCGCGCCAACACCTAAGATGTGGCCTTCACTTCTGAATTCCATAGCAGGCGATACGATGGAGTTTGCAAAGCCCGTAATGGGAACGATCGAGCCTGCACCGGCAATTCTTCCGATATTGTCGTAAACGTTGATTGCGGTTAAAAAGGCACCCAGAAACACCATAATTAACGTGGTAATGGCCGCCGCACCTTCTTCATCGAAAGCGTAAACGTTCTCTGCAAAAAAGCCGGACAACAAAAAGTCTTTGATCCCTTGGGCAATCAGACAGATCAGTCCGCCGATTAAAAAGGCCATCAGACAATCTTTCCACAACTTTGACTTGCCTTCTTTGGAAGCAGCCATGGTGCTGTACTGTTTTTCCGTCAAACGATCTAAATTTCCGCTCATGTAACTCACCTCAATGCATTCTACTACCGGGTATTTTGTGTATTTTACAGTAAAATATTCCGAAGTTTTTCGATGATTTTCTTTTCCTGTCTGGAAATTTGCACTTGGGATACGCCCACCACCTCCGCTACTTTACTTTGACTCATTTCTTTGAAGTACCGCAAACGGATAATGGTTTGTTCATCTGGGGTTAGTGTGTTGATGGCGCTGCGCACGGATTCTGAATCTAACAACCGTTCGTATTCACCTTCACTGCCGTGATTGCCGTTTTCCAACAAATCAATTAAATAAACTGCTGCAGAATCCCCTTGGCTTACCACGCTGTAAAGTGATTCCGTGGGTTTCGTCGCATCCAGCGCAAGCATAATTTCCTCTTCCGTGGTATCCAACAACTGTGCCAATTGGGACACGGTGGGCTTTTCACGATACTGCTGTTCCCACTTTTCTTCCGCCTGATAAATGGCGTAAGCCAGCGATTTAAGGCGCCTGGATACTTTCACCATTCCGTCGTCCCGTAAAAAGCGTTTTACTTCTCCACACATCGTCGGAACGGCGTACGTGGAAAAACACAAACCCAAAGACGTATCAAAATTTCGAACGGCTTTTATAAAGCCGATACTGCAAATCTGATACAAATCTTCAGGTTCAATGCTGCGGTTTGCAAAACGTTTTGAAACAAGACGAATTAAACCCTCGTTCTCCAAGAGCAAGATTTCCATTTTCTGTTCATTACCGTTTTGTACTTCTTTGATGAGCTGCATTGTGGCGGTATTCGTGCCGCTTGTCATGCCAACTCCTTATTTATGAACGGAAAATACTTTTCGAAGAAACACTTTTGTTCCCTGTCCCGGTTTCGATTCAACGAACATATCGTCTGTAAAAGTCTCCATAATGGTAAAACCCATACCGGAACGTTCCATTTCAGGAGCCGTGGTGTAAAGAGGTTCTCGTGCCTGCTGCACGTCTTCAATTCCTTTACCAAAGTCCGTAATGGTAATTTCAATGGTGTCCGGATATAACACACATTCCAAACGCACCAATTGCCGTTCACCCGTCTGGTCTGAATAAGCATGTACAATGGCATTGGTAACGCCTTCACTCACCGCTGTGCGAAGATCACTCAGTTCATCAAACCTGGGATCAATTTGCGTTGCAAATGCGGCAACTACAGATCGCGCAAATCCTTCATTGCAGGATTTCGCAGGAAATTCCATACACATTCTATTGAGTTCTTTCATCATCCTTCACGCTCCTCTCACGGCTTCCGAAATATCTTTGCATCGGTTAAACAAACGTGCCACACCGGACATTTCCAATATGCGAAGTACGTTCTTATTGTCACAAATCAAACAAGCGTTGCCGCCGATGGCTTGTACAATCCGAAGCCTTCCCATCAGCATGCCTATACCGGAGCTATCCATAAACGTCAGTCCGGTAAAATCAAACACAATATTTCGAATGGGTGGTTCCATGAGTTCCGGGTCAATCCGATTGCGTATAATATCGCAATAATGGTGGTCCAATTCCCCACCAATGCGGACGATCAAATAAGTGCCCGCTTTTGACAGTTCAAATTTCATATTCACTTCTCCTTTTTCTTATGTAGAAACTGTTGGGTTTTATCCCGCAACTATTATCATACACGTATTTCCCGGGAAATATTCACGTTTGGGAAATAATGAAAAATATTTTTTATATCTGCATAAGACAGAGGATTACATTCTTTTTTGTATATAAAAGAGGCTGTCTCGAAACTACTTTTTTCGTAGCTTCGAAACAGCCTCTTGGGTTATCTATAATGTGCTATAGAAATTTTATTTCGAAAGTGCACGTTTCTTGTAGAATACAATTGCACCACCTGCGCAAAGCGCAAATGCCATGATGATTAGCATCATAGAGCTATCTCCAGTAGGCTTGTTCGGTACACCGGGAGTGGCAGAAGACGCACCGGGTGTAGGTGTAGCATTCGGAGTTGCAGAAGGCGTAGTCGAGGGCGTTGTTTCAACAGGTGCTGGATATGCAACGGTCAACGTGTAAACAAAGTTACACCCCGGATCACCGAAGCTCTGAAGCCGTACGTAAACACCGTCTTCACCGGTCTTTCCTGCTGCATCGCCGACGATTTCACTTAATTTCAAACGAGAGGTAAGGTCTGTTTTTGTATCCTCATAAGAATCAAACGTTTCCCAAACGTGATCGCCAATACCGCGAATCAATACGTTTCCTGCACTATTCTTTGAATATGCAAATTTATAACCTTCGTTCGCAAATTGAGATTGAATACCGTAAATTTCAACCGGATTTGTCTCGCCTCTTAAGTAAACAAGAGAGTTGGAAACTCCGTCAGTTCTAAGATACCACGTAAAAGCTTTAGTATCCCGCACAGGATCAATACCGCTTGCTGTTGGGTTACCAACTAATTGAAGGAAAGAGTAGTCATTTAAGTAATCATCACAAATAACGTTTACGTAGCCCTTACCATCTGCTTCATTCTCTCCAATGAGTTCAGTCAACTTTACGTTATGCTGAATATATCCATTGATATCTTTAAGGTTTACGTTTACGGTGTCATAAACCATCGTTTCGGTAGTCTCGCTGGTAATTACTGCGCCTCCGCCTACTGTCCAATGACTGTTCTTATTTACATCTAAAGTAGATGTAGCAGGTTTCGGATAAACAACGTTGATCGTGTACTTTAAGTTGCTGGTTGCATCGCCAAAACTTTGCAAACGGAAATATACACCATCCTCGCCTGTCTTCGAACCAGTACCCACAATTTCAGATAATTTCAATCTGGAAATCAGGGCAACTGTATCCTCATAGGAATCAAACGACGTCCATTCTTTGCCGCTGATACCGCGAATACATACGTTACCAGCCGCATTTTTTGTGAAAGCGAACATATAGCCTGTTGCAGAGATATCTACGTGACGTCCGTAAATCTCCACAGGATTTCCCTCGCCTCTCAAATATACAAGAGAGTTAGGATTCGCATCGTGACGAAGATACCAAGTCAATGCTTTCGTATCCCGTACAGGATCGATACCGGTTGCAGCCGGATTTCCAACCAACTGAAGAAAACAATAGTCATTCGTATAGTTGTCCGGGATGATGTTGATGTAGCCCTGACCGTCCAAACCATTGGATCCAATCAAATCTGATAGAATTTGATCCAACTGCACGTAACCATCTCCACTTTTCATATCCACTTGAATGCTTTCCGTCACCCAAGTCTCTGAAGACTGGCCGAGAATTTCCGCATTGCCACCCGTTGTCCACTTAGGCGAAGAAGCCGATACCGGCACATACGTCGTTGTGAGCAACAAGCAAAGTGCTAATACGGTAACAATAATTACTTTGAAATTGTTTTTTCGCATAAAATAACCTCCTATGGAATTGTGAATAATTTCTTAAGTAATTATACTGTTTGTTTACATACTTGTCAACGGTTACTGCATCATTGTTTCCAACTTCTTCAATCGATGGGCGACGCCGGCTTTACTCATGGGCGGTTTCATCATTTGGCCCAATTCCGTAAGGGATATCCCGGGATTCTCCACACGCAGGCGGGCCGTTTCTTGCAAAGCACTCGGCAGCGTTTGAAAGGCATCCGTTGCCATAAATTTTTCCAGCATCCCTTTCTGTCTAAATCCCGTTTCTATTGCTTTGTTGATATTGGCATCATCACAATTGATCACGCGGTTGCTGGCCGTGTTGCATTGCTTCATAATACGGGCATTTTCATATTCCAAAGCGCCGCGAACAGCACCGGTTTTTACAAAAAAAGCAATAATTTCATCCGAATCTTTAATATAAAGTACGTACCGATTCTCACGCAGGGTTCCTTTTACGAAAATCCCTGCCAATTCAAAAGCCGCCATACACATTTCATAGCAATCTTGCTCTTTAAATACAATTTCCAAATGTGCCGGTTTAGAAGGATCCGCAACGTATCCGCCAATCAGAAAACAACCGCGAAGAAAGGCTGTAGCAGCATTTTCATTTTCCAAAAGAAACGTACCGCTCCAACGCGTTATGACCAAATATTGGGGTCGTGCGCCGCTGCGATAAGAAAGTTGCTCCGGGACGCCGCCGGCGCGCTGGCAAAGATGCACCATACGGGTAGCCAAGTCACGGTTTGCCGTTTTGAGTGTGCCGCCGGTCATCATATATACCGCATAGAACTCTGCACCTTTACATTTCTTGGATTTCTCCTCTACGGCCATATACTGTTTTTTGATATCCAAGTTAAACGACATAGAACAGGACTCCTTATTGAATCAAAACCAGACGGTGCATAGCACGGGTACACGCCGTATATAAAGCAAACTTTCCTTTCTCCGTTTGATAATATGGATCCTGACTGTTCCATACCACCACGCCGTCAAATTCAAGACCTTTTGCTAAATATATAGGCAGAAAGTGAACGCGCATATTGGATGCAATCTTTTGAGGAACCGCATATTCTCGGGCCAATTCCGTAGCCTCTTGTCTTGTTCTCGTCAGTACGCAAACAGATTCCATACCGGCACTGTGCATATCTTCCAACACGGTCCCAACGTTCTTGGAACAAACTTCCGGTTCTGCACCGCTGCGAACGGATCCGTATTCTGCCGGATTCCGACCTAAAATATTGGCCGCAAAAGAAACAATTTCTTTCGTAGAGCGATAATTGGTCTTCAATTCATAGGTGCGCAAGGGGCGTCTGGGTAAAATACGCTTAATATCCGACGCAAAATGGCCGCTGTTTTCAAATACAATCTGATCCCGATCGCCAACAAAAAGCATATCACAGCCACGGTAGCGATGCCGAAGCACTTCTAAGAAGATAGGCGAAAAATCCTGGGCTTCATCGCAAATCAAATAGAACACAGTCCCCGAGATTTCCGGTTCCGCCAACATCATATTCAATACCGCCACTGCGCAAGCGTCTTCAAATAAATTATCAAATAATGAAAGTACAGAAAAATCAAACCCTGTTTCCTTTTGAAAATCCGGATCTTTGTACATCAGACGATACAAAGCAGGCGCAGAAACCGCTTTCATCATCCCGTCCAAAGACTGTTGGATAAATTCTTTGTTTTCATCCTTGCGTACGTCATAGCGACCGAATATAAATTGGGCCATTTCCGCTGTCCTTTTGAGTAGCGGCGTTTCGCTGCAAATGCTGTAGAATAAGTCGTGTAAAAACTCCGGTTCCACCATACCTTCCAGTTCTGTGGTTAAACTAAGCGGTTCAGCCTTAAAGATATTCTTTTGTAAATAGCTGGCATATTGCACTACAATATTACGAAAAGCCTCTTGGGATTTCGCGGTCCGGCACAAGGCGAGTGCCTGTTCATCTCCTTGGGCACTTAACCCGAACTCGCCAATGCGCTCTGCTTCTTCAAGACGCGTCATAAAGGGAAACTGTTCGATGCCGGCCAGTCCTTCATACACCACGTCCTCCGGCAGAAGTGTGTGCATATTTTCTTCACCCAAATCCGGTAAAACGGTGGATATATATTCGGAAAATGTATCATTTGGCGAAATAATCGCCAAATTGGATTCTTTCATCTTATCCCGGAATCCGTAAAGAATATATGCGGCTTTGTGAAGTGCAACGGAAGATTTGCCGCTGCCTGCACAGCCGGAGATCACCGTAATACCCTCTATATGCTCACGAACGATGCGGTGCTGTTCTTTTTGAAGGGTTTCAATGATCGCATGCATGTGATCCCCTGCGTGGCGACTTAATGCCTCAGAAAGCATCTCATCATCCGATGGCATGGAAATCTCCATACATTTCTGCAAAACGCCCTCTTTGAAAAAATATCTTCGCTTGCAAGAAAGCGTACCGGAAACCGTGCCGTCCGGCGCTTCAAAGGAAGCATCTCCCGGTTCGGATTCATAGTATAAAGAAGCAATCGGCGCACGCCAGTCAAACGTCAGCATTTCACCGCTTTCCGGATCCCGCAACGTTTGAATGGATAAGCAGCAACGAATCACGTCCCCGCTACCGTCTGCCGGCGAAAAATCAAATCCGGCAAAATACGGTTCTTTCTGCTGTTTACTTAATCTTGCCAAGTATTCAATGGAACGAACGTAACTTCTGGTATCCATTTCTTCCATACCCAGCAGATCGTTCCGCTCATCCTCTTTCAGCTCCGCGAAATAATCCATGAAATATTTACGTTCATCTAAGATATCCCCTTTTCTTCTGCGGACGATCTCCAACTCACGGTTGATACAAGTATGGATCGCTTGAAGCGTTTTTTCAGCGTACTGTTTTTCCAGTGCATCGACTTGAATTTCTTTCATAGATATGCCTCTTATTCCTTTTGCAATACGATATTTCCGTCTACGAAACGAACAAAAATCGTATTTCCGGATTGATACTCATTGCGCAGATATCCTTCTGCCAATACGTCTTCCAATTTCTTTTGGATCAGTCGTCTGAGCGGACGGGCACCGTAACGCTCATCTGCCCCGTTTTCTGCCAAATAGCGATATACGGCCTCATCGATCGACAAAACAATGCCCTTATCTTTACTGACTTGGATAATTTCCTCCGTCATCAATTTTGCAATCCGTATCAAACTATCCATATCCAAGCGGTTAAATACAACAACTTCGTCCACACGGTTTAAGAATTCCGGACGGAAAATTTCTTTCAATGCATCGTTGGCAGAATCCGCAATTGCTTTCAACGCATCATTGGCAAAACCAATACCTTTGCTCTTCAAAGAATTGCCTGCGTTGGACGTCATAATAATAACCGTATTTTCAAAATTAACCGTTCTGCCCTGGCTGTCCGTCAGTCTGCCATCATCTAAGATTTGCAGCAGCATATTAAATACGTCTGCGTGGGCCTTCTCAATTTCATCCAGCAAAATCACGGAGTATGGCCGTCTGCGCACTTGTTCCGTAAGCTGACCGGCTTCATCATAGCCAACGTATCCCGGAGGCGAACCAATCAATTTCGACACGGTATGTTTCTCCATGTATTCGGACATATCCAAACGAATCAAGGCTTCTTGGGTGCCGAACAACTCTTCCGTCAGTCGCTTTACCAATTCCGTCTTACCTACGCCTGTGGGACCTACGAAGATAAAGGAAGACGGTTTGAATTTTTTCCGGAAACCCGAACGATTCCGGCGAATAGCACGGGCTACACATTCAACAGCATTATTCTGCCCAATGACTTTTTCTTTCAGTCGCTCTTCCAAAGAAAGTAAACGGTTGGC
This sequence comes from Clostridia bacterium, assembly GCA_017935905.1. GTDB lineage: Bacteria > Bacillota > Clostridia > UBA1212 > UBA1255 > RGIG9099. Next base: position 2,729 of record JAGBGO010000010.1, on the reverse strand, counting down.
TTCGTCGGCAGATACTGTATGCACGGGAATGCCGGTCCACGTTTCAATCACGTGAGCAATATCGTTAAATTCTAATTGCACGTACTCTTTCTTCTTCAGTTCTTGCAGTTCAGGCTCCAACACCGCAAGGCGACTCTTTCCCTCTGCAATTTTTCGGAAGCTTTCAAGACGTGCATCTTCATTCTCCGGTTCCTTTCCCTCCAAATCTGCAATTGCTTGCTGAATGCCAACGATTTCTTTCTCCAATTCTGCAATCTTGGGTAAAACAAGGTTTCGCAGATTGGCACGAGATGCCGCTTCATCTATAACATCAATGGCTTTGTCCGGCAAAAAACGGTCCGTGATATACCGTTCCGCCATCTTGGCTGCATCCTCAATCAAAGAATCCGAAATACGGACTTTGTGATATTCCTCATAATGAGGACGGATGCCTTTCAGTATATCGACGGTTTCCGATACGGAAGGTTCATTGACAAACACCGGTTGAAAACGGCGCTCTAAAGCACTGTCTTTCTCAATGTATTTCCTGTATTCCTTTAACGTGGTAGCACCGATAACTTGAATTTCTCCGCGGGACAATGCCGGTTTCAAAATATTGGCGGCATTCATAGAGCCCTCTGCTTCTCCGGCGCCCATAATATTATGCACTTCGTCAATTACAAGGATAATGTTGCCGTCCTTCTTGACTTCGTCAATCAAACCTTTCATACGACCCTCAAACTGTCCCCTGAATTGCGTACCGGCAACCATGGCTGTCAAATCCAGCAAGAACACTTTCTTGTCCAGTAATTTGCTGGGAACTTTCTTTTGTGTAATACGAAGGGCTAAACCTTCTGCAATAGCAGTCTTACCTACGCCTGCTTCACCGATTAGCACGGGATTGTTCTTAGTGCGGCGGTTCACAATTTGAATCATTCTTTCAATCTCACGGTCACGACCCACAATGGTATCAATCTTGCCTTCAGCCGCCTTCTCCGTAAGGTCTGTACTGTACATAGAAAGGAATTTATATTTCGGAGCTTTCTTGCTGCCCTTCTCACCGTTTTCTTCTTTCTTCTCGTTTTGGAATCGGCTTTCCGGACTCTCCATCTTAGACATTGCAGCGAGATTGCCAAACATCTTAAAAATATTCGGTGTGTTCGTTCCCGCAGTCTCTTGCTCTTCACCCGGTTGCGTGGGTGCCGGCAGATTCTCCTCCATACCGTCTTGCATTTGTTCCATCATTGAACCCATTTCATCCGTAAGACTTTCTAATTCATCATCCGAAATGCCCATCTTGTCTAAAAATTGTGATACTTGAGGAAGGCCCATTTTCTTAGCGCACACTAAGCAAAGACCTTTGTTCACTTGATTCCCCTGTGGGTCCATTTGTGTAATAAACACAGTGGCCACTCGCTTCTTACATACTGAACATAATTCTCCGCCTGTCATATTTATTCTCCAATCTCTAATAATTTATTTAAAAAATGACCTGTGTAGGATGCTTCACACCGTGCAACCTGCTCCGGCGTACCGGTTACCACCACCGTGCCGCCACGGTCGCCGCCTTCCGGTCCCAAATCAATGATGTGATCCGCACATTTGATTACGTCTAAATTGTGCTCAATCACCACCACCGTATTGCCGGCATCCACCAGCCGGTTCAAAATTTCAATCAATTTACCAACATCATGGGTATGAAGACCTGTGGTTGGTTCATCTAAAATATAAAGCGTCTTGCCTGTGCCCACTCTGGATAATTCCTCTGCAAGCTTCACCCGCTGCGCTTCACCGCCGGAAAGGGTTGTAGAAGGCTGACCCAATTTCATATATCCTAACCCAACGTCCACCAACGTGTCAATCTTTCTTTTGATTGTAGGCATTTCCGAGAAAAATTCAGCCGCCTCATCAATGGTCATATCCAGCACTTCCGAAATATTCTTTCCCTTGTATCGAATTTCCAACGTTTCCCGATTGTATCGCTTTCCTTTACAAACTTCGCAAGGTACGTACACGTCCGGAAGGAAATGCATTTCAATTTTCTTAATACCGTCACCCTTACAGGCCTCACATCGACCGCCTTTTGCGTTAAAGGAGAAACGACCGCTTTTGTAACCTCTTGCCCGGCTTTCAGGAAGCATAGTGAAAAGGTCGCGTATCTGGGTAAAAACGCCTACGTACGTCGCGGGGTTGGACCGAGGCGTTCTGCCAATGGGCGACTGGTCAATGGAAATATATTTATCCACGTCTTCCAGACCCTTCACCCGATCAAAACCGTCCCCGGGCTGTCGAACGCGAGAAAGCACGTTTCCCAAAATTTGATTGACCAGCGTACTCTTTCCCGAGCCGGATACGCCGGTGACACAGATCATCTTTCCAAGAGGAAAAGAAACCTTAATGTTCTTTAAGTTATTCAAACGACATCCGGACAATACCAATTGTGCGCCGTTTCCCTTTCTTCGCTTCTCCGGCACCGGAATCTTCATCTTACCGGAAAGATATTGCCCCGTAATAGAATCCTTACAGGCCATAATTTCAGCCGGTGTGCCTTGGGCAATCAAGTCACCGCCGTGGACACCCGCACGAGGACCGATATCCACAATATAGTCTGCTTGTCGCATGGTATCTTCATCATGTTCAACCACGATCAACGTATTACCCAAATCCCGCAAGTGCTTCAAGGTAGCAAGAAGCCGTTCGTTGTCCCTTTGATGCAAACCAATACTGGGTTCGTCTAAAATATACAATAC
>JAGBGO010000067.1 GCA_017935905.1 Clostridia bacterium | reverse complement strand
GGATCAAACTCTCAGATTATTATCTTAAGCGTTTGCTTAGCTCTTTAACTGTTGCACCTTTCGGTGCACTGGCTTGTGATTTTTTTGAGAGCTTTTCTTGCTCTTAAACTCAAATTGACGAGTTACATGTTTGTTTGTACGCTGTTTACTTTTCTAGGTTCATCGCTGTGCTTTCAAGGTGTCTCTCGAGCGACAGCTTGCCTATTATATCGCGACACAATCCCTTTGTCAACACCTTTTTTCAACTTTTTTTCAAAAATTTTTTTAGACTGTTTTTGCCCCTATATCTTGTGTATTTAAGCCGTTTTCATCCACAAGCCGACGCCAGTAAAACAAGTACTGTTGGGCAAATCCCGCCATTTTACCAAAACATTCCGAAACAAAAGCCAAAACTTCCTTCTCCGTAGGGCGATGATCGAAATAAAATTCCTCCAAAACACGGCGCACCCAAACGTCCACCGGAAAGGCATCCGTGCGCAGACCCGCGAACAGCGCCACGCAGGCTTCCACCTTAGGGCCCACCCCTGCGTATCCCCGAAGGTCCGTCATAGCGCCCCCTGTTTCTAAATACCGCCGGGCACTTTCCACAATATATGCAGAACGGTAGCCCGTGTGACATTTTACAGAAATTTCCTCCGCAGTAGCCGCGGCCAGTGCTTCCGGCGTAGGGAACGCGTAAAATGTCTTCCCCGCATCCCACGGGCACGCAACCGGCGCGCCGAAATTCCGGCACAATCGCTCGATACACCCGCGAATCCTGGGAATATTATTATTCGCAGAAATAATAAAAGATATAAGCGTTTCAAAAGGCTCCTGCTTGAGAATCCGGATGCCGCCGCCCGCTTCTACCGCTTCGGCAAGATAAGGATCCGCCGCCGCAAAATCTTTCTTCAAGGCACCGTAGTCCCGTTCCAGATCAAAATATTGCACCCAGTAATTCCGGACGTCCGCTTCCGATGCCCCTTTTATATATAGGAAAGAATCGTCGTTTCGGACGGCGATCATTTTACCCCCGGCCACGCCTTGCCACCAGCCGTCTGTCGCCAACTCAAAACGAAAAGACTGCCCACATTCAAAAATCTGTCGGCAGTCGAAATCCCTTACAGCAATTTTCTTAATTTCCATCGGTGCCGATCTCCCCAAGGCCTGTCATCTTGCAAATGCTTCTGGGAAGGGCGTCTCGGGAGTTGCCCCAGGGCGCTTCCGCATTGCGATAGTCAAATTTCTTGGTAAACCAATTGACTTCATCCTGCATCCGGTCCAAATTCTCCTGCTGCTGGCGAAGGAGGGCGGTCAGGAAGGCGTCTTGCTTGCTGCCGGACAAGTGCTTCCGGGCGTAGGCAAGGAGACGGGTAAAATGCTTCATACAGTATCCCATGCCACCGTCAAACCGTTCCCGGAATTCCGGTTGGGTAAAATACAAATGGCAGATCACCTCTATGTACCGATCCATGGTCTTCTCTAAATCCCGGCAAATGCAACATTCCTGCTCGTGGGCTTCCCAATAGGCTAAGATGGCGTCCGCCGCTTTGGCGCTGTCTTTGGGTTTGGGTTTTAAGGAATCCAGGAAGGATTTCTTCTCCGGCTCTTTTGCCGCAGCCTCCCCGACTAATTTCCGCAGCCGACCGTTCTGCTCCGCCATATACGTATCCAAAATCAAACCCAGGCCCAAACGGTTGGTTTGGGTTGCGTACATCATAGAGAAATGCCGTCCGCAAAAGCCTGCATCATTGGTTTCAATCCGGTTGTCCGGCTCCATTAAAGAAGGACCTAAATAATATTGAACCCGGTCTTGTTCAAAGCGACGCTGCAGGGCGCACAAGGGGCACTCGCAGGGTTTCTCGTATACTTCGGTTACGGGAATGGTGTAAATGGTATCTTGCATAGTAAATTTCTCCTTATTCTTGCTTAGAACGGGCCTGGCTGCGCAGTACGATGCCCTGCACGGTGAGCACCACCGCAGTGGTGTTCAGGGACGTATACGTATCCAATTCCTGAATAATCCTCCCCCGCAGATTCTCCAGTTCCTGGGGAATATTGCATCCGTAATATAATACTAAATCCATTTCAAGGCGAATGCCGGAGGTAGTCTTCTCCGCTCTAAATCGGGTAATCTTGTAGACGTTGTCGCCGGAAAGGGTAACGTGCTCCACCAACTGGTAAATGGTGTAATCAGAAATGGTATATTTTCCCAAATAACTGTACGTGGGGCGAATCACAGACTTCTCCCCCATATTTTCAAAGTTGCCGGTGCCCTTCTTACGAAGAATATTCAGCGGGTCCAGCATCAGGCCGGAAAAATCCTTCTTTAATTCCATGGTAGGAACCGGTATAACGTGTTTCCCCTGCACCCGTCTGGTTTGCAGCGCTTGCTGAATTTCGTAGGGCGTAGAAATATCTTGAATATAAATGGTCTCGTCCACCCCGGGAAAGCCCAGCCGCCCGGCAATTTTCTTGACCATACCGTCGGAGGTGCCTAAAATCAGTAACCGCTCCGCACCGCACTGCTTCAACATTCTGGAAATTTCAAAAGCGTGTTGGTCGTCGGTGAGCACCGCCGTCTTCACAGCGCCGATGCGGGTCTGTTCCCGCTTGGCAGACTTACCCGCAAGGACTGCGTTGCCTTTAATCAGCAGGCCGTCGTCAATCACATATTCGATATTATGTTCTTTCGCAACCCACAGCGCCCGATGGCTCTTTCCTGTGCCGCTGGGTCCTACCAGTGCGTAAATATACATAGGCCTGCCTCCTTTCCAAATAGGTAGTTTTATTATATAAGGGGGACTTTCGGAAGTCAAATGGAAAAGAGTCCTTTTTTCTACAAGATTTTTTCACAATTATATGGTAAAATAGATTTATTGATTACTTTGGAGGACAGATTTATGGTTACAGAACAAAAGAAGAAACGCCCACCCATTTTTATTTACTATATTATTTTGATTGCAGCGGTACTGTTTATCACCACGATTTTGGTGCCCAATCTAACTGCGCCAACCTACAAGAAAATTACGTATCCGGAATTTACCACCATGCTGGAAGAGGGGAAAGTGGACCGGGTGGAGTTGGACAAGGCCAAGAACAAGATCACCATTAAGCCGAAAGACTTCAAGAAAACCAACAAGTATTACTACACCGGCATTTTAGCGGTGGAAGATACGGAGCTTCTGGCATTGCTGAAAGAATCCGAAGTGGATTACCTCTCCCCCATTGCAGAACAGTCCTCTTTCTTGGAGTATCTGCTGTACGCCTTCGGTCCCGTAGTGATTGCCTGCGTGCTGTTATTTATTGTCATTCGCGTTTTCTCCAAGAAGATGGGCGGCGGAGTGATGTCCTTCGGAAAATCCACCGGCAAGATTTATGCGGAGAAATCCACGGGCAAGACGTTTGCGGACGTGGCCGGTCAAGACGAAGCTAAACAATCTTTAGTCGAGATTATTGATTTCTTAAATAATCCCGGGAAATACACCGAAATCGGCGCGAAACTTCCCAAGGGCGCTTTATTGGTAGGCCCTCCGGGAACCGGTAAGACGCTCCTTGCAAAGGCCGTTGCCGGCGAAGCGAAAGTGCCTTTCTTCTCCTTGTCCGGTTCCGAGTTTGTAGAGATGTTCGTGGGCGTAGGCGCCTCCCGTGTGCGGGACTTATTCCGTCAGGCGGTAGACAATGCTCCTTGTATTGTGTTTATTGACGAAATTGACGCTATCGGTAAGAGCCGTGACAACGGTTTGGGTTCCAACGACGAGCGGGAGCAAACACTCAATCAGTTGCTTGCAGAGATGGACGGATTTGATTCTTCCAAAGGCGTGGTCATTTTAGCTGCAACCAACCGTCCCGAAGTTTTGGACAAAGCGCTGCTTCGCCCCGGTCGTTTCGACCGCCGTATTATTGTTGATCTTCCGGATCAGGAAGGTCGTGTAGCCATTCTGCAAGTGCACGCCAAGCACGTGAAGAAGGAAGAAGACGTCAACTTCGAGTTGGTTGCTCGGGCGACTCCCGGTGCCTCCGGCGCAGATTTGGAGAATATTATTAACGAAGCGGCTTTAAGAGCCGTTCGCGCCAACAAGAAGTTGGTCAGCCAGAAGGAACTGGATGAGGCCATCGAAGTCATCTTAGCCGGCGAAGAGAAGAAGAACCGGGTGATGTCCGACCAAGAGAAGAAAATCGTGGCTTACCACGAAACTGGCCACGCATTGATAACGGCGTTTGTGACACAGTCCGAGCCGGTACACAAAATTACCATTATCCCCCGTACTTCCGGTACGTTAGGGTACGTAATGCACGTAGCCAAGAAAGAGAAGGTTCTTTTCAGCAAAGAAGAACTTCTGAACGAGATTACCATCCTGTCCGGCGGTCGGGCCGCAGAGCAAGTGGAGTTTGGCAGCATTACCACCGGTGCCTCCAACGATATTGAACGCGCTTCCCAGATGGCACGGGCGATGATTACCCAGTATGGTATGAGCAAGCGCTTTGGTTTTGTGAATTGGGAGAAGAAGAACAGTATGTATTTGCTAAACAGCACAACCACCAACTGTTCCGACGCTACGGCTTTCCAAATCGACGAGGAAATTCAGGCAATCGCAAAAGAATGTTACGAGAAAGCACTGTCCTTGTTGGAGCGCCACAAAGAGACTTTGGATAAATTGGCAGCCGTGCTGTTTGATAAGGAAAATATCACCGGAGAACAATTTATGGAGCTTCTGCGTGAATATGAGCCGGAGATTGCCGCTGAAATCGACAAGAAGACGGCAGAAGAGAAAGAACAGGGAGGTCAGCCGTGAGTCCGGTCCTTGCTACCATTACGCTCAATCCCGCATTGGACGTCCATTATACGCTAAAGGCATTCACCCCAGGTCGGGAGCACGTCCCGGAGGCGCAGAAGAAATTGGCTGCCGGCAAAGGGGTGAACGTGTCTCGTGTATTGAAACGTCACGGCATAGAGGCCCCTGCTTATATGCTGATGGGCAAAGAGAACGGCGCAGAATATTTTCGGCTACTTGAAAGCTACGGTGTTTCTTACGGATACATAGAGGTGCCCGGCAGTGTCCGGGAGAATCTTTCCATCAACTGTCCGGAGCGCCACGAGGAAACCCGAATTTGTATGAAGGGGTTCACCGTGACACCGGAGGACGGTTTGGCTTTAATTCGTTTAGTGATGGAACAAGTGCCGGCAGGCGGGATTGTGGCGCTTTGCGGCAGTTTGCCTCCCGGAATTTCCGGAAAGGATTTTGTGGGATACTGTAAGATGCTCCGGCAGGCAGGTTACCGTCTGGTCATAGACTGCCCTTCTTTAACCGTATCTGAATTACGGGAAATTCAGCCTTGGCTCATCAAGCCCAACGAGAAGGAAGCGTTGGCTTTGTTGGAACTCTCCGAAATGACTTCCGGCGAAGAAATAGCCAGAAAACTGACAGAACTTTTCCCACAAGTGATCGTAAGTTTAGGAGCAGACGGCCTTGTGTATGCAAATCAAGACGTAGTACTGCGCAAATCCGCCCTCCCCACCGAAGTGTACACCACCGTAGGTGCCGGGGACAGTTTGGTGGCAGGATTCTTATATGGCACCGTTACTGCACCGGGGGATCTTGAGAAAGCATTAGATTACGGATTGAAATTTGCTGCGGAAACGTGCAGCGGTAAGTGACAGAAGCATATCATTAACAAACAACTGCATACAATAGAGTCAGCCTTAAATATGCACAACAAATCATTGCAAAATCTACGAATGTTGTGTATACTATTAATGGGTGATTGCAATGAATATGATTTTAACAACGATAACACAAGAGAAAAAGCGTATCGAGTATATGTTGGAAAGATACAAAGAAGAACAAGATCGTCTTCCAAAAGGATCCATTTCCGAAAGAAGCATCGACGGTCGAGTATACTATTACTTGAAATATCGAGATGGCAAGAAAGTCTTTTCTCGGTACATCCATAAATCTCAGATTGAGGAAATCCGAAAACAGATTGAAAAAAGGAAACACATTGAGACAATGATGAAATCGTTGCAAGAAGAATTAACCATTGCAAAGAAAGTTTTGGGGGCGGAAATATGATTGTATATCACGGAAGCAATCTGACGGTATCAAAACCAAAATTGATTACGCAGAACCGTTTCCTCGATTTTGGATACGGATTTTATACGACAACAAACAAATTGCAAGCAATCGGTTTCGCCGACAAAGTAACCAAACGGCGCAAGGAAGGAACACCGATCGTGAGTATTTACGAAATCAATGACGAAACAGCGTTTTCGGCATGTTCCGTTTTGCGTTTTGATGCGCCGGACGAAGCCTGGTTGGATTTCGTGTCTGATAACCGGGCCGGAAACTACACAGGATTATCCTATGACTTTATTTACGGACCGGTTGCAAATGATGACGTATACACAACGTTCACCTTATACACAGCCGGCGTTCTTTCCAAGCAACAAACGATCGAAGCATTAAAAATCAAAAAATTGTACAATCAATTGGTAATTACGTCTGACAAGGCACTTACTTTTTTGAAATTTATAGGAACCGTTCCGGAGGAGGAAATGAATGGAACAGAAAAAATTTGAAGCACTACTGGTTCTAATTGTGCCGAAGGTAATCGAATTAATTGTGCAAAGAACCAAATTAGACGAAGTAACCGCCACAAGGCTTTTCTATGAGTCAAAAGTGTATTCGTTATTAGAACAAGAAGACACAAAGTTATGGCATTTCAGTCCAATGACTCTTTTCAGTATGTATGAGGAAGAAAGAAAAACCGGCAATATTACTTTTCCGGAGGGGTGCGTATGAGCAAGCAAGGTGATTTTATGATTTACTGCACAGAGCAGTATAAATCCGCAAAAAAATTAACCGGCAAACAAGTGTCCGAGCTGTTTAATCGCTATCGTGTATGGGACTATATTTATTCTTGTTTTGAAGCTTTACACACAACCGGGACAAATTACATTGTAGAAGATATTGACCTATATATCGAAGCACGACAGCCTATTACCACGTAATATGACCTTTTATGACGGCAACCACGCAGCAGGCGGGATCCGCAGCACCTGACCTACCCAAAGCGGATCGTGTACGTCGATTTCATTGTAGGCGGCAATTCGTTCCACCGTCGTGTTATATTGTTGTGCAACCAGCCACATCGTATCATCTTCTTGCACGGTGTAGGTTTGCTCCATTTCACCTTCTACCAAGAACAACTTCACTTGACTGTCGGGCAAGATATAGTCCGGCGTTTGCGCATCATAGCGAGAAGACGTACCCCATTGTGCGTCGAACGTCACTTGAATACTACCCGTTCCTTCCGGCACCAAATAGAAAGATAACGTATCCCGGCGTCCATCCGTTGCGGCTTGATCCACACCAATTTGTACCGTATGATACTCACGGTCTCCAACGAGAACGTGGCAAAAACCGGTTTTGGTAGAGCCTTCCACGTACGCCATTTGAATTTCGTACGTTTTTCCGGTTTGGGCAGTAAAATGGTTCTCTGTAACCGGCACAGACGTTCCGTCACAGAAGACCTGAATATCTAATTTATATTCTTTCGCCACAATACGATTTTCTACAACCACAATATCGTTGGCGGTATAATACGCATACGCCATAGTTCCCATAATCACCAAGCAAGCCACCACGATGGCAGTAATGGACATCACGGAAGCACGCATCACTTTCTCGCGAATGGGACCCTCTTTCGGTATTTCAAAAAACTCTTTATAAAGTTTCTTCACCTTAAGATCCTCCTTGCTGCATTGCCTGAACAACAATTCCTAATTCCACCATAGGAATCTCATCCCTGCGATAATTTGCTTCATTGGTCACTTCTTCCGGCATACGAACCACGATCACCATATACTTCTCCTCGCCCGCATTCAAGCTGCCTATATTAGAAGCGTAGTCACTTAAATCATCCTTGGCGATGACCTTGGCTTGCGTCCTCGTTTCAACCAAAGCGTCCATCGCTTCTTCCGAATCTGCGTAAGCCACGCCGAATTTCAAGTACTCCTGCAAAACGAACTCTTGACCGTAATAATCCGTAGCCGTTGTATATCCCATGACACTTACTGCCGTCTTGCAATCAAAAGGAATGTCTCCCTTGTTCTCAATCCGCAGATAAACGACTTGCACGTAGCCGGGCTCATACAAAGCCGCATCATCAAAAATATCGCTACGTCCTTCAATGGTCTTCCAATTGCCTTGTTCATCCCGAAAAGAAACTTCAAGGTCAAAATTTGCAACGTTCAAAATATTCTTCACCGGTGTAGACGTGTCTGTAAACCACGCCAAAGAAGCACCGGTACCCAAAACTACCCAAAGCAAGAGCAATCCTAAACTGACAACAAGTGCAATTTTACGAAATAATTTGCCGCGATTTATATTCGCCACGCTTTAGGCCTCCTCTTCTTGATCTTGACGCTTCTTGCGAAGGATCAGTAATAAAATCAAAACAAAACCGGTCACGCCGATCAACACCACCCAAATAATGGGAAAAGGTTCTTCACCGGTGGGCGGCGGTTTGGGGTCGTCGTCTTCAACAGAAAATTCTTCCACACGAAACTCCCAGTCTAAATAGCCGGCTTGACTCTGGTAGATATTCTCCAGTTCCACCGGAACCGTTAAGGTCACGTCCAAATTAACCTTACCGCCGGAATACAACGTACCCAAGCAGTACCACTCGGTTAGCTGCGCAGTAGCATCGGCAGTACTGTCAAACATATACGCCATTTTATTGTCCACAGAAGTCTGCACTTGCAGACGAAGCCGGGAAAGAAAATCCCGAGAATCCCCATGCGCCCCTAAAGCCCGCAGATAAATCTTCACTTTCACTTTGTTGTCAGCCTGGTTCTTCACCGTAATCTTCTGTGTTAGCACGTCGCCGGGCATAACGCCTTTGAAATCCGGAAACAAGTCAGTCGGGGATTCTTTGCTTCCCGGTTCAAAAATGAAATCACCGGAATTACCGCTATACGTCACGTGGCTTTCCGCCGCTGCAATCGGCAACGCAGACGTCATCAATATTAGTACTACCAAAATCAAAGAGAGACATTTCTTCATGGCGTCCCTCCTTGCTCCGTAGGCCAACCGGATGCCGTAAACGTATTGCCGTCCTCAATAGGATTGTTCTCGCTTTGAACCGCCTGTGCCTGCACAGAAAGGCTTAACGTCTTCCCTAAATAACGGTTATCCACTTTCGACCCTACAATCTCCACGTGGGAGAATACGTAAGGGGTCTTCTCACCGGGCGTTACAATGCCGCGGTAATAGTACCAACCGTCGTGAAGCGCCCAATGTTCACTGTTAATATTCAGCTTGAAGCAATCGTCCGCCGAAAGTTCTATAGAATCCACGCCATAAACAATCTTCACCCGCAGGTAAAATGGATGATCACAAATATTCTCTACACGAACTTCTTTACTAACCACGTCGCCGGGCACAATGTATACGCCTTCTTCCGGGAAGGCCGTTCCCTGGTCCGTGGTTTCGTGAATCATCATTTTGATATTACCGGAGGTTACCACGTTGGTTGCTTTGCCGGACGTTGTGTAATAGGCCAACGTGCCGGGCACGAGAAACGTTATGATCATTGCCACAAAGGACAACGCCGCAATTTTCAGTTTGATTCTCTTCAACAGGTAACACCTCCTTTTTTTCTGTAAAAAAGGCTTTGAACAAATATTGGGGGATGCACATTCAAAGCCTTTTTATTTGCCGCAGAAATTGGACGGCAAGCAAAAAGTATAAACTTGACACGCTTACGCTCTTTGCTTGCCGCCCGACCCCGAAGGGTCGGACTGCAAGTTGGTTGTTAATTAATTGTCTTTCCGGTCATAGCTTGATAGGATTCAACTACCTGTTCTCCGCTCATAACGGAAGAACAAAGACTAACACCGCCAATATAGCCATGCATCGCCTGACCGCCCTCAACAGAAGTAATGTTTCCCTCTGCATCAGTCGTGTTTGCACTGGAACATGCACCGATTGCAAGTATGGATGTTTTGGCAGAGAAAGCAAATGTTCCGTCGCCCGTTTCTGTCACAGAACCGACCTTTGTACCATCCAAATACAAAGTAGACGTCTTTGTCTTCGGATCATACGTGGCAGCTACGTGAATCCAATTTTGCTGTTCCAAATTAATTTCAATGGGGTCAGTTAAAATTTCCTGATACTTTCCACCAACGTATACACAGAGCTTAAGCGCCACTTTACTCAAATCGTATTCTCCGCCGTTTTTCACCGGATGAATCTCGATTCCAAAGCCACCACCTTCACAGCAGTCAATCAAACCATAATAAGGATATTTGAGTTTTTCAGGGTCATTGGGGTGTGGCCCATCGGCTGCAGGCGATTGCGTAATAGCCGTATAGATTTCCACGGTAAAACCATTTTCCAAAATAGCCGCCTGCTGCGTAGAAAGGTCTAAATACCGGTAAGCATGCGATCCAGTCATTGCGAGTACATAATCACCAATGGTTTCATTCCACTCCGTAACAATCTTATGGTCATCATATTGTCTGTAGCCAACAATCAAACCGTCCTTGACATTGTTATAGACAGCATCATCCGCTTTGAAGGACAAAGAGGTAAACATAGACTCAACAACATCCGCCATCGTATCCTTTACAGAAACTTTGTACCAATTCTTGTAGTCTGTTCCATCAATTTTAACAGGAGTCGTTAATGTTACTGCCGATGCGTCAGCAAGTTTACCATCTTCGCCTTCACAGAAATTTGCCAACTTGATGGAATGCTTGTCATAGTCACGCGATCCGTATTGCTTATCATAAAAGTACTGGTCCGGTGTTTGATAATAGTGCGGATTGATCAGCATAACGCCTTCGTGAATCGTAATACACACGTTTTGCGCGTAGTCCTTTACGTTAAAGGCACCGTTGTCACGGTTGCCGTCCACGTGATCAGGCGCCCATTTTTGAGTCTCCGGATCCCATGAACCTCCCTCATCCATATCAATAGGAGAATTGTTATACAAGTAGTATCCGCCGTAAACGTTAATGTTACCTTCGGTACCTGCATAAATCATAGAGCGGTTATCACCTTTATAACCATCAGGATCTTCATATCGCTTATCTCCTGCATACGTGTCACTGATGAATGCACCACCGTAAATATCTACGTAGGACTCACCGGAAAGCGGAGCCCATACAATGTAAATGGGATCCAATACTTTTATAAAGCCAATCGTTTCGCCGGGTTGACTGTCAAAAATATTTAAGCTTCCGCCACCTTCCACAAAGAAAACAGATCCGGTACTGCCACAATCATCCGTAGTAGCGGTAATCGAGTGTCCGTTTAGATCAAGAGAAACATTTCCGTTAATATGCACACCGTTGTAATACTTGCCATCCCCATAAGAATGAGTTTTGTCGCGTGCCGAGCTATTCTTGCTTAAGTCAATGGTAATATCACCTGTCAATTGAATCGTCGCACCGTCAATTTGCATAGTAGCCCGAAGACCTTCCAAATCGCTTACCCCATAGACATTTTCCGCGAGAACTACAAATGGGCTGAAACTATCCGTTTGGAACGTAAGGGTACCTTGAACTTCATCATAAACCGCATCAATCTTGACACCGTTATGATATACCGACATATTGGCGTACGCCTTCGGTGCCGTGATAACCACCGTTACCAATTGACCGTCCGCAAGAGAAGACTTCAAATTCGTTACGTGAATATCATACGCATACGCTTGCGTATTCTCCCCGATTGCAACCGTCTCTTCCGGGTCGATCGCACGAACCGTTACAACTACAGGCTCCTCCGGATTCTCAACAGCATCGTTTGGAACAAACACTTTTGTAACAACTACGTCTTCGTGTGTAAGGTTAAACGTGGTAACCCCTCTTGATTGAGGAACCATTTTGGACTGTGCCGCCTTAATGGTTTCATCTGCAAGAATGTCGTAAATATTATCGAAGCTATCGTATTCAACGGTATACTGCGTTGCAAAAATGCGAATGTCAAAAGCGCCACCTAAAGATAAACCTTGGTAGTCGTTCCCGGCACTTTCTTGCATCTTGAGCGCAATACCCAAGTAAGCAACTTCATCCGCCTCCAACGTGCCGTAGGTTGTTTCCGAAAGCGAATTGATAAATTTCCTCAAATTGCCTACGTGTGTGTACCCGTTCAACGTGCGATCGTCAGGATAATCTAACTCCGTTGCACTGGGACAAACGTAAACGTCAATTACGTCTGCAAGAATAGAAAGTTCTTGTTCTGCATGGAACTTTGCAACCCACTGCAAAGACAGCGAACCTTCATTCTCTATTTTCAAAATTTTCGTATCCACATATCCGGGTTCCCATTTATCATAGTTGAAAATAGGGTTCCTGGACGCCTTAATAGACGTCCAGGTTCCGGATGTCGGATCAAGAAGCTCTAAGTCAAGTTTCAACGTACCCGATTGAATCTTATTGCCTGCAGAAGTAACTTCATCGGTAAACCACGCAAAAGTACTTCCCAGGAGCATACTGATACAAAGTAACAAAGAAACCATACTCAATAATAAAGCATTTTTCGTCTTCTTCATCGGACTCTCTCCTTATCCCATAATCTTTGATACGGTCCACCAGCCGTCGCTGCCTTTAACAGCTTCATAGCCTTCTACTACAAAAGCAGATGGATCAAACTGAAATCTTCCGCCGTAAATTTCAACGGTGGCGTCATTATTTGCTTGAATCCATTTATTTTTGTATCCCGTACCGCCCTTCCAAAAAATTCCATCATTTACAACAACCTTCGCCCCAAGATCTGCGTAGATCACGCCGGCCTTGGTATAGCCTTGGTTGAACTTAAACTCGCCGCCGTTAACAATCAGCTCTGCGCCTTCGCCGCCCACGTAAATTACGTGACCAACCTTGTTTGAGTAGCCTTGAACCGTCACAGTACCGCTGTTAAACACAGCTTTGCCGTACTGCACGTTCAAACCGCCACGTAACCCATTCAGTGTTACGTTATCCATAACAGTCACGCTGTCCAGGTTTAAATGGATGCCATAACTTGAACCGGTTGCGTTCAATACTACGTTTTCGAGTGCCAATTCGCCGTAATTGTAGACCGTACTGGTGTCGGAAGCGATCGTTCCGTTCTTAATTGTCAAAACGCCATGACTCTCGATTGTCCTGCTGCCGGATATACTGGTCAAACTGTAATTGTTTAAATCAATCTCAACATTTTCCGTTTTCGGAAGGTATGCCGCAGCATAATCAATATCATCCGTGAGTGTAATCATCACCGCACCTTGGTTCACAGCCTCATTGAAATCGAAAGCGTTCCCCACGTTGACATTTTCCGGGACGTCTGCGTCATAGGAATTGTCAAAGGAGTCGTTCTCGTAATTATACTGAACTGCATACAATCGAATGTTGAAGCTGTCGCCAATGGATTCACCTTGGTATCGGTTATCGGCAGATTCCTCCATGTGAAGGGTAACGCAAACGATAATTTCATCGGAATAGAAACCGTCTTTTGTCTCACCTGCCGGTAAAAGCACGCCGCCGCCAAAAGTGATTCCGTTGGAAATAACGTCCTGCAAAGATCCTACAGGCTGGGTACTTCCGTTTCGATCTTGGGCCTTAGGTGGCACAAAATCCGCATTGTCTGTTACGATATCGTATTGAACCGTAATGACTTCTGCCAGTTTCCCAACTTCTCCTCTAGGAAGTACGCTCATCATATATTTAAAAGCGAGCGTTCCTTCATTGGAAACCTTAATATACCGAACTTCCGTATATCCGGGTTCCCAATTGTAGTAGTCAAATATAGGTTTTGCATTCGAACCGCCGGCATCAAACCACACCGTATCTACGCCGTTATACTGCGTAGACCACTGCATATCAATTGCCAAACGTCCAGACTTAATAATATTTCCGGAACTTGTAACTTGGTCCGTAAACCAAGCATACGTGGAACCGACAAACATAGATACGAGCAATATTAAAGATAGTAGGCTTAACAGCAACGTTTTTTTGATGCTTTTAATCCCTTTCATTACACATTTCTCCTATCTTTCAGTCGCATCAACTTTCCTTAAGATCAAGGAAAGCCGATGCGTGTCAATAAACTATTATGCATTGGGCGCAACAATGGTATCAACTGTTGAGTCTTCGTTGTAGGAGTATACACCGTATGCACCCTTGAACTGACAATTCTCTGCGTCAACAGTAATATTTTCCTCGCCGTATTTTACACCGTTTAACCCGCCACCATGGAGTGCAACGTCACCTTCGTAGATACCACCGTTCAAAGCGATAGTAGTACCGCTGAAGCTGTCACCGTAGGAGTAGCTGTAAATTACCTGATTGTACACCGTTTCGGTAGAAATCAACGTACCGCCGTTTACAGTCAAGTTGGCAAGTTTAACACTTGCAGGATTTGAGCCGGGAAGTTGTACCCAAACTGCACGGTATCCTTTAATCGTACCGCCGTTAATGGTAACGTTGGTAGGAATGGTGTCAGAGTTTGCAAACATACGAATTGCGATCTTCTCACCGCCATCAATAATACCATCGTTAATAATCAAATCAGCGCCGGGATAACAGTCAATTGCGTAAGAAGCGCCACCTTTAGGTGTGGTATTTACGATAGTTGCACCGTCAATAATTAACTTGCCTTTGCAGCTAATGGTGTTATTTGCATAACCCGGATAAGGTTTCTGTCCCTCTCCGCCCCAGTCAAGATCCGGATTCTCCGCTTCAAAAGTAACGGTTCCGTTTGTCAGGGCTAAGGTCTTACCGGTTTCTACCGTAATCAAGTTAGATGTGGTTGTGCTGGTAGAAGTAGCAGCAAGCGTATGTCCATTCAAATCGATAATGGTATCTTTTGCAAGAACGATGGGTGCATCTGCCAACATAATATCATCTACCATGCTGATTACGCCGCCCTCTGCAAGCGCTTCCTTCAAATCCTCTGCATTTGCAACGATAACAGCATCCTTATCATACAACTCATCGAAGGAGTCTTTCTCATAAGTAAACTGTGTTGCGAAGAGCTTCAGATCAAAGGTTCCGCCAACGGAAAGACCTTGGTAATCGTTGCCGGCACTTTCTTGCATCTTCAAAACGATGGTTGCAAAATCTGCTTCGTCTTTTGCAAGCAGCGTATCCTGAACCATAGAGCCGCCCATGATAACGTCAGTTAAGGTACCAACCAATTTAAGGTCTTCGTTCTCTACTGCTGCATTAAATGCATCGCGGGTATCTACGGCTACTTCCTCAGATGCGTAGTACACGTCGATTACGTCAGAAAGCAAGAAATCTGCATCGTCCATTGCCTGCGCCGTAATAATCTGCAAGCTATATTGGAGTGCAAGTGTTCCGTTATTCACAACTTTCACATTTACAGCTTTCGTGTAACCGGGTTCCCATTTGTCATAATTGAAAACGGGTGCCTTAGATGCCTTAATGGATTCGTATTCACCATCTGCGTCCATGACAAGCATATCAATATAAAGCGTACCGGCTTCAATTTTGTTCCCTGTAGAAGAAACTTCGTCGGTAAACCAAGCAAACGTGCTACCAACAAGTAAGGAGATGCACATAACCAATGCCAGTGCGCTCATTACTAATGTACTTTTCGTACTTCTCTTTTTTGTCATTTTACCATGACCTCCTATAATATTTGTAGGCGAAAGTCGAATCAATATCTTGCCGTCGCCCAATCGACCAGATATCTTTTTGATGTTAAATGCACAGATTAGTCGCCCCAATATGCGCTAAATGCGTCGTACGCATTCGTACCGGTATTGTCTGCCTGCAATGCTTCAGCTTTCACAACGATGCTGAAATTATTGTTTGCGAATACCATATCCTGTTGCTGGAATGCGCCTGGGATAGACACTTTGGTAAACAGGGTAACGGTTTCGTCTTTCGCCAACTTACCGTTGTAGTAATACGTATACGTAATGGTGTCGGATGCGGTATCTTCAACGATATCGTTTGCAGGCGTCCATGCCGGTGTGGTCAAACCATAGTTTACGTTCAGCCAAGTACGCAAATCTGTTGTAAGACCGTCATTTGCATAACGCAAGCAAGCAGCTTCAATTGCGGACCAGTTGTCAAACGTAACGTGTACACGGATCCATTGATCGTAATCACCGGTGTTCTCAACGGTGGGATCTTTGTCAATTACGTCGCCGGGAGCGATCTTCTCATACTCGTTTCCTTCGTGGGTAATCGTAGGATCTCCGTCCCCGTCTTCGTCAACACCGTCATTCCCGTCATTCTCGTGCTCCCATACCTCCACGGTAAAATCAGGAGTGCCATCACCGTCGCTATCTGCAACAAAGAAATTGTTGGTGATGTCATCGGTTGCATTGAACCATGCCAACGTACCGATAGAAAGAATCGCAATCAGGCATACCGCCAAAGCAGTTACAAAAATCTTCTTCCTATTAAACTTCATCTTGTTCTCCTCCTTTCCAAATTGATCAAAATTCATTTATAAAAACGACAAATATCGTTTTCACCGGTAAAATGGCGGCAAAGAAAGCCACAACGCCCGCTTCTGCCTTTTCCAATAGGCCTGCTCCGCACCTTCCGTACGGGCAATTTCCATTTCCAAATATTGCAGCTCCTGGCGAAAATCCATCGCCCGTTCCACAAAACCTATAAACATTAACAATAGAAGTCCCCCGCCAATCACAACTGCAAGCAGTTCCACGAGTTTATTCACCGATCTATAACATCCTCCCGTTTCTTTTTGACTTTTGCCAGAATATCCGGCAGAAAAACAAGTAGAATCAGCGCCACGCCCCCACCTAAAGTGATATAAATTCCGGGAGACGTTTGAACGAAATTGGATACGTAGCCCAGTTTTGGAATGGCGAACCGTGCAACGCCAATCACGTTTTTGAAATGCACCGGGTTACCATCTTCAATTTCGTTGGCATCGCCTTTTGTATAGAAACATTGCTTCTCTGTGTCAATTCGAACGACACGGTGGGTTGCAACGTCTAAATTCTCGCTGGCAATAAACGTAATAGGATCCCCGACTTGAATGGCATTCACGTCGGTTTTCTTCACGTACAGCAAATCTCCCGGGCTGTAAGACGGTTCCATACTGCCGGAAAGTACGGTAAACACCTGGTATCCGATCAATCGGGAACCCATCAGGAAAACGGCGCACAAAACGATCAATATGACCACAACCGTAGATACAACGTTCCAAATTTTCTTAATCGCTGGCTTCATCGTTTCGTTTTTCCTCCATTTGTGCTTTCAGGGCTTTCAGTTCCTCCAACATTCTGGCATTTTCCGCACGCTCTGCTTCAATCTGTTCCCGTTCCGCCTGCACAGCCGCCATTTGCTCTGCTTTGTACCGCCGGAACAGCGTGAAGAACCGGATGGCCTCATAAACAATGATCAGCATAAACGGCAAGAAGATGCAGGTAAAATATCCGGGTGTTGTTTTCAGGAAATTAAAGAAATGTCCCAAAGCCGGAATCCGCCCTTGATATTTTCCCAATACGTAGGGATACGTCACAATGGTGGCATCATCCGTGTCGGTTGTTGTACCGTAGGTCACAAAGCCCTTATGCCCTTCTGCGTCCGTGGTTTTTTTTCGAATTTTATGGGTAATGGTCTCGCCGAAACTTTCCGTGTTTTGAGAAACGAAACTGATAATATCCCCCTCTTTTAATTTAGCGGGATTGGTTTCTTTCACAAAAATCAAATCTCCGGCGTCAAAATCCGTAGCGGACATAGAGTCCGTGTTGACGATATAGATCCGGTACCCAAACAGATTTCGGTCGTTGCGGTTAAACGTGCGCACAGAAATGATGGTAAAAATCATCATCGATACCGCCACGATTACAACAAACCATACCAATATTTTCTTCATTACATTCAGCGCTTTTTTCACTGAACTCCCCCTTACTTTTTGACCGAACTGTCCGGTTGTACAAAGGACTCTAACAGCACGTCTAAATAGTCCTGCGACATTTTGTTGCAAGACGACGTTCCTTGTTCGCATTGCGGGCAAACCATCCGTCCTTCCGGAACAGGGTTTCCACAGCAAACGCAAACGTCTGTAGACTCATTTGACACCGTTTTCTGCTTCATCATCTTCCATCCGCCTCTTGTAAAACGACATAATATTCATTATGTTGTGGAAATGATGAAATCGGCGCCGTCTATCTTGTATAGTTGTATACAAATTGTGACATAAAAGGTTATTAGTTGATTTTTTCAAAGAATTATGATATGATGTAACGCACGAATATCGTAGAGTATTGTCACTTTATGTATGAATTCGTACAACATAATGAATATTATGTTGTTTCATAGAAGCAATTTCAAATTTTCCATTTTTCGTTGATGTTCAATTCCCGTTGTCATAATATATATTCTGGTTGTGTTGATGTTGGAATGCCCCAATACGTCCGCAAGTTTTGCAATATCTTTTTCAATTCCGTAGAACGTACGGGCAAACAAATGACGCAAATTGTGAGGAAAAACCTTCCCGGGTGCAACTCCCGCCATTTTACACAGCACCTTCATTTCCTTCCAAATATTACTGCGATTTAAAGGCCTGCCATTTTTGGTGACAAAAAGGGGCCCTGCGTGAATATTCATTTCCCGCGCATATTGCAATAATTTCTTTCGCAACGCTTCAATAATGAAAATACGGCGAATCTTGCCTTTGCAGGAAACGACAGCCTCTCCTTTTTTCACCGCTTCTATGGTGATACTGGATAGTTCGCTGACTCGAATACCTGTTGCACAAATGGTTTGGATGACCAAAGACAACCGCCGGTTTTGTTTTTGGTCCGCCGCACGAATCAGCGCCAGATATTCCTCTTTAGTCAGTTCTTTTTCCTCCGAACAGTACGCATCCTTTTGAATCTTATACTGTTTGACCGTCAAATCGTGTCTTCCTGCAAACCGCAAATACATATTGAGTGCCGCAAGCATAGAGTTTGCGCTGCGCACTGCATATTGATTGAATAGATACGTTTTGTAATCCAACACCCTTTGTTTGTCAATCGTTCCACCGTCTACGTAGGCCATGAAACGCCGGACGTCCCGCACGTACTTTTCAACCGTCAACCGACTTTTCTCGTTTTCCACCAAATGTTGAACAAAAGCGTTTAACGTTTCCTGGGCATAAATTTCTCTGGTTGTCATCTGCATACCTCTTTTCTATATAAACTAATTTTATTATTATTAGACAATGGGAAAATTTCAATACGTACGCTTGAATTGACATTTTGCTCTTTTTACCGTATACTTGAATTAGATGATAGCGTTGCAGAATCCTGAGAGGCCTGTGACCGAGGGAGTTCCTGCGGGAGCTCCCTTTTTGTTTAGCCGGAGGCTTGTTATGGCAAAGAATTTTCTAAATCACCAAGAACAACTCACCCGTTTGGTCAAAGAGAAGAATTTGATTGTGGCAGATTATGCCTATGCTGAGGAAATGCTGAAACAAATCGGGTATTTTCCCTTGGTCAGCAGTTACAAAAGTCCTTTCAAAAATCCCACCACCGGCAAATATCGGGATGGCACCCGTTTCGAGGATCTGGTTTATCTATATAAATTCGACGAGAATCTCCGGGAACTTTTCCTTAAATATATATTAAAGGTAGAGTGTCATCTGAAATCGTTGATTGCCTACCATTTTACGGAAAAATACGGCGACCGCCAAGCCGCGTACTTAAACCCCGAACATTTTACCAACGCCCCCGGGCGAAGGTCCCAAGTTTTGTATATGGTGGACCAGCTCGCACGATTACTCTCCGAGGGCAATGATTCTCGCTACATTGAAGAGCGGAAGAAGTCCTACGGGAACGTGCCTTTGTGGGTGCTGATCAACGGCCTTACGTTCGGCATGCTGACCAAACTGTATTCGGTGCTGACGCCGGATTTGAAAGTAAAGGTTTCTAAGAATTTTCCCGGGGTGAATGAGAAGCAGTTGGAGCAGTTTCTAAATGTGATGACCAAGTTCCGAAACGTGTGCGCCCACAATGAACGTTTGTTCTCCTACCAGGCCAACCGGGATATTCCCGATATGCCCCTGCATCTAAAGTTGGGGATCCGGCAGCGGGGTACCCAGTTCCTCTGCGGCAAGCGGGATTTGTTTTCTATGGTGATTGCGCTTCGGTATTTGCTTCCGGAGAATGATTTTAAGAAGTTTAAGCGACATTTTACCTTGATCTTACGCCATTACCACACCTACAGCCACGCCCTCTCTCGGGAGGAGCTGCTGGGTCTGATGGGTTTTCCGGTAAAATGGCATTTAATTGGCAGAAAGTGAGGTTTTTCTATGATACCGGCAAAATTGATCGTCCTTGCAGGACAGTCCAATGCCGTAGGCGTGGGCCATTGCTCCTATTTGAAACGTCACTGCTCCCCTGAACAGGTGGCGCAGTTTCGCGCCGGCTACGCAAACGTTCCGGTGAATTATTTTTCCCACGACCACCGAAGCGGCGGGTTTGTGCCGACGAAGATCGGCGACGCGGAAGCCTCCCAAGATACCTTCGGGCCGGAGGTGGGCATTGCCGGGTGGCTGACAGAACATCCCCAAGAGGATCCCTATTTTATCGTAAAATGCGCCGTGGGCGCTACTTCCCTGCTCCAGGATTGGCACGCGCCTTCCGGCTGGTTATATGAGGCGCTGGTGACTTTGCTGAAAGAGAGTATTGCTCTTTTGGAGGCCCAAGGCTACACGCCTTCGGTACAGGCTTTTTGTTGGATGCAAGGAGAATCGGATACTTGCGACGAGGCGACAGTGTCCGACTACATCGGCAGGTACGACAGGTTGCTTTCCGCGTTCAAAGAAGCGTTTGCGCCTTATTTGAAAGATTGTGTATACATAGATGCGGGCATTAGTGAGATCTGGCCCTTCTATACCCGGATCAATGATGCGAAGGCGGCTTACGCCCGTGGCCGGGACCGACATTTTTATATAGATACTATTGCCGCCGGGCTTACGACGAAGTATGAGCCCGATGACACGCCGGATATTTATCATTATGATTCCGGCAGCGTGCTGAAGTTGGGCAGGTTGTTTGCCCAATATGCCTTGAATGAACGCGGCTGAAGTTCGGTTTGGGCAATAGACGCAAAAACAAGTCTGTATGCCCAAAATCCACATCGCAGCTTGTGATCAAACTTTCAAGACAAGCAAAAACCCCGGGAACTTTCGTTCTCGGGGTTTTCGTTGGTGCACCTTCAGGGACTCGAACCCTGGGCCCACTGATTAAGAGTCAGTTGCTCTACCAGCTGAGCTAAAGGTGCTCACACAAAGGCGTGTTGGCTTGACACGCAAGCAGTATTATAATCGTAAATACAAACGGTGTCAAGCCTTTTTTGATGCATTTTTACAAAAATTTCACTGTTTAACTCGAACGTCCAACTGATTGAAGGGAATGGTCAGACCTTCCTCATCGTACAAACGCTTGATATTTTCTATCAAATCATAGTAAACAGACCAGTAATCACTGCTGTTGCACCATACCCGCACAGTGTAGTTCATACTGCTTTGACCAAATTCTTTCAACCGTACCACCGGTGCCGCGGTAGCTTCGCCTTCCGGTAAAACGCCGGGCGTCATATCCACAGCTCGGTGTAAAATCGCCTTTACTTTCTCCATATCATCACTGTACGAAGTGGGAATCAAAAGCTCCACGCGGCGCTGCTCGGCGGTGGAATAGTTAATAATTCGGTCACCAAATACTTGGCTGTTGGGAATGCTGATGACTTTATTGTCCGGTGTACACAAGCGGGTATACAACAAACCGGTGTCTACCACCGTGCCGCCGTCATCTCCGGTTTCAATATAGTCCCCGATGTGAAACGGATGATTACAAATCAAAATAATGCCGTCAAACAAGTTGGTGAGAATATTCTGTGCAGCCAAAGCAAGTGCCGCACCTACAATACTCATCAAAGCTACGAAGGAACTGATTTCAACTCCCAACATGCCGCAAGCCGTAATAATAAACAGGGCAATCAGAAGGAATTTAATCCCGCGGGCAATTAATATTTGTGCGCCCTTGTCAATTTGATCCGACTTCTTCAAGGCCTTGCGGGTGATGCGCATAATAATCTTCATAACGATTAAGAATGCAATCAAAACCAGGGCGACGTAAAGCAGACGGCCCAATGTTACACTGCCCACTTTCGTATGGTTTAAATAATGGAGAATCTTCGCAAACATCATAACCTCCCATTTTACAAAAAATCCCCAGCCAGCACGAAGCGGCCGGGGACGTTCAACGTAAGATCTTATTTAATGGTGCAAATCCAGCCCTCCGGTGCAGGAATACGACCCATTTGAATACCGGTTAAGGTATCATACAACTTCTGGGTTACAGGACCCATCTTCTCCATGCCTGCAGGGAAGCAGATTTCCTTGCCGTGGTCTACGATCTTACCAACGGGAGAAATAACGGCCGCGGTACCGCAAAGGCCGCACTCTGCAAAGTCGCCGATTTCATCCAGGGCAATCTTTCTTTCCTCGGTTTCCAAACCAAGATATTCTTTCGCAACCACCATCAAAGAACGACGGGTGATAGAAGGCAGAATACTGTCGGACTTAGGCGTAATAACCTTGTTGTCTTTGGTTACAAACAAGATGTTAGCGCCGCCGGTTTCTTCAATGTACGTTCTGCTGCCTGCATCCAAGTAAACGTTCTCGTCGTAGCCTTGGTTATGGGCATCTACGATGGCGTGAAGGCTCATGGCGTAGTTCAAGCCGCCTTTAATATGGCCGGTACCTCTGGGCGCTGCACGGTCGAAATCGCTGATACGAAGTGTAAGCGGACGAACGCCGCCTTTAAAGTAAGGGCCTACGGGCGTAACCAAAATTCTGAACTGATATTCCGTAGCCGGTTTAACGCCGATGACTGCGTTGGAGCCGTACATGTACGGACGAATGTACAATGTCGCACCGGAGCCGTAAGGCGGTACGAAATCTTCGTTGGCAAGAACCACTTTCTTCACAGCCTCAATAAACTTATCTTGAGGATAAACGGGCATTTCCAAACGCTTTGCAGAATCTTCCATACGCTGTGCGTTAAGGTCAGGACGGAAGCAAACGATGTGGCCGTCTTCCGTGGTGTACGCCTTCAAACCTTCAAAGCAGGTCTGCGCGTATTGGAGTACGCCGGCACACTCATTGATGACAACGTTCGGGTCGGTGATCAAAGCACCTTCGTCCCATGCGCCATCCTTATAATTGGATACAAAACGGTAATCGGTAGGCATATATGCAAATCCTAATTCACCCCAGTTAATATCTTTCTTCATAGTATCATCCCTTTCTACAATCGGTACGGACGCTGCCGTACAATAGGATAAGTATAATCTTTTCCGCGGGTGCGGTCAAGGGAAATGTTGCGGAATGGGGTAAAATGGCAGACATACAACAAATTTATCAGTTTCTTTCTGTATGCATACGACTTACATTCTACACACTAACACTTTGCCACACCAGTCCACACATCATATTGACAAAAATATTCATTTTCCCCTTCCTTACGTTTACGTTAACACAAAGAAGTTTCGGCAATCGTAATTTTCCGGCAAAGCAACTTCATTTCACGCAATGATAAAAACTGGAAACCCAAATATAACTTATCTTCCTCTTTGAAATCATGCTCAGCCAAAAAGTTCGTGAGCGCAAGGTCTTTATCTTCAACACCAAACCATACAAGCGTAGTATCGTCTTCCCATTCAACAGAAGAAACAATAGCAACATCTTCAAAATGTACGTCAATTTGCACTTTAACACATTTGTTACATAATGTCATGTGAAGATTGCTGGATTTATGGTCAAGATTGATAAACTCTACGTTACAAACACAAGCATCATGAAAAGCTGATTTGTATAAAAAATTTCTTAAACTTTCTACTTCTTTTGCAGAAAAAGCAATCATATAAACCTCCATTCTGTAAATCAGCCAAAATGTATTGTTGCAAGTGGTTCTGGAACTAAGTCTCCCGCATAATAATGGTTATCATCATTATAAATGTGGTAATGAGGACCATTACTATAATTTGTATTTTGATCCCAGCGAAAAACTTCTACTTTACCACTAGGAAACATCCAAGAAATAATTGTTCCATTTTTTGTCCCCGGGCGAACAACTTTGATCAATCCTTTTGGTTTGAAATCATGTGGATTCAACGGAAAGAAAACTGGCTTTTTAGGATTTTCAGGCTCTACGACCCCAACAACTGCTTCCGTGGTGGTTTCTTCTTTATCCGCTTCATTCGTTAGACTTTCCCACCACGCAGGAATATCCCGTGCAACATCAGCAACTTCGTCCACTACGAGAATCGTTATTTCTGAGATCAACGCAGCAGTCAATCCAGCAACAGCCGCACAAAGTAATATCGACGCAACACTTGCTGTCCCAGCAAACTCTCCACTTTCATCCGTTAATATCACAGGATTATTTAAACAATACGCAAACCGGTTGTATCCAACCAATCCTTGTCCTGTAGATATGTAAGAATCCGGGCCAATAAACCTCCCTACCACCGGGTCATAATACCGACTTCTAAGGTAATACAGCCCCGTCTCGTTATCGTAATAATACCCTCTGTATCTTAGTGGATTCAGATTCCCTATATGCCCCGCAGCCACAATCGCATTGCCGTTTCCATCCTTCATAGACAGAATCTTGCCCCACGCGTCATAGGTGTACTTACAGACGATATTCTCCCCTGAATCCAAAATAGCGATTACGTCACCCTGTAGATTCAGCACGTAATGGTATCGATGT
>JAGBGO010000066.1 GCA_017935905.1 Clostridia bacterium | reverse complement strand
GTAAAAAGAAACCCGAACCTCATACGAGGTTCGGGTTTCACTGTTTTGGTGCGAGTAATCGGACTTGAACCGATACGGTCTCCCATGCGCCCCTTAAACGCACGTGTCTGCCAATTCCACCATACTCGCATAATCCGCTGAAACCATCTGCTAAACAAATGAAATCAGCTTGTTTATTATAGCGAGGTAGAACTGCTTTGTCAACACCTTTTTTCGAAAAAATCTTGTTATTTTACAGGGGATGTGCTATCATAACCCCATCACTTTGAAGGAGGCGCATTTTGATGCTTTATACCATAGAAAATGACAAGATCTGCGTGGCGATTTCCGACGTAGGCGCGGAAATGATGTCCTTTCAATTGAAGGAAGACCACTGTGAATATTTATGGCAAGGAGACCCTGCATACTGGCACGGCCGTGCATGTAACCTTTTTCCCATTTGTGGCCGTTTAACCGATGGCAAATACACGTACCGCGGTAATACCTACGAAATGAATCTTCACGGCTTTGCCCGGAAGACGGCGATGACCGTGATTTCTCAAAAAGACGATGAGATTAAGTTCTGTTTAACGGACACGGAGAGCTCTTTAAAGATGTATCCCTTCCACTTTGAACTGATGATTGGATATCGATTGGATGGTACCACGGTGCATCAAACCTTCCAAGTGCGCAATACAGACGAGAAAGACTTAATCTTCGCCGTAGGTGGCCACCCGGGCTTTAACGTACCTCTTACGGCAGGGGAGAAGTTCGAAGACTACTACGTGGAATTTGACTGCGAGAAAGTGCCTAAGAAGGCTATTTTAAGTGAAACCTGTTACGATACCGGCAAGCGGGAAGACTTCCCCTTAGAGGACGGCAGACGCCTTTCTTTAACCCACGATTTATTTGACCACGATGCCATTTTCCTTACAGACATGTGTAAAGGCATTACGCTGAAGTCTCGCTGCTCTTGTAAGTCCGTGCATTTGTCCTATCCGGATATGAATGCCCTGGGTTTGTGGCATGCCCCCAAGACGGACGCACCTTACGTGTGCATCGAGCCTTGGTACAGTTTGCCGGCGTACGACGGGGAAGTAGACGATTTGGAGACCAAACAGTTGATGATCACCTTGAAACCGGGCAAAGTATATACCAATACTTTTACCATTACCATTGCATAATCCTATGGCCTTTATTGAACACGAACTGAAATTTCTACTCTCAGAAGATTGTTTTGAAGCAGTCCGGAAGCAGGCAGAAGCTTTGCTGCCGGAGGCTTCTTTGTGCGTGGTTACCCAAGTGAATCATTACTACGATACAGAGGCGCTGGATCTTCATCGGCAGGGCGTCACCTTGCGCATCCGGGAAATTGACGGGCGTTTTCACGGCGAGATTAAGCGGCACAATTTTGGGAAGAGCCACGACAGCCGGGAAGAAAGTTTCCGGGTGGATGGACTTCCAAAAATGCTTACTGTAGACGGCATCCAGGCGTCTCCTTTGGGGGCGCTGGAAACGGTGCGGGAAAGCCTGATTCTGGCTCGATACCGCTTGGATTTCGACACCAGTACGTACTGGGGACGGCGGGACTATGAGTTGGAAATTGAGTTTCAGGAAGGCGCTTTGCCGGAGGTTTTGGCGTTGGTTTCCGGTCTTGGTTTAGAGGGCGCCGGTAAAATGCCGGGAAAATATTCCCGCTTTCTTTCTGCTCGGGATTTTTTTCTAAAAACCCGTTGACAGAACGCGTTTCACGGGGTATAATTCTAAAGGTTATTGGGATGTAGCCAAGTGGTAAGGCACCAGACTTTGACTCTGGCATTCCGCAAGTTCGAACCTTGCCATCCCAGCCAAGAAAAATCCTGCACGCAAGTGTGGGATTTTTCTTTTGCTATACAGTTAACCACCCGTTGACCCTGTGTATATAAACATTCTCTTTACTTTTCTTTCGTTATATGGAATACTGGAATTGGTTCCGGAACATTCTGTATTTTGGAGGGATTGTAAACATGACAAATCTAAAAATCGGTGAGCATATTCGCCTGCGAAGAAAAGCGCAAGGACTGACGCAAGAACAACTTGCCAATCTTCTTGGTGTAACAAAGGCTGCGGTCAGTAAATGGGAGAATGAGGAGAGTTATCCGGATATTACCCTGCTTCCACAAATTGCACAATTGTTTCAGATTAGCTTGGATGCACTTTTGAATTCCCCGCAAGAAGATAAGCCTTTCAAGGATCTATACGAATATCATTTCGGCTTTTCTTGGGATGACGTGGATTCTCGTATTTTGAATTACGGCATTGCCAAAGAGTGTGCGGTGTGTAAAAATGATCAAAATGAATGGGAAGTTCGCATCCATTTTACCTCCACTACCAACGATGCACCTATTCCGTATATTTTACAAAAACACATTAAACCGGGTGTACTTATTGATGGTTATTGCGTGCGTCTGGAAAACGGAAAGGCTATGGACGTTGACGATGATCAACCGAATAAATTCTACGTGTGCAAGGAGAAAATTTGGGCATACAATTGTAAGGATCAAAAGTATTTAAAGTCTATGCTGCAAGAACAAGTCGCTATGGGGCTCATCGAAGATGATTTGCTATAGGATTTTGGTCCTGTTGCAAAGATCAATAGGTGTAACAGGTCGTAATTTCTATTTTTTCTATGTTTCACGACCTTTTTACGACCGATTGACCAGTGGGCTGGGTCGTGAAACATTAGTTTGAGCCATTTTACGACCCGACAGCCACCTGCGCCTATAACCCCGCCCTCTAACCCTTGCCAATTTGACAGACAAACCCGCTTTCCAGTATAATTCACATGATCGATTACCTTATTCCAAGAGACAAAAGAGGCTTTTATATGAAATCTTATTCTACAATCTTATTTGACTTGGACGGAACCCTGACGGATCCGGGGCTGGGCATTACCAACGGTATTCTGTATGCTTTGGACAAAATGGGCATCGAAAAGCCGCCGCGGGCAGAGTTGTACGATTTCATTGGGCCGCCGCTGAAAGCCACCTTGATGGAACGTTTTCACTTAGACGCGCAGGGCGGGACAGACGCTTTGCGGTATTATCGGGAATTTTACAGCACGGTAGGGTTATTTGAGAATGAGGTTTATCCCGGCATTCCGGAATTGCTCCAAAAACTTCGGGAGGCGGGTAAAACGTTAATTGTTGCCACCTCTAAACCGGAAATTTATACCAAACGTATTTTAGAGCGGTTTGAACTTGCCGAGTATTTCCACTTTGTGGCAGGCTGTACATTGGAAGAGGAGCGCCTTCACAAAGATGAAGTCATTGCCTATGCCATCGATCAGTGCGGCCTTGCGGGGAAAGAAGCAGAAATCGTGATGATTGGAGACCGGAAATATGACATGGAAGGTGCCAAGGTAAATAACTTGTCACGCATCGGCGTTACGTATGGGTATGGCAGTAAAGAAGAATTAGAAAAAGCCGGGGCAGATGCCACGGCGGATACAGCAAAAGAATTAGAAACGTTGTTGCTTTAAAGCAATCATACCTTAAATCTGCGCATCATAGCGCCTTTCTCTACGGGGAAAGGCGTTTTAAAATGCACGTTCATCACTGCGTGGGGGGCGCGATCAATAGATTCGCCGTGATCATTTTCCATTTCCGTAAAAGTCCAACTTTGCACTTCTCGAGCCGGGGACACGAATTCCACGCAATCCCCAAGACCGAAATTGCCTCGCTGGGACACGGTCACGCGGTAACCGTCTTCGCAAGGCACACAGTCTGTCACCAAACCCACGAAATCACTTTCTCGAATATAGGAGGAAGAACCGTAAATCTGGCTGCCTTTCTCCCCTAAGAAGAAACCTGTAGAGTAATCCCGGTGGCTGACGGAACAAACTTCCCGCAAAAGTTCTTCTTTCAAAGTCTCGGGCAAACTGCCGTCTTCGCCTCGCGCCAAGGATTCCATCACAGCGTCCAAAGCGATTCGGTATGCCCGTACGGTAACGGCTACGTAGAAGTCACTTTTCATACGGCCTTCAATTTTCAAAGCAGCGGCGCCGGCGCGGACCAAATCCGGTATGTATTCCAATAAACACAAATCTTTAGAATTAAACAAGAAAGTCCCTCGGTCCGTCTCTTCAATGGGAAAAGTATCCCCGGGACGGGCGTCTTCCGATAAATGATATTTCCAGCGGCAAGGCTGGGCACAATCCCCTCGGTTAGAAGAACGGGAGGTCAGGTAGTCGCTTAACATACAGCGGCCGGAATAGGCCATACACATGGCCCCGTGAACAAAGATTTCCAAGCCGATGGGTGCGTCTTCCAACGACTCGTGAATTTCCCGGATTTCATCCAAAGAAAGCTCCCGGGCAAGATTGACCCGCACAGCCCCTTGATCGTGCCAGAATCGGCAAGTTTCTGCATTTAAGTTATTGGCCTGGGTACTCACGTGAATGGGCAGGGCGGGCACTGCTTTGTGAATGGCGGTAAAAGCCCCTAAATCCGACACAATAACGCCGTGCACGCCTACGTCTGCAATTTTTTGAGCATAGTCACACATCAAGGGAATCTCCCGGCTTCGGGGGAGAATATTCAGGGTTACGTACACCTTCTTCCCCAAACTGTTGGCAAACTCGACTAACTCCGCCATTTGTTCCAGGGTGAAATTCTCTGCATTGGCCCGCAGTCCAAAGGCATCGCCACCGATATATACGGCGTCGGCACCGAAGGAGAGGGCTGTCTTGGCTTTACTTAAACTGCCGCCGGGGGCGAGCAATTCCGGGGTAGGGTATTTCGTCATGGTCATTCACCTATTCTTTGTAACAATCAGCATGCCGTCTCCTACTTGGAGCAAGCTGGCGGTATAATCGGCATCGTGGGTAGCTTTGGTTAAAAATTCCCGCAAGTTATGGACGATGGTGCGGTGTTTGTGAGGCGCTTCTTCCGGACGGGTAAAAATCTTGTCATAAAAAATACAGTTATCGCACACCAAAAGTCCACCGGGTACCAGAAGGCGTTTCAGGTCGTCATACAAATGAATGTATTGTCCCTTGGCGCTGTCTAAGAAAATCATATCGTAGGGTCCCGGAAGCGCTGGGAGTACTTCATTGCCGTCGCCAATAATGACGCGGATTTGTTCT
Source organism: Clostridia bacterium (assembly GCA_017935905.1). Taxonomy (GTDB): domain Bacteria; phylum Bacillota; class Clostridia; order UBA1212; family UBA1255; genus RGIG9099. The sequence goes on along the minus strand of JAGBGO010000066.1, from coordinate 44,764 downwards.
TTGGTATTTCCGGCCTCGATATTCTTCCGGGCTTGTAAGGCGGTGTCCGGATCAATCTCTACGGTGTCAATGTGGGCCTCCGGGCTACATTCATGCATCAAAAGGGCAGAATAGCCGATGGCCGTGCCGATTTCTAAAATGCGTTTGGGCTTGTGGAGCGTGGTTAAAGTACGCATAAAACTTGCGGCATCGGAACGTAAAATGGGCACTCGATATTCTTCCGCATAGGCACGGAGTGCTTCTAACTGCGTACTCTCTTTGGGCAATAACGTAGACAAAAAGGCATCCATTTTACCGGCTCACTGTCCTTTCTGATCGGCTATGTGCTCCCAGTAATTGGTGTTGAATTCGTGACTGCCGCTTCCGTCCGTCTTGGCAAAGAAGTAGTAGTAGCCGTGTTTGGACGGATATAAAGCCGCTTCTAAGGATGCCAGTCCGGGGCTACAAATAGGACCAGGGGTGAAACCTTCGTTCATATACGTATTGTATGGGTCCTCAATCTTGGTATGTTTATCCAAAATCGTGATTAAGTCCTCGTTAAACATTTTCTTGTAGAAATAACGCACCGTTGCACAGGATTCGAAGTATTTCTTGCCGGTCTCCGGAATGCCTTTGGTATAGCGGTTGTAGAATACACCGGAAATGGTGGAACGCTCTGAATCCAGCCGCGCTTCTCGTTCTACCATCGCCGCTAAATTTACCACTTGATCCAAGGTCAAGCCCAAGCTTTCCAAGCGCTCATAATAGGCCGGCTTAAAGATGGCGTTAAAACGGTCTAACATCTTGTAGACAATTTCCTCCGGTTTAGATAATACGTCAAATTCGTAAGTGTCCGGGAAGAGATAGCCGTCTAAACGGTGATCCCGGGTGGAAAAGTCAATGTTCTGCAAGAATGGGTATTCGGAAATATCCACGGTGTTCAGCGCTTGATAGAAATCCTCTGCACTGCACAGTTTGTTGGCTTCCAAACGGGCAGCAATTTGGTCCGTGGTAAAACCTTCCGGGAAGGTTACCTTAACGGTTTCCGGCGGTGTTTCCGCTAGAATAAACATAATTTCGTCATAGGAAAGGCCCTTACTTAAAGTGTAGGTGCCTGCGTTGTACGTGCCGTCATAACCGTTGAATTTGGACAGGAAACGGTACATGGTTTTGTTGGCGATCAGTCCCATATCGTAAAGCCGATTGCTGATAGAACGGGTGGATTCCTGTTTCTCTACTCGGAATTTCACAATACTGTCGTGTTCCAAGTAGATGGAATCCTGGGTAATAGGATTGCTGATGCTATCGGTCATATAGGTGTATGCCAGGAAACTGGCAAAGGTGGTGAGCAAAACAATCAGCACAATAAATAGCGTAGTAATGGCTACTTTCTGCCGTCTTTTCTTTACGTCTTTCTCGAAACGCAAATTGGCGCGGGTCTTTTGGGTCCGCTTCTTTAATACCGGTTTTGCTTCCTGAGAAGGTGTAGCAGACGTAGTTCTCTCGCCGGGTATCGCTCTTTCACGAACCGGACGGGAAGGGGTACGCTTTGGCGCAGGCGTATACTTACCGGAAGCCTGACCGGGTCGGCGAATGCCACCGGAAGTCTTCGGTTTCATGGGTTTGCCGGAAGGGTCGTTTGCCATACTGCCAATACCTCCTTGTTTCTTTCGTTACGAATCCTTTCTTGCGCGATCTTTTGCACGCAGTTCAGAATCCAGAATCTTCTTTCTTAAACGAATGGTCTTGGGCGTTACCTCTACCAATTCGTCATCTGCAATAAACTCTAACGCCTGCTCCAAACTAAGGATAATGGGCGGTGTGAGTTTCAATGCGTCATCGGAGCCGGAAGCACGAATGTTGGTAATATGCTTCTTCTTGCATACGTTGATGACTAAATCTTCGTTTCGGGCGCTTTCGCCTACGATCATACCTTCGTAGACTTTCTCGCCGGCACCAATAAACAGGTTTCCCCGTTCTTGAGCATTATATAAACCGTAGGTAACGGCTTCGCCTTGCTCCCAAGCCACCATAGAACCGTGCTGCCGCGCGTGAATATCGCCTTTGTAAGGTTCGTATCCGTCGAAGACATGATTCATTATACCATTTCCCCGGGTATCCGTCAAAAATTCGGAACGGTAACCGATTAAGCCTCTAGCAGGAATTTTAAATTCCAAACGCACGTAACTTTCCAGTGCGGGATGCATATTCAGCATTTCACCTTTTCTGGTTCCGATCTTCTCAATAACAACGCCTACGTATTCTTCCGGGGTATCAATGGTAAGTCGCTCCATAGGTTCGTTTAAAACGCCGTCTACTTCTTTGTAAATAACTTTCGGTCTGGAAACCTGGAACTCATACCCTTGACGGCGCATGGTTTCAATCAATACAGAAAGATGCAATTCGCCTCTGCCGGATACTTTCAGCGTGTCGGGAGAGTCGGTTTCCTCTACCCGCATACTCACGTTGGTCTCTAATTCCTTCATTAAACGCTCCCGAATATGCCGGGAAGTAACGAAGGTACCTTCTTGTCCTGCAAAAGGACTGTTGTTTACGGAGAAATTCATAGACAAGGTGGGCTCGTCAATATTGACGAAAGGAATGGGATCAATGTGCTCCGTATGACAAACCGTATCGCCGATATTGAAATCCTGGAGGCCTGCCAGAAGAATAATATCTCCTGCAATCGCCTCTTCCACTTCCGTCTTCTTCAAACCCTGGAATTTATAAATATAGGTGACGCGGCTGTTTTTCTTAAAACCGCTGTTGTTGCAAACGGTAACCGTCTGTCCCACAGTGATTTTGCCTTGGGCAATGCGGGCAACGGCGGTGCGGCCTACGTACTCGTCCATACCGATGTTGGAAATCAACATACGAAGGGGCGCTTCTTTGTCTGCATTGGGTGCAGGGATATGTTTAATAATTGCTTCAAATAGCGGCTGCAAATTCTTCTTGTCGCCGCCGTCGGGGGAGAGGGACGCGTAGCCGTCTCTGGAAGACGCATATACAACCGGGAAATCCAGCTGTTCGTCGTTAGCACCTAAATCCATAAATAATTCTAATACTTCGTCCAGCACTTCTAAGGGACGGGCGCCTTCACGGTCGATTTTGTTGATGACAACAATAGGCTTTAAGTTCATAGCCAAAGCCTTGGACAAAACGAAACGTGTCTGAGGCATGGCACCTTCAAAGGAGTCCACTAAAAGCAGTACGCCGTCGACCATACCCAATACTCGTTCAACTTCTCCGCCGAAATCTGCGTGTCCGGGGGTGTCCACTACGTTAATGGTGTATTCGTTGTAGGTCAGAGCTGTGTTCTTGGAAAGAATAGTAATGCCGCGCTCTCTTTCTAAGTCGTTGGAGTCCATCACTCGGTCGGCTACGGCTTCATTCTCACGGAAGGTTCCGCTCTGGCGCAAAAGACCGTCTACTAAGGTAGTCTTACCGTGGTCAACGTGGGCAATAATGGCAATATTTCTAAGATCTTCACGAACTGTTTGCATATTCTTTTGAGAACTTCCTTTCTTGTTCCTTTTGAACCGATTTATTGTAGTATTTTTTTGTGGGGTTGTCAATGTTGGGAATGTTGCGGATTTGGGTAAAACGTGCTATAATTATCCAAATTTCCCACATTGGAAGATACTCGAAAGGAGCAAGTGCGATGGAAAGAAAGAATTATTCTGAAATAACACCCAAGATTAGAGAATTAGCGGAATTTTGCAGCAGGAACGACAGAATTACGCCGGATTTATTCTTGAAATATCAAGTAAACCGCGGTCTGCGCGATGTAAGCGGCAAAGGCGTCCTTACCGGTCTTACGGATATTTCCGATATTCGTTCTACTTGTTTGGAGAATGGCATTGAAGTGCCCTGCGAAGGTCAACTATTCTACCGCGGTATTAACGTAGAGGATATTGTAAACGGCTTTTTGGCAGATGGTCGCTTTGGCTTTGAAGAAGTGACGTATTTGTTGCTGTTCGGAGAACTGCCGTCGGAGCAAGAACTGAAATCTTTTACCGAACTGCTGGCAAGCTACAGAACGCTTCCCGGATCCTTCGTGCGGGACATTATTATGAAAGCACCCAGCCAGGATATGATGAACACGCTGGCAAGAAGCGTGCTGACGCTGTATTCTTATGATACCAATGCGGATGACGTGAGTATTCCTAACGTGCTTCGCCAGTGTATTTTCCTGATTTCGATTTTCCCGCTCCTGTCGGTGTACGGCTATCAAGCCTACGACTACTATATTCGCGGCAAGAAGAGTTTCTTCGTTCACGCACCGGAGCCGGAACTGTCTACCGCGGAGAATATTCTCCACATGCTTCGTTTGGACAGTAAGTATTCCAAATTAGAAGCGCAGATTTTGGATATGGCTTTGGTGCTTCACGCAGAACACGGCGGTGGCAACAATTCTACTTTTACCACCCGGGTGGTTTCTTCTTCCGGTACGGATACGTATTCGGCAATCGCAGCGGCATTGGGCTCTTTGAAAGGTCCCAAGCACGGCGGTGCCAATATTAAGGTTGTCCACATGATGGAAGATATTAAGAAGAACGTAAAGGATTGGGCAGATGAGGAAGAAATTTCTGCATACTTGTCGGCAATTTTGAACAAAGAGGCTTTCGACAAGAGTGGCTTAATTTACGGTATGGGCCACGCGGTTTACTCCGTTTCCGATCCCAGAGCCAACATCTTCAAAGGTTTTGTGCAGAAGCTTTGCGAAGAGAAGGGCCTTCAGGATGAATACGTGCTGTATTCAAACATTGAACGTCTTGCGCCGGAAGTAATCGGCGCCAAACGCCGTATGTACAAAGGGGTCAGCGCCAACATCGACTTCTACAGCGGTTTTGTTTACAATATGTTGGGCTTGCCGCTAGAACTCTATACGCCCATCTTTGCCATGGCGCGGATTTCCGGCTGGAGCGCCCACCGTTTGGAAGAATTGGTAAATGCCGGCAAGATTATTCGTCCCGCTTACAAGAGCGTGTGTGAGGAACAGAAATACCGTCCTTTGAAAGATCGGTAAAATATTTTACAATTTCCTCTTGCACTCCTGTTTTGAATGTGGTACAATAGCGTCTGCTGTTTAAGGATTTTCAAGGAGGTGTATTAAATGGCAAAGTGTGAATGTTGCGAAAAGGGCTTGATGTACGGTCGTCATATCAGCATTACTCGTTCTCAGGTCAGTAGACGTGCGAAGAGAAATTGGAAGCCGAACGTTAGACGCGTAAAGATCATGGATGGTAACACTCCTCGTTACGCTTATGTATGCACAGCATGCCTGAGATCCGGAAAGGTCAATAGAGCCGTTTAATCACCGGAACTTATTATTTGTGTAGAAACAATGCGGTCTGAAGTATCTTGAATTTGGATACCCGGACCGCGTTTTTCGTGCCTGTTTATTGGGCTGATAGGGGGTGTGGTTGCCTTGTTTGGGCAATCAGAAGAGAATTTGACTGTTATTGCCCAATGGTTGGGTAATATAAGGCATTTCTGGCGGCTACTGCCCAAAAATTGCTGATTTACAGCCAATCTTCTGTTTTTGGATGGCAAAAATCAAAAATTTTGGGCAATACAGTCATTTTTGACCCTTTATTGCCCAAACTCATCCATACGTTCATTCATCCGTTACAATGCAATCGTCTGAGGAATCATCTTGCGCACATTTTCCAGGAATGTTCCGTATTCCGCCCCACTGCGAATCACCGATTGCGCCGCCGACTGCGCCTCTTTCAGAATAGCCATATCTTCATACAAATTGGCTACGCGAAATTGTGGCAGACCGTGTTGCTGGGTGCCGAAGAAATCTCCCGGACCTCGCAATTCCAAATCTTTCTCCGCAATGAAAAATCCGTTGGTACTCTCTTTCATAATATGCATCCGTGACTTGGCCACCTCGCCGGTTGAATTGGTGAATAAAACACAGTAAGACTGGTGTGCGCCTCGACCGACGCGTCCCCGCAACTGATGAAGCTGTGCAAGACCGAATCGCTCCGCATTCTCAATGATCATCAAAGACGCATTGGGCACGTCCACGCCCACCTCAATCACGGTAGTAGAGAACAAAATCTTAATCTCGCCGGCGGCAAAGCGACTCATTACGTCGTCTTTCTCCCGGGAAGGCATGCGCCCGTGCACCAAACCGCATGGAATCTCTTTAAAAACGCTTCGGGATAACTTCTCATAATTCTCTGTGGCGGACAAAAGCGCGTCCATTTCCATATTGTCGCTTTCCTCCACCAAAGGGTGCACAATATATACCTGACGGCCCTCTTCAATTAACTTCTTCGCCCAGGCATACACCCGCTGCCGCCGTCCGTCGTTCTCCACAAAAGTGCGGATGGGAATGCGCCCTTCCGGCATGGTCTCAATCCGTGAAATATCCATATCGCCGTACAAAATCAGTGCCAGCGTTCTGGGAATCGGCGTGGCTGTCATGACTAAAATATCCGGCGTAGTGGCTTGTTCCGCCAAAATCGCCCGTTGCCGAACGCCAAAACGGTGCTGTTCGTCGGTAATCATAATGCCGGGCTTACAGAACACAACGTCCTTCTGTATTAAAGCGTGAGTACCGATGACACAGTGGGCACTTCCCGTGCGAATGGCCTCCAGCGTTTCTCGGCGTTTCGCTGCTCCTAAAGAGCCGGTGAGCAGCACCGTGTGGTAGCCCAGGGCGTCTAACATAGGCTGAATCTTGCGGAAGTGTTGCTCCGCCAAAATTTCTGTAGGCGCCATAAAGGCCGCCTGATAGCCGTTTCCAATCGCTTTGGTCATGGCCAGGAGCGCCAGCACCGTCTTACCGGAGCCAACGTCGCCCAGCACTAACCGGTTCATAGGCTTGGCAGATTCCATATCTTGTTTGATTTCCTGCCAAACCTGTTCTTGGTCCGCAGTCAGCCGGAAGGGAAGACCGGCAAGCAGCTTTTGGGTTTGGTCTTCGCCGGTAAAATGGATGCCCAACCCGTCCTTATTGTAATTTCCCCGCATAAGCATCAGCATCAGTTGCACGATGAACAACTCTTCAAAAGCCAGCCGTCTTCGCGCCTGCGCGGCCTTCTCTAAGCTGTCGGGATTGTGGAGGGTGCGAATGGCCTCGTCCCGGTTCATTAAACTGTATTTCCGTACAAGATCTTCCGGTAAATTCTCTTGGAACGGGGGGAGCAGCGCCAAGGCTTCCTTCACCGTCTTTCGGAGAAAATTCTGGGTTAAGTCCCGTGCCAAGGGATAGATGGGTAAAATGCCGCTAAATTGCGACGCGGAAGTCTCCTGGGTTGCTACCTCAAATACAGGGTTGGTCATTTCCAAACCGTAGTAACCTTTGACAATCTTACCGAAAAAGTGCATCACAGCGCCTTTCTCAAACTTGCTGCGAATGTATTTGGGATTGTAGAAAGTAATGGTCATATCGCCGGTGCCGTCAGATACCCGCAGATTCATCACGGAAAAATTCCGTCGAATTTGTCTGAAATCCATTCGCAGGATTCTTGCGGTAACGGTGACTTCCATTTCCGGTGCAAGCTGGGCGATCCTTGCGGTTTTGGTGCGATCTTCATAGCCTCGGGGAAGCAATAGTGCTAAATCCTCTAAGGTGCGCACGTTCAGCGCTTCCAGCATGGCAGCGCGTTTACTCTTCACGCCTTTGAGAAACGTAATCGGAATTCCCATATATCTCGCACCTCCCGCTTGTGTTCTTGCTTCTATTATACATATTTTTCGGTAAAAAGATAGTGAAAGATAAATTCTCGCACTTGATTATCTTTTCAAAATTGAGTACAATAGGGAAGCGGCGATTGCCTTGCGGATATGATGGAATTGGCAGACATGCTGGATTTAGGTTCCAGTGCTTCACGGCATGCAGGTTCGACCCCTGTTATCCGCACCAAAGAAGAAATGGCTCTGTTTTCATAATTTTTATGAAATGGAGCCATTTTTATCATTTGAAACAGCGGTTTTAGACTTTAATTTGAATAGTTTCATACAACAGAGCCACGATTTTTGAAAAAACGTGGCTCTAAATCATCTTTTGAAGGCAAACGAAGTCCTGTTCCCTTCAGTAAACTCACTTTTCCATTTTACATAAATAAATATACGGATCACAAATACTTCCGTCCTCGCAAGATAAAGGCATCACGGTACCGCCTACCAAGGGTGTGCCGGAAGCAGGGGGATAGGATCCCACAATGCTGCCGTCTTTCTTCAAATAATTCACCCGGTCGTACGTGGAAGACTTTTGTCCGTATTGGAGGCGAATCCCTTCGTATACGATGCTTGCACTGTTGCAATGTTCGTGACCTACCAAAATAGAATCCACGCCCAATGCTTTTAGCCCGTTCCAAACCACTCCGTCGTGGTCCCATGCACTTTTCAAATTGGCACCTAAATATCCAAAATCGAGAGCATTGCACTGCGCTCCGATTTCTTCAAAAACAGCCGGCTGAATGTGGAACGCAAAAGAAAGTTTAGTGGCAGGGGATAAAGCACGAATGGACGTTGCAGTTTCTGTGTACCAGTCAATCTGATCCTGACCAAAACCCACGCTGGTTACCGTATGGCCGTTGGCACGACTTTCTTCGCTGATGGCGCCACAACCGTTACTGTCCAGCATAAAGAAGACGCGCTTCAGTACGCCGTCTTGCTGAATTCCTACGGTGTAGTTGCCGTTACCTGTCAAGGTTCTTTGCTTGAATAGGCAATTTTTCGCCGCTTCCAGCTGGGCACTTTGCCAGTCGGCGCCTTTCTTGCTTTCGTTATCGTGGTTACCGAAAATAGGTGCCCATGGGATATCAAAAGATTCCATAAATTCGATCAAAGCCAGCAGGGACGTGCCGGCATCGTCAAACTCGCCGTACACCAAGTCGCCGGTCATAAGAATCAGATCCGGCCTGACGTTTTCAATGGTTTGGCGCATATATCGAAAACAGTTCGCTTCCATTCGGTGGGTGGCGTAATAGGTTGCCTGGTCAGAGGAAATGCGGTTAGGCAAGCGTTGTTGGGCGGCATCCAAGATTTGCGAGTCGGTTAACTGTAAAATGACCGGATTTCGTCCACTTTCCACTTCGATCATAAAATCGGGAATCTTCAAACCATTTTCCTCCTAACTTTCTTACTTGGGTTAAGGATACGACGCATCCGGTAAAATGTCAATATTCATCTTTATTTGTCTATGATTGTGCAATATTTGTCCACATTGCATTTCTTTTTTATGTTATAATCAACTATATTGATGAACACCAAGGAGTGAAACAAATGGATATGGAGAACATTTTACAGGAACTGACCTTTGAAGAAAAAGCAAAGATGCTCACCGGTGGCGGCAGTATGAACACCTGTCCCGTAGAGCGCCTAAATATACCGCCGATTGAGTTTGCGGACGGCCCTCACGGTACCCGCCGATTTGAAGATACAGAAAGCATTCTTTTCCCGTCCCTCAGCGCCCTTGGTGCAACGTGGAGCCGGGAAGCGGCACTGGAAATGGGCAGAGCCCTTGCGAACGACTGTATTGTGAAAGGCATTCACATGTTGCTGGGCCCCGGTGCCAATATGAAGCGCCATATTCTTTGCGGTCGAAATTTTGAATATATTTCCGAAGATCCGGTGCTGTCCGGAGAATTGGCAGCAGCTTATATCCAAGGCTTGCAGGAGAAAGGTGTTTCCGCAAGTTTAAAGCATTTTGCCGCAAACAATCAAGAAGAACACCGCTTCTACGTCAGCGCGGAAATTGACGAGCGCACCCTGCATGAGATTTATTTAAGAGCCTTTGAAATTGCTGTGAAGAAGGGAAAACCGGACAGCGTGATGTGCGCCTACAATAAAATTAACGGCGTATGGTGTTCAGAGAATCCCATGCTGCTGCAAGAAGTACTGCGGGATGACTGGGGCTATGAAGGTTTAGTGGTTTCCGACTGGGGTGCTGTACAAGACGTTTCCCGCGCTATTCATAACGGATGCGATTTGCAGATGCCTACCAATGAGAACATTGTGGAACAGTTGCGCGCCGGCTTGGAAGCGGGCAAAGTGACCATGGAAGATATTGACAGAGCCGTTACACGGGTACTTCATTTAATTGATCGCAAACCTTTTGCGAATATTGAATACAATCGGGAAGCGCAACATGAGGCAGCCAGAAAGATTTCCGAAGAAAGTATTGTGCTGATGAAGAACGACCGGCACGTATTGCCTATTACGAAGGAAAAATATAAAAAAGTAGCTGTTACCGGCGACTATGCAATCGATCCCATGATTGGCGGTCAGGGCAGCTCGGAAGTGCATCCTGCAGACAAATACGTGGATAAGCCTTTTGACGCTATGCAAGCGGAAATGCCGGAAATCGAATTTATCTACGTGGATTTATATCACCGCAATCAATTCTCCAAAGAAATGATGTTCCCTCTGCAACCGGATTTCCAAGAGAAGATTAAAGGTTGCGATTTGGTGGTATTCTTTGCCGGCGGCATGGATTCCGATGAGTCCGAAATGTACGATCGAAGAACCGCCTATATGAATCACAATTATTCCGTATTTATGAAGGCTGCCAAAGAAATCGGTATGCCTGTTGCGGTGGTGCTCCAAAATGGCAGTGCTTTGATTTTTGACATTAACTTCCAGCAAGCTGACGCAGTTGTGGAAATGTGGTTTGGCGGTGAAGCCGGCGGTAGCGCTGTGGCTCGTGTGCTTTCCGGCAAAGTTAACCCTTCCGGTAAACTTTCCGAAACGTTCCCAAATACCATGCGCCGAGATTTGGAATATCCGGGCAACGGTCGCTATTTGGAATACAAAGAGCGGTTTGACGTAGGCTATCGTTACTACGACAAACATCCGGAAAAAATTGCTTATCCCTTCGGCTATGGTTTATCTTACACGACGTTTGAATATAAAGATTTAGTGGTAGACCCTGTGACGTTGAAACTCCATTTTACCCTCACCAATACCGGCGACTGCGACGGTGCCGAAGTGGTGCAGGTGTACGTAGGCGATCCGGAAGCCACGGTTGTGCGATGCGTGAAGGAGCTGAAACACTTCCGGAAAGTTTTCCTGAAGGCCGGGGAGCGCCAAGAAGTTTCATTCCAACTCACCCAAGCGGATTTGTCCTATTTTAACAGCACCTTCCATAAATGGGTTGTGGAAAATGGTCGGTTTGATTTCTACGTGGGATCCTCTTCTCGGGATATCCGCCTGACTGCATCCATTGAGTATCAAGGTGAGATGTGTTACACCTTTGGCGCTGATGCCATGGGTATGATTGGATGACGATTGAAGACGAAATTTGACGAATGAAATAAGTTGCAAAGTTTCCCTCTCCTGTGTTCTCCTATAGGAGGGGGAATTTTATGGAAGAAATGCTCAGGCGTGATTTTACCATTCGTCATCCCAAATCCGGGGTTAAAACCCCACTTTTTCTACAATTTAACCCCGCGGCTTCCATTTTACAAAGAAATATGCTATACTACTTTCGTACTGACACCAAAGGTGCTTGATTAAAGGGCTCCTGCGGCGGAAGGCAGCGAGTATATTTAGCAGAATTCGTCCGCCTTGCGATTCGTCAGGCGGACTTTTTGTATTTGGAGGGATTTATGGAATCCAGAGTCGCCTTAATTGGCATTGTCGTCAGTGAGCCGGATTCAGTAGAGCAGATGAACGGCATTTTACACCAATATGCCCCTTACATCATTGGCCGTATGGGCATCCCGTACAAGGAAGCCGGTGTGTCCTTAATTAGCGTGGCATTGGATGCCCCACAAGATATTATCAGCGCCTTGTCCGGTAAGTTAGGGGCTATTTCCGGCGTGAGCACGAAGACGATTACGCCGAAAATTGCAGGGAGGAATTAAACGAAATGCAGACATTGATTGACCGACTTTTTCAAGGAGAGCGCCTAACGCAGAAAGAGTTTCAAGCCTTGGTTCTTTGCGAGGACCAAGGGGCACTTGAACTTTTATTTCAGCGCGCAAAAGAGCGCACGGAAGAAGTTTTCGGTAATCACGTATACATTCGCGGTTTAATCGAAATTTCCAGTTATTGCAAGCAGGATTGCTTCTATTGCGGCCTTCGCTGTTCCAACAAAAAGGCACAGCGGTACAGACTTTCACCGGAGGTCATTCTGGCCACTTGCGAGCAGGGCTACGAAATGGGTTTTCGCACCTTCGTTTTGCAGGGGGGAGAGGATGACTTCTATACGGACGAACAGATGTGCGATCTCATTCGGGAAATCTGCTTATCTTGTCCGGGAAGCGCCGTAACCCTTTCATTTGGGGAGAAAAGCAGGCGCTCCTACGAAGCTTTCCGGAAAGCCGGCGCCAGTCGGTACTTGCTCAGGCACGAGACGGCAACGGCGGAACATTTTTCCCGGTTGCATCCTCCGGGGCAGCGGCTGGACTCTCGCATGGAGGCCCTCTCAGCGCTGAAAGAATTAGGCTTTCAAGTAGGAGCCGGTTTTATGGTAGGCTCTCCGTTCCAAACGGCGGAGCATTTGGCAGCGGATCTGTACTTTCTGCAGGAATTTCGGCCCCACATGGTAGGAATTGGTCCCTTCATACCCCACACGGATACGCCTTTTGGGAAGTACGCGGCAGGGGATAGTCAGCAAACGGTTAAAATGATCGCCATCACACGGGGCATTTTACCCGGCGCGTTAATTCCCGCCACCACCGCCCTTGCAACCTTATCGCAAGGCTCCCGATTGCAGGCCTTGCAAGCCGGCGCCAACGTGGTGATGCCCAATTTATCGCCAAACGAGGTGCGGGTAAAATACAATTTATACAACAACAAACTTTCAACCGGCACGGAGTCGGCGCAGATGTTAGAAGCCCTGCGTAACGAGCTGGCCGGCTGCGGACGTAAAATGGATCTAAGTCGAGGGGACAGCCCCTTGTGGAAAGCATAAAGGAGGAAGAAACTATGTACGATCGTTTTTCATCAAAAGCAGAAGAATTTATTCACGACGGAGAAATCCAAGATACCCTGGCGTATGCGGAGGCAAATAAATCCAATTACGAACTGATTAACAGCCTGATTGAACGGGCGAAGGATTGTAAAGGTCTTACCCACCGGGAAGCCGCAGTGCTTTTGGATTGCGATATTCCGGAGCTGAATGAGAAGATTTTTACCCTGGCGAAAGAAATTAAGCAAAAGATTTACGGCAACCGAATTGTGATGTTTGCCCCTTTGTACTTGTCCAATTACTGCGTAAACGGCTGTACCTACTGCCCTTACCACGCCAAAAATAAGCACATTTGCCGGAAGAAACTGTCCCAGGAAGAAATTGTCCGGGAAGTGGTAGCACTCCAGGATATGGGCCACAAGCGTTTGGCATTGGAACTGGGAGAGGACCCTGTGCATAATCCTTTGGAGTACGTGTTAGAGAGCATTAAAACCATTTACAGCATTCACCACAAGAACGGTGCCATTCGCAGAGTTAATATTAACATTGCCGCCACCACCGTGGAGAATTACCGGAAGCTGAAAGAGGCGGGCATCGGCACGTATATTCTGTTCCAGGAAACCTATCATAAGGAAACTTACGAGAAGCTGCACCCCACAGGCCCTAAGAGCAACTATGCCTACCATACGGAAGCCATGGACCGGGCGATGGACGGGGGTATCGACGACGTAGGCTGTGGCGTGCTGTTTGGCCTTAATTTATATCGCTACGATTTTGTTGGCCTTTTGATGCACGCGGAACACTTAGAAGCGGCAAAAGGTGTAGGCCCTCACACCATCAGCGTGCCCCGTATTCGTCCTGCAGACGATATTGATACGAAAGAATTCGAGAACGCCATCAGCGATGAAATATTCCAGAAGATTGTAGCGGTGATTCGCATTGCGGTGCCGTATACAGGAATGATTATTTCTACCCGTGAGTCCGCCAAGACCCGGGCGAAGGTGCTGGAATTGGGCGTTTCCCAGATCAGCGGCGGCTCTCGCACCAGCGTAGGCGGTTATGCAGACGAAGGAGAAGAGGAGAACTCCGCACAGTTTGATATCAGCGACAATCGGACGTTGGATCAAGTGGTGAATTGGCTCTTAACTTTAGGCCACATCCCCAGTTTCTGTACCGCATGCTACCGGGAAGGCCGCACCGGCGACCGTTTTATGTCCCTTGCAAAGAGCGGACAGATTGCCAATTGCTGCCAGCCAAACGCTTTGATGACGCTGAAAGAGTACTTAATGGACTACGCTTCTCCCGATACGCTGCAGAAAGGCCTGAAAGTGATCGACGAAGAGATGAAGCGGGTGCCCAATGATAAGGTGCGCGCTCGCGCCCAAGAAAATTTAATTGCCATCGAGGCAGGGGAGCGGGATTTCCGCTTCTGACAAAGGAGGCGTGTGTAAAATGTCTTTACAAGATACCCCGAGAGCCTCCCGGCTTCACATCGGGATTTTCGGGAAAAGAAACAGCGGTAAGTCTTCCATCTTAAACGCGTTAACCGGGCAAGACATTGCCGTTACGTCCGACACCCCGGGCACCACTACGGACCCGGTGTATAAATCCATGGAAATTCACGGGTTGGGTCCCGTAGTGTGGATCGATACCGCCGGGTATGATGACGTTGGGGACTTGGGTGCCCTTCGCGTAGAGAAAACGGCGGAAGCCTTGGCAAAAACGGATATAGCTTTGCTTTTGCTGGGGGAGATGCCGGATGCAACGGACAAGGTGTGGATGTCAAGGCTTAAAGCTTCCCACACACCGATTATTCCGGTGGTGAGTAAAATGGATATTTTACCTTCCGAAGAAGTGAAACGCCGCTTGGAAGCTGCAGAAGGAATGGTGGGCGTACCTGCCCTTGCTATCAGCAGCAAAGACGGCACCGGCATAGAAGCCCTTCGCAATCGCTTGATTCGGGCGCTGCCGGAAGACTTCGAACCGGTTTCTATATTAGGGGATTTGGTGACTGCGGGGGACAGCGTGCTTTTGGTAATGCCTCAGGATATTCAGGCACCCAAGGGGCGGTTAATTCTCCCGCAAGTGCAGACGCTGCGGGAATTGCTGGACCGAAAATGCACAGCCACTTGCTGTACCACGGACCGACTGGAGGCAACGCTGGCTGCTTTGAAAATGCCGCCTAAACTCATTATTACGGACTCCCAAGTTTTTCGCACGGTGTATGATTTGAAACCGGCGGAAAGCGCCTTGACGTCTTTCTCCGTGCTTATGGCGGGGTACAAAGGAGATTTGAAGACTTTCGTAGAAGGCGCTGCGGCGGTTGACGGTTTGACAGCTACATCCCGGGTGCTGATTGCAGAGGCTTGTACCCACGCACCCATGTCGGAAGATATCGGCCGCGTGAAGATTCCCGCTATGCTCAAGAAACGTTTTGGTGCCGACTTACAGGTAGACGTGGTGAGCGGCGTGGACTTTCCCGCTGACTTGACGCCTTATGATTTAATTATTCATTGCGGCGGCTGTATGTTTAATCGAAAGTACGTTTTATCCCGCATTGAGAAAGCCAGGGAACAGCGGGTGCCCATTACCAATTACGGCGTGGTAATCGCCTATTTGAACGGGATTTTGAAGGACGTTGTAATGCCGTAAAATATTGACAAATTATAGTGTTTCTTGTAGAATGAAAACGTAATTTTTATAGGAGGTTTTGTTATGGACAGAACACAGAAAAATTTGAAAATGTTGGCGATTTTTGCTTACGCTATGATGGCTTTAGGTTTGATCCTGGGTACGTCTTATGCTACTTTGATTATGGTAGCCCTTTTGATTGTTGCCGTAGTGCTTTCTAAGGATGCACAGGACGAAGATGCAGTACTTCCGGTTGTAGGCGCACAAGTATTATATTTTGGCATTAAATTGATTTCCGTTGTATTGAGCATTCTTGCTTCTTTCCTTGCACGCATTGACGATTGGATTGTTCAACCCCTTATGGAAGAAGAAGTAACCAATCCTTGGGGCAATTACACGCAGACGTCTACGTGGCTTGAAACAACCAACGAAATTTTGGATTTCCTTCTTCTGCTTGTATCCATCGCTGCGATTGCATTGGCTGTACTTGCTGTAATTGACCTTCTTCGCGGTGCCAATTTCGCAAAGACTTTGGTAGGCAAGATTGCAAAGCCTTTTACTTGTCGCAAAGAAGTATACTACTGCTCTAATTGCGGCAAAGCTGTGAAGGGTGACTTCTGCGGCAAATGCGGTACGAAGAAAGAATAATTTTTCTTGCGTTTTGAAGTATGAGAATAGGCTGCCTTGTTAGAGGCAGCCTTTGCTATTTTTGATGTAATTGAAAGCGGTTGGGCAATAAGGTCCATTTTTTGCTCCTATTGCCCAAAAATTTTGAAAAATCATTGTAAATCAGGCGTTTTTCAGCCCAAGCTGCTTCTTTTTGGGCATATACACGACTAAAATGCATGCTACTGCCCAACCTCTGGTAAATCGATACAAAAAAACGACTGTATTGCCCAAAGTAAAATCTTGCACAAAACAACTGCCCCAAAATTACTTTTTGCCGTAGTTTTGAGGCAGCCTACATTTTACCTTAATAGAAGATTTTCTTCTCGTTTCTCAGATCCCGCACCATTTCCAGGGCTTCGCCGAACCTTTGGAGATGCACGATCTCTCTCTCCCGAAGGAACCGCAACGGCTCCAATACGTCGGGATCGTCACACATATCAATCAAATATTCATAGGTCTTCTTGGCTTTCTGCTCCGCCGCCAGGTTCTCCGTTAAATCCGTAATGGGATCGCCCTTCGATTGCAAGTAAGCCGCACTAAAAGGCACGCCGGCAGCATTTTGGGGATAAACGCCCACGCCGTGCTCCACGTAAGAAGTATCGTAGCCGGCCTCTTTCAAAAGTTTGCAGTCAGCGCCTTCCAAAAGCTGGGTGCAGATGGCGCCTACCATCTCTAAGTGGCCCAGTTCTTCCGAACCAATGTCATTTAACAAAGCCCGCGTTTTTCCTGTGGGCATGGTGACACGTTGGCTCAGATACCGCAAGGCGGCAGCCAACTCACCGTCTGCACCGCCGTATTGGGTGATAATCAATTTCGCCATACGGGGATCCGGTTTCTTGATGTTTACCGGGAAAGCAAGTTTCTTTTCATATAACCACATTTTACTTGCCACACTCCTTTCTCTGCCAAGGCCATGGATCGTCTACCCAATCCCATTTTTCGTCGGAGCCGCTGTACTGGTAGGCAAGAAGCGGACCGTACATAGCCTGGTAGGTGTCTGCCAGCACTTTTCGCTTGCCCACGATGTTGTTGTACAAACGAATGGTTTCTTGGTCTTCCGGGTGGGTATCCAGATACAAGTTCAGGTCGTTTAAGGCAAAAGTCAAAGCCATTAACTCGCAAGACATTTTCTCTTTATCCACGAAGATCACCTCCGGGTTTGCAGCAGAACGGCCCTTCGTAGGGCATATTCAAAGCAGGGTAAACGGTGCCGTTTTCAAAGGCATCGCAAATGGAATACATGGCACAATTTTCCGGCTGCCGATTGACGAAAATCGTAGCAAGTGGACCTCCGCAAAGGGCGCCGGCAGTTTCAAACATGGACGGATCGTCCATGGGTACAGACATATAATCGGGACAAAGCCCGCATTTTCTCATAGAACTCCCTCCGTAAATATTCAGTTCGCTACTATCCTATGATTTTTCGGTAAAATGTGATAAAATATCTCCGTGAGAAAGGGGACGGAACCTTGAAAGAGAAAGTCAATAAAACCAATGCGATGCGCATGTTAGATACAATGAAGATTTCTTATGATTACAAGACGTACGAGCCGGACGAGAACGATTTGTCCGGAGAACATTTGGCGGTGCAATTATCCATGGACCCGGCTATGATGTTTAAGACCCTGGTTGCAAAAGGGGACAAAACCGGCTACGTGGTAGCCTGCATTCCCGTGGGAGAAACGTTAGATTTGAAGGCGTTTGCCCGTGTGTCCGGAAATAAAAGTGTGGAAATGCTCCACGTGAAGGATTTGTTGGGTGTGACCGGATATATTCGAGGCGGTTGCAGCCCCATTGGAATGAAGAAGCATTTTCCTACTTATATTGATGAAACTGTGATCTTACATGAGATCGTGGCGGTGAGCGGCGGGATTCGAGGGATTCAGTTGCTGCTTTCGCCCGATGATCTGGTTAAAGCGGCTGACGCTACTGTCTGCGAACTTACTGCGATACAATAACCAAGGCGGTGCCATGTCCGATGTGAACGGCAGGAGATTGTGCGTCCTGTTCAATTACGTTACTGACCCCTAAAGGATAACGGTTGGTCAGCGTGGCGCCTTCTAATGGATAATAGAGTCCGGTTAAAGTGACGTTTTGAAGCCGGTCGCCCCAGGGAAGCACGGATACGGTGGTGCCGGGAATGGGGGACAAGGTTAAAACGTTGTCTTTGAATACGAAAATGCGCTCTTGGTGTCCAAAAAGCACGCAAATGCCGCCTTCTTCCGCAGCGTATGCGGCGGCGGATAAATTGCCTAAGAAGTGGTCGGTGCGACCACCCGATACG
Organism: Clostridia bacterium; assembly: GCA_017935905.1. Lineage (GTDB taxonomy): Bacteria > Bacillota > Clostridia > UBA1212 > UBA1255 > RGIG9099. The sequence continues at coordinate 26,321 of JAGBGO010000066.1, read as the reverse complement.
CCCAACAACAGGAAGTTCCGGTAGTCCCTCCGGATTGCTAATTTCACCGCAAACATCAGGTCGGTATCGTCTTTCTCTTTTGGGAGCGTAATGGTTTCAAAGTTTCCTTGGGGAATGGGACCTTCCCAGGAGTCAAAATCGCCCAATAGCACGTCAAAATGAATCTTTGCTTCTTGTGCATAGGCAAGGCCGCCGTCGCACACAATGACAAAGTCCGTGTCTAAAATGGCTTCGCTGCCGGTAAAAATCGGCGCAGCACCAATAATGACACACCGTTTATTCCATTCTAACGTATCGGTAAACATGGTGAGAAACACTCCTTCCGGTAAAGGTGTACGACCTTTTGGTACACGCCTATTGTACACGCCGGAAAGGGAAAATACAAGTTGCTATTTCCGGAATGATGTGATACAATTTCTTTGATTTGAGGTGAGGTTATGGGCAAGAAGAAAACAAAAGCACAAAGCATTTGGCAACAGCGCAAGACTACGCTCCTTTATCTGATTATCTTGGTAATCGTGATTATGGTGCTGGTGATGTCTGTTCGCTCGATTGTTTCTTACGTTGAGACCAACGACACCTTCACATCTGACGAGGAGCAGGGCATTTACAAGAACAAATGCAATGCTTCCCGATTCTTCTTCCGCCTGTATTATCCGGACAAGTGGTATGTAAATGCCGATACCAACGGCTTTATGTTAGATGAATCTAAGCATCTGGTGTTGGAGCTTTATCCTTTGGTACAGGTGCTGCACACCGATGCGCCGAAACCTTCTCAAACCCCGGATGCGGTTTCTGATCTGGTTCGAGATACGTCTTTGACGGCCAGTTTCTATTATGGTGCGTACGATGCGGCGCAGAAACAGTGGATGAAGGATCATCCTGCTGAAGGTCCGGTTTTGTCCGATGATTTGACAGAAGTTGAGAACAAGACCGATTTAGCTTTATTAGAGAAGATTACCGGTGACGTGTATGCTTCTATGAAAGCGGCAAACGGCTTTCAAAATTGCACTTTTGGAGAAGAAATTTCCAATTATGAGACCTCGGATATCACGTTCCGCCATTTTACCTACGAACGGAAAGCTGATGCCCACACGTACACCGCAGACGTTTACGTGACTGTTCGTGCCAGCAATTATTACGTAATCGTCTATGAAGGACTCCACACCGAGGAAGAAAATGCCTATGCGGCCCACCAAAAAGTGTTCAAATCCATCCTGGAAGGTTTCCGTTTTTCCGTATTTGAAGATTAATTGCAAAAAATTGTAAGATTGTACAAGGATTTTTGCCAAAGGACGGCGAATAATAATTAGACGGCGTTCTTGGCTAGCGTCTTTATGCTGTTTTGAAAGGAGTTGACCTACGTGATTCCCCAATCTCAGATTGATGAAATTATTGAACGGAACGATATTGTTTCCGTTGTAAGTGAATACGTGAAGTTGACTCGCAAAGGCGGCAATGACTGGGGACTGTGTCCTTTTCACAATGAGAAGACGGCATCCTTCTCCGTAAATGAGAGCAAACAGATTTTTAAGTGTTTCGGTTGCGGCAAAGGCGGCAACGTGATTCACTTTATTATGCTTGCGGAGAGTTTGGACTACGTAGGCGCCATTGAATTTCTCGCAAACCGTGTAGGAATTCGCATTCGTTACGATGGAAAAGGTCCGGATGATGAGAAACTGAAATTGAAGAATGATATTCTTTCGCTTAATAAGACAGCAGCCCGATTCTTTTACGAGAATTTGAAGAAGTCGGTGGTGGCACAGGAATATTTTAAGCGCAGAGGCATTCCTGTTGAAATCGTCAAGAAATTTGGCCTTGGTTTTGCCAATGATTCTTGGGGAGATTTACTGAAATTCTGTACGGAAGGCGCTCTGGCACTGAAACCGGAGTTTTTGTTGCAGGCGGGATTGGTGCTGAAATCCGAGGAGAAATCCCGATACTACGACCGTTTCCGCAATCGTGTGATGTTTCCGATTTTTGACGTATCCGGAAACGTCATTGCCTTCGGTGGCCGTGTGCTGGACGACTCGAAACCTAAATATTTGAACTCTCCGGAGAATCCGGCGTACAGTAAAGGGTATCACCTTTACGGCTTGAACTTTGCTCGGAAGGCAAATTCCAAGCGGGTGATTATTGTAGAGGGGTATATGGATTGTATTGCCCTTCACCAAAAAGGAATTTGCTGGGCGGTTGCCTCTTTAGGAACAGCCCTTACCCAGAACCAAGCCCGATTGCTGAAACGCTACTTCGATGAAGTGCTCATCGGCTACGATGCGGACGGCGCCGGGCAGAATGCCACCATTCGAGGTCTGGATATTTTAGCCGCTCAAGGACTGCGGGTAAAAGTCTTGGATCTAAGTGTGGTGGACGGAAAAGTGAAAGATCCGGACGAATTCTTGCGGGTGCATACCGCAGATGACTTTATGAAAGTGGTGGACAAGGCCAAATCTTTGGTATCTTTCAAAATTGAAAAGCTGGCTCAGGAGTTTCCCCCGGACAGCCCTGCTTCCAAAGTGGAATTTTTGAATCGGGCAGCGATGATTATCGGGAAAGAACCTACCGCATCTGCCAGAGCCCACTATATCCAGGAAGTCAGCAATCAATACGGTGCGGATCGAGAAGCCCTTCGTCAGGACGTAGAGAGTGTGTCCGGCGGCAAGACTTTGCAAGGTCTTCAAGAAGACAGTCGGGTGCGGTCTGCGATTAAAACACCTGTACAAGCCAAGAAAGAAGCGGAAACGCAAGTTCTTTCCAAAACGGAAATTGAAATTGATAAATTGGAGAAACGGTTGATCTTATGTCTTTCCGACAACGTGCGGGAGTTTACCAAGTTTATGCAAGGAAAGGCGTATGAATTTCTGATTCCGGACAATTTGGAATTGTACCAAAAACTGGTGGCACGGCATACGGAAGGCCAAGGCATCGGCCGGGATGCGGTACTGGCTTCTGCGTCTTTAGATGGTGCTGCCGACGTGATGAAAGCGTGGGATGCAGCGCCGGAAGGCACGCCTGTATCCGAAATATTAGATCGTTTGAATCGCTGCAGTATGCTGATGCGCAGGCAAACGCTGATGAAACGGATGGCAGATGCGGAAGATATGCAAGAAAAACGAAAATTAATGGAAGAGATACACAAATTAGACGTAGCATCCAAAGGGACTACACAAAGCGGAAAGAGGTAATACGAAATGGCAAAGAAGAAAGCAGAAAACGTTCAAGTGGAAGAAACAGTTGCGGCAGAAATTGTCGCACCTGCAGCAGAGAAACCTGCTAAGAAAACAAGCAAGAAAACACCTGCAAAGAAGAAAACGGAAGCTACCGAAGTACCGGAAATTGAGGTTCAAGAGGCAGTGCCCGCGACAGAAGAAAAAACGGCTGCCAAACCGGCGAAGAAGAGCACGAAGAAGAAAGCAGAGCCTACACCTGAAATTGCAGAAGATCTTATTCCGGAGGTTTCAGAAGAAGCGGAAAAGTCCTTTGACGACTATTCCGACGATGATTTGTTTGCAGATGAAGAATTGGACGACGCAGCCATTGAGGCACAGTTCGAGGCTGCTGCTGATGCATTGGATCCGGATTCTATGGAGTTTGAGGATGCGGACTTTGAAGAAGATCTGGAAGATATTACAAATATGAAAGTGCCTGATGATGCGTATGCTTCCGGAAGTAATGAAGATTACGGCAAAGATGACCAGGACGATCATTATCGCCCTGCTTCCCACGGAGATTCTGTGGACAAGAGTTATTTTGAAGGCAACGCTTTGGTAACTGGTCTTTTGGAGCGTGGCAAAGCTAAAGGCGTGCTGACTTTTGACGAAATCAATGCGGTTATGGACGAAATGGAAATGGATGCCGAAGTCATGGAGAAGATTTACGAAGTGGCTGAACAAATGGGCATCAACGTCATTGGCGACCTGGATGGAAATGGGGAAGAAAAACGCCCTGATGCAGATTTTGACAGTCTGGCAGACGGCGTTGGCTTAGAAGACCACGTCCGTATGTACTTAAAGGAAATTGGCAAGGTACCTTTGCTTTCCGCTGAAGAAGAGGTTAAATTGGCCATTGCCATTGAGCAAGGTGACGAAAGTGCAAAGCAGCGTTTGAACGAAGCCAACTTGCGTCTCGTTGTCAGCATTGCCAAGCGTTACGTGGGAAAAGGCATGCAGTTCTTGGATTTGATCCAAGAAGGTAACTTGGGCCTTTTGAAAGCCGTAGAGAAATTCGATTATCAGAAAGGCTACAAGTTCAGTACCTATGCAACTTGGTGGATTCGCCAGGCCATTACAAGAGCCATTGCGGACCAAGCCCGTACCATTCGTATTCCCGTACACATGGTGGAAACTATTCATAAACTTCACCGTGTATCTCGTCAACTTTCTCAAGAATTGGGTAAAGATCCTACGCCGGAGCAAATTGCAGAAGAAATGGGCATGAGCGTAGATAAGGTGCGGGAGATTATTAAAATTTCCCAGGATCCCGTTTCCTTGGAAACCCCGGTGGGCGAGGAGGAAGACAGCCATATCGGCGACTTCATTCCTGATGACGATGCGCCGGCACCTTCTGACAGCGCCGCATCTACTTTGCTTCGGGAACAGCTTATGGAAGTGCTTCAGTCTTTGACCCCTCGTGAACAGAAAGTTTTGAAACTTCGTTTTGGTTTAGAGGACGGACGTCAACGCACGTTGGAAGAAGTTGGCCGTGAATTTAACGTAACCCGTGAGCGTATTCGTCAGATTGAAGCCAAAGCCCTCCGGAAACTGCGTCATCCCAGCAGAAGCAAGAAGCTCAAGGACTATATTGATTAATCTTTATAAAAAGTTTTGGTACAGGCGGAAAATTTTCTACCTGTACCAAATTTTTTGGTACAGACAAAAAAATTTTTACCTGTACCAAATTTTTTTACCCTTATTTCAAATTTTTCTGCTTGAGGCCTATGTCGTAGGCAACTAAAGTGGAAGCAAAGCCTACGTTTAAGGATTCCACACTTCCAAGCATAGGAATAATGATTGGCTCTGCATTGGGAAGATGACGCCAGTAATCTGAAATGCCCAAATATTCATTGCCCGCCACAATGGCAATGCGGCCCTTATGGTCTATATCGCAATAAGACTTGGTGGCAGTCAGGTCTGTTAGAACCAAACGGAAGCCTTTCTCCAAAAGCCAAGCGGCCAGTTCTTCCATGGGGACCTCCACCACGGGCATCATAAATGCGGCGCCCAAACTGGAACGAATTAAACGGCTGTGGGTTAAACGCACCCGACGGTTGGTCATAATGGCAAACGTGCCACCGGCCCCATCTAAAGAACGAAGAATGGCACCCACATTTCCCGGTTGCTCCTGTCCGTCTAAAATAATGGTGATCATATTGTCAGAAAGGGGAATATCGTCCAGCGTGTAGGAAGGCATTTCTGCCACGATAAAGCAAATGTCGGCGCCGTCCCGGTCGCTGATTTTGCTGCAGGCTTTGGGGGAAATGCTGTAGGCTTCCGAGCAAACCTGTAAAATGCCGGCTAACTGTTTCTGTTCTTTCTCACTTGCCCGCTCCGGAAAATAGGTGTTGTCAAAAAACACCCTTCTAACCGGGATGCCTTTCTCCACTAACTTGTCCGCAGCCCATAAACCCTCACACACAAACAGGCGGCTGTTTCCCACTTTGCGACCTGCATACAAATCCCGGGCTTCTTTGATTTCTTCGGAAGCTACGCCTAAAATGGTGGCTTTGTCTGCAATTAACTTAGAAAGAATCATTGTTCCGTCTCCTTTCTGTGGGTGAACCAATGGATGCCGATACCGGCTGCGATGGTCAAATTCAAAGAATCCACCGTGTTCTCATGGGTAATGCGCACCGGCGTGCCCAGTGATAAGAAATGATCCGGAAGCCCGCTGGATTCGTTTCCAAAGAGCAGGGAATAGGGCTTGTCTGTCTTGGTGAAAACCAGTTCCTCCATAGGCCTTCCGTTTAACATAAAGGGGTAAAAATCCCGATCGCCGCAAATCTTTTGGTACGCATCGAAGGTGTCGTACATAGACACGCGGATGCGAAAAGCAGCACCCATAGAAGCACGAATCACTCTGGGATCAAACACGTCTGCGCAGGGTCGAATCATGGCTAAATCCTGAAAGCCAAAAGCGGTTAACGTACGAATAATGGTGCCCAGATTGCCCATATCCGAAGGATTTACAAGTACAATGTGATTGCGGCGTGCGTCCAGGGTTTGTTCGTATTTGGTGAAGACACCGATAGCAAAACAATTCTCCTTTGGAGAGAGCCGTGCAATCGTTTTGTCGTCTACCACCACAGGAATGCCGCGCTTGGAAGCGCGCTCCCGTATCAAATCGCCGCCTTTGCCAATCTTCTCGGAGAGAAGAACACGAAAAACAGCTGATGGACAATGGTCCATCAGCTCGATTGTCGGGAATACACCACACGTATACGAATAGGGCAGGTCCTTCTTGTAAGGACGGATCTTCATTTCTTTCCAATCTGCCGGCAGTGGGTACAGTTCCATCATATTAGAATTTGTAGATGGTCTTACGACGCTCCAACTCTTCCTCTTCGATCATCTTCTCGGCAGTATCTGCAATACCCTTTGCCCAAGATGCCATATCGGCTAAGATGGCTTCGGTCTGAGACTCTTCGTCTTCCCAAATGGGCTCAATGCAGTGCTTGGTGCCAAGGAGTACGGATTCTTTCAACCAGTCGTTGGAAAGCTTGGTCAGTGCTTTGCCTTCTTCGTTCATACCGGTAGAGAACAAAGCAATCTTTCTGTCGTAAATCTTAATAACGTTAAACAACGTATTGTATACCGGGTTGTAGGAGTCGTACCATACGGGGGTACCGATGTAAATCAGGTCGTAGTCACGAGGGTCCCATTTGAAAGGGAAGATATCCGGCTTCTTCTTTCTCATAACTTCGCTGCGAAGCTTTAAATTGTTAAAGAAACCAAAACCCTTTACGCGCTTAACACGAACCAAACGGGCCAAGTCTGCGTCTACTTCCTTCGCAATTGCGCGGGCAACCGCGTCGGTATTTCCGTCGATACTGCAGTATAAAACTAACTTCTTCATTCTAAATGAAACTCCTTTCAGGCAAGCGCCTCACGTTTCGTTTATTTGCTGTAAATCTACCTATATAGAGTACCTTTTTTACAGTAAAATGTCAACTGTTATTTCAAGAAACCGTTGATGATTTGTTCCTCCGCTTCCTTCTCAGAAAGTCCCAACGTCATCAGTTTCTCCAACTGCTCTCCTGCAATCTTGCCGATGGCCGCTTCGTGAATCAAACTTGCGTCTACAGAGTTGGCCACAATCTGCGGAATGGCGGAAACCACGGCCTCGTCCATTACGATCGCATCGCACTCGCTGTGTCCGTGACACAAATTGTTGCCGCGAATATTGGAAACGAATACTTGGGTAGAGCGGTCTTTGGCAACGGAGCGGGAAACAATGTTGGCAGATGAACCTTTTCCATTTAAGTCTACGGTAAAATCGGTGCCGGCATGTTGCACACCATGGGTCATAATTTTCTCGCCCACAATCAAGGTGGCGCCTTCTTCCAAAGTTGCCTTTGTAATACGGTCTGTGGAGTCTACGCCTTTAATTTGCACCGTTTCCATTTCCAAATAACTGTTCTTTGCCATTTCTACAAGGGTGGTGGGGTTCATTACGTTGGTGCCCTCTCCGGTGCTCTCGCCGTAATGCTTCTCTACGTATTTCACTTTGGCGTTCTTCTCTACGTGGAAGGTGTGGATTCCGTCGTGGCGGGATTCCGTGCAGCCTTCATTGTGAATGCCGCAACCGGCTACGATGACCACGTCCGCCGCCTCGCCAATGTAAAAATCATTGTAAACCGTATCCTGCAGTCCGTCTTGTGTGACCACCACGGGAATGTAAATGGTCTCGCCGAACGTGCCGGGCTTAATGCGAATATCAATACCGGGTTTGTCAATCTTGGGCGTGATCTCTACGTTCTCACTGCTGGCTCTGCCTGCAGAGGTTCCGTTGGCACGAATATTGAACGCCCCCGTGGGCACGTCGCTGATGCCGGCCACTGTTTCTAATAAATTTAAGTCTGTTTGATTCAAGTCTAACATCGTGGTCACCTCACATCTTGTTTTTCATCACGGAGCAGGTCTGTCCGTCGCAGAATAAGCCGGGGAGAATCTGCCCTTTGTCGCCGGTCTTCTCTACTTGGCCGTTTGCGATCACAATAATCCGGTCGGCGATATTCAAAATGCGCTCTTGGTGGGAGATGATTAAAATGGTGCCGCGTGTTTCTGCACGCATTTTCTCAAAAGCTGCAATCAGATTGTTGAAACTCCAAAGGTCGATGCCGGCCTCCGGCTCGTCGAATACGGTAAAGCCTGTCCCGCGGGCAAGCACCGTAGCAATTTCAATCCTTTTCAATTCACCGCCGGACAAACTGGCATTGACTTCCCGGTTGATATAATCTCTTGCACAAAGGCCAACTTCGGAAAGGTAAGCGCACGCTTCGGATACGCCGATATCCTTGCCGGAAGCTAACGTAATCAGGTCTTTCACTGTGATGCCCTTAAAACGCACCGGCTGTTGAAACGCGTAGCTGATGCCGGCTCTGGCTCTGCCTGTAATATCCAAGTCTGTAATATCCACTCCGTTAAAATAAATCTTACCGGAGGTAGGCCGGTACAGTCCCGCAATAATCTTGGCAAGCGTAGATTTACCGCCGCCGTTGGGTCCTGTAATTACGGAAAAACCGTCGTCAATTTCCAAGTTAATATGATTTAAAATCTCTTTCCGTCCCGTTTCGGTTTGTGCGGAAAATGAAATATCTTCTAATATCAGCATCTTATCTTCAACTGCCTTTCGGTATAATAAAATGTACCAAACTAAATTATACCGAAATAGGCAAAATAGTCAAGGTGAAAAGGATTGAAATCCCGGCCATTCTGCGATAATATACAAGTATCTTACAGGCAGGAGTTTGGCATATGACACCGGATTACAGAATCTATCAATACGATACGCTTCCATCTACCAACCAAACCGCCATAGAAATGGCGGCAGAAGGTGCACCGGAATGGACCGTGGTGGTCGCTAAGCACCAAAGTGCCGGCCGGGGCCGATTGGATCGAAAATTTTATTCGCCGGAAGGAACCGGGTTGTATATGAGTATTATTTTACGCCCTCGCATCCCGCCTTCCCAGGCACTGAAAATTACCGCTGCCGCTGCCGTGGGCGTGGCAGAAACGTTAGAGTCTACGTTCGGCGTCCGCCCGCAGATTAAGTGGGTCAACGATATTTTGGTGGAAGGGAAGAAGGTTTGCGGCATTTTGACGGAATCCCGTCTGTCCGGTACGGATTTAGCGTTCGCCGTTTTGGGCATCGGCATCAATTTGGCGCCTCCGTCAGGCGGATTTCCGGAAGAAATCAAAGATATTGCCGGAGCGGTGACCAATCAAGTGAGCGACCCCCAGGCTGTGATCCGAAAGTTTTTGGAAGTATTTTACCCTCTTTACCAAAACTTAACTGTAGAACCTTGCCCTTTCTTGCCTGCCTACAAAGCGCGGCTGTGCTGCCTCCATCGCCCGGTGCATATAATAGGGGCGGAAGGCACTTGGATGCCGGGAATCCCTGTTGATCTGGAGCCGGATTTCTCCTTGAAAGTGGTCTTGGAGAACGGCGAGGTAAAAAGCCTTCGGGCAGGGGAAATCAGCCTGCGTTTCAGTTGACAAAAAGCGGGTAATCCTGTATGATAGAGAGCACCTTTGAAAGGGGAGGATTTGTTCGGCATGTCTGAAGGAAAGAAGTCTATTGCCAATAACCGAAAAGCATATCACGACTACTTTATTGAAGAGACTTTGGAATGCGGAATTGTTCTTGCCGGCACAGAGGTGAAGTCCCTTCGGGCGGGCCGTGTGAATTTGAAGGATGCTTATGCCAATATCCGAAACGGGGAGATTTTCCTGTGCGCGATGCACATTTCTCCTTATGAGTTTGGGAATATTTTTAATAAGGACCCTTTGCGAGACCGGAAACTGCTTCTTCACAAGCGGGAGATTATGAAACTCTTGGGCTATGTGAAGCAGAAGGGCCTTACGTTGGTGCCTTTGGAACTTTATTTCTCTCACGGCAAAGTGAAAGTGCTCCTCGGTGTCGCACGAGGTAAGAAATTGTATGACAAGCGCGACAGCTTGGCACAGAAAGAAACGGCACGGGAAATTGACCGGAGACTGAAAGCGTCTTTTGCTTCCGATTGATTGGCGGTGCCCGGTTCTATTACTTGGGGATGTTCCGGTTTCGACGGGGTTTTCAAGTTGTGGACGGCGAGCAGAGGATTCTCGTGGGCCTCTATAAAAACGAGAAATTTAAAATTAAACGCTAACAATAACGTAGCACTTCAGGCTGCCTAAGCGCGGCCTCGTCGACCTGGTGGTGCATCGAGCCATCAGCCCTCGGCGTCAGTAATTCGGGCCTGTCCGCAGGATGGTTAAAGCGGAGAACGGCATCACTTAAGCTTTGCGGTGATGCGGCTTTTATGAAGCTACCTTGATCGATACCTTGGCTGTTAGGGCTCTATCCTGGGAATTTAAAGAATAGCCTACGCTCGTAGATGCCTGCAAGGCGGGAATTTCGGACAGGAGTTCGACTCTCCTCATCTCCACCAAATGGCTCAAAAACCCTGTGTTTATCAGGGTTTTTGTTTTTAAACCACGAAAAAACCACGAATTGTGCGTTCTTCTTCTCGTGAATATACAATGATAGTGAGGATGGACTTTGTACATAGAAACACAGAAAAAAGGTGAAATAGTATATGAGCAAGCATGATAAACTTCAAAAAATTAAACCATATGATTATCCTAATTGTCGATACGCGGATATAAAGGAATTTCATATGCAAAGTTTCGAACAATTTCTTGAGGCAAAATGTACTATTCGTCAGTGTGTTAATGGTCATTATTATCATGGTTATGATACCTCGATGGATGAAAATGGTATGGACAAATTTATTGCTATGCTTGCCGGTATGTTGTTTATGATAAGTCACGATGATGTTGAGGTGGATCAAGCGTATGGAACAAATTGGGATATCAAAGACTTCGAAACAGGTGAATATGATGACCTTTTCGAAGCGGACGATTTGGTACATATAAGAAATGATATCCAAATTATCAAGTCTTACTTAGCACTTCATCCAGAGCTACTGAAAAATTGATAATTATTTTATTTATAAATGAGCACTTTGCAGAGATGCGGGGTGCTTTTTTTGTTGTTGAATTGTTTTATTTGTTTGTATTTTTTTGTGCTATCGGGTGATATCTCAGTGACCGAGGCGTGCTGGATTCTTGGCATTGGCCCCACGACGTGGTATAATTTGGCGAAGGAGGCGGGCGTATGATGAACTTTGGGGTTCGTTTGTCGGCGGAAACGGATGCTATAACACGAGACGTTAATATTTTCTTGGACATCACTGGTTTTCTGCTGAAATACGGATGGCTGATATTTGTTGCGATGGTTATCATTGCGTATGTACTGAAAGAAAAAAAGCAAAAAGGTAAAGCGGGAACAGCGCAATATACCGAGAACTTTGAAGATGACGAGGAAGAAGATCCTTGGGCTTGGAAGCGAGAGTACGACAGAAGGCGGCGGTATGAAGCGCAACGAGAAGCGCGGAGAGAGGAAAGGCGTAAGTCCAGATATGACGATTACGGTTACGACGAAGAGCGTGAGACCCACTACGGCGAGGAACACGACGTGGATGAGAGTGGATACTGTCACGACTGTGACTGCGAGGAAGATGATTTGATTTAATAATAAAGTACAAAAAGATTAGGAGCGTGTATTATGCCAGAGAAGAGAAAGACAACCACCTCTACCGCAGTGAAAATGCGATACAACAATAAGGTTTACAGTACGATTTCAGTGCGTTTGCATAAAGATTTGGTGGCGGATTTTAAAAATAAGTGCGAAACAGAAGGCGTTTCGCAAGCAGAAATTGTTCGTAAAGCTGTTGAAGCTTTTCTTAATCAGTAAAGTGCTACTTACGGGTTTTGAAGTGTTGTTCACAACCTCTCGTCAATCGTATCACCTCTCCCATATTGGACACATACCCGTCAAAATCCCGGCTGTGTGTCCAGTATTTTGCGTTTTTCTGGACACAAACCCTTCTGTATCGCTCTTGTGTGTCCAAAATGAGCCGATTTGGCACCTGACAGCACTCTTTTCTGGACATATAACCGCGCAAAAAGCCGATTTGTGTCCAGTCGCTGCATCTATGTAAAAAACATATAGACCATTTTACCCGCTCTGCCCTTGTTACTCGCCCTGTTTTATAGTATAATTCCCCTGTATATCCATTTTGGAGGGAAACACAATGAAAGTACTTTTAATCAACGGAAGCCCCAGAACCAACGGGAACACGGCTATGGCCTTGCAGGAGATGGCGGGCATTTTCAATCAAGAAGGGATTGAAACCGAAATCGTACAGGTGGGAAACGTTGCCATTCGAGGGTGCGTTGCTTGTAAATCCTGTTACAAGACGGGAAGATGCGCCATCGACGATATCGTTAACGAATTAGCGCCGAAATTTGAAGCCTGTGACGGTTTAGTGGTGGGGAGTCCCGTGTATTATGCGGCAGCCAACGGAACGTTGGTGTCTTTTTTGGATCGGCTGTTCTACAGCACCCATTTTGATAAGACTATGAAAGTGGGCGCGGCCATTGCCGTTGCAAGAAGAGGCGGATTGTCTGCGACCTTTGATCAGTTAAATAAATATTTTACCATCAGCGGCATGCCGGTGGCATCCAGCCAGTATTGGAACAGCGTACACGGCAGAGACGAAGGGGAAGCGGCCGCCGATGAGGAAGGCATGCAAACTATGCGGACGCTGGCCCGGAATATGACGTTCTTAATGAAGAGTATTCAGCTTGGCAAGGAAGCCTACGGACTTCCTGCGAAGGAACCGAAGAAAGTTACGTGTTTTGTAAGAAAATAAGTGGGGGAATCATACAATGACGCCGATTCAAGTCAATTACAAAAATCCAAAGAAGTACAACACCGGGAAACATCCTATTCGGCAGCCGGTTATCATTGTAGGCTTGATTTGGATTCTTTCGAAAATTTTGCTCATAGGCAAGAAATACAAAGTGGAGAAGATTAACATGGAAGGCGTGAAGCCGCCGTATATTTTACTGAGTAACCACCAGTATTTCATTGACTTTGAATTGGCGGCGATGGCCACGTTTCCCCATCGGGTGAATAACGTGGTCAATATTGACGGCTATTACAGACGTCCCTGGCTTATGGAACTGATTGGTTCCATTTGTAAGCGGAAATTTACCAAGGATCTGCATTTGATCCGTTCGGTAAGCAAGGTGCTGAAGAAAGGGGATATTGTCTGTATCTACCCGGAAGCCCGTTATACGCCCATTGGAACCCTTGCGTATTTGCCGGAATCCTTGGGTAAATTAGTGAAATTGAACAAGGTGCCCCTTGTGGTCATCAAACACCGGGGCAATCACTTGCATACGCCTTTTTGGAATTTCCGAAAGCCCAGAAAAGTGCCTATGCACACCACCATCACCCAAGTGCTCACGGCAGAGCAAGTGAAGAATATGTCCGCAGAAGAAATCAACAAAGCTATTCACGATGCCATGGATTACAACGAGTACGTGTATCAAAAGGAGAACAACATTCTCATTACGGAAGGACATCGGGCGGAGGGGCTTCATAAAGTGTTATATCAGTGCCCTCACTGCATGAAAGAGTCTCAAATGGCATCGGAAGGTGCGGAACTTTACTGCAAGGCCTGCGGCAAACGGTGGACGCTTCTGGAAAATGGCGACTTGCAAGCCCAAGAAGGGGATACTGAGTTCGCGCATATCCCGGATTGGTTCGAATGGGAACGCACCCAAGTGCGGAAACAAATTGAAGAAGGTACTTATTTTTTCCGGGACAAAGTAGACGTGTACTCTTTGCCCCGATGCTACCGGTTTGAGCATTTAGGAGAGGCCACGCTGACCCACGACCCGAACTTTGGTTTCATTCTGGAAGGTTTTTACAATGGGCAACCTTATCGGGTGGTACGGAAGATTGAAGAGCAGAACAGCCTTCATATTGAGTATGACTATTGTTACATTAAGCCCTATGACTGTGTGGACATTTCCACGGAAGACGATTCTTTCTACTGTTATCCTTTAACGCAAAACGACGTGGTGACCAAGCTGGCCTTTGCGGTGGAGGAACTTTTCAGGCGGAAACGGCGGGCAATCGGGAAGAAAGGGTAAAATGGAAAAAAGTTGCATAAAATTATGCATTTATGCAACTTTTATGCATAAACCGGAAATTCACAGATTATTTATAAATACCTATTGACAAGCCGATTAAAGGGGCGTATTATAGGTGCATAAAATTTCATATTTTAGGAATTTTTATTCATGGAGGGTTATAAAATGAGCAAAGAAGGAATTAAGAAAGTTGTACTTGCATATTCGGGTGGTTTGGACACGTCCATTATCATTCCGTGGCTCAAGGAGAATTACAATAACTGCGAAGTTATTGCCGTATCCGGAAACGTAGGTCAGGCAGACGAGTTGGAAGGCCTTGAAGAGAAAGCAATCAAGACCGGTGCTTCCAAGTGCTACGTTTTGGATTTGACAGACGATTACGTAGACAATTACATCATCCCCACAATGAAAGCAGGGGCTGTTTACGAAGAATATTTGCTGGGCACCAGCCACGCACGTCCTTGTATTGCAAAGGCATTGGTAGACATTGCAATCAAAGAAGGGGCAGATGCCATCTGCCACGGCTGTACCGGTAAGGGCAATGACCAGGTTCGTTTCGAACTGACCATTAAGCGTTTCGCACCGGAGATGACCATTATCGCTCCTTGGCGTGAATGGGATATTAAATCCCGTGAAGAAGAAATCGAGTATGCAGAAGCACACAACGTTCCTTTGAAGATTAACCGTGAAACCAACTATTCCAAAGATAAGAACTTGTGGCACTTGTCCCACGAGGGTATGGACTTGGAAGACACCGGCAACGAGCCGATGTACGAGAAACCCGGTTTCCTGGAAATGGGCGTATCGCCTATTATGGCACCGGATGCACCTACGTACATTGAACTTGAATTTGAACAGGGTATTCCCGTTGCCTTAGACGGCAAGAAAATGTCTGCCAAGGAAATCATTCTGGCCCTCAACGAATTGGGCGGTAAGAACGGTATCGGTATCATTGATATCGTAGAGAACCGTTTGGTTGGTATGAAGTGCCGTGGCGTATACGAAACTCCCGGCGGTGCCATTCTATATAAAGCACACAGCGTATTGGAGTCGATCTGCTTGGATAAGTACACCCTCCACGAAAAGCAAAGACTTTCCGTAACCTTCGCTGAATTGGTATATAACGGCCAGTGGTTCACCACCCTTCGTGAATCCTTGAGTGCATTCGTAGACAAGACACAAGAAACCGTAACCGGTAAAGTTCGCTTGAAGCTCTACAAAGGCAATATGATTAACGCAGGCGTTTGGAGTCCTTACACCTTGTACAGCGAAGAAATCGCAACCTTCGGTGAGAGCGATTACAACCAAAAGGATGCGGAAGGCTTTATCAACCTGTTTGGTTTGCCTTTGACCGTTCAAGCGATGGTAGACAAGCGGAACAAGAAGTAATTTGACAGAAACATTCCCCGATATGACGCCGCCCTGCGAGCAGTTTATGCTTGTAGAGCGGCATTACGGGTTATCAAGGGAGAAAGATTTATGGGTAAGATGTGGGCAGGAAGAACTTCCGGCAAGACGGATAAAATTGCAGATGACTTTAATTCTTCCATTCGTTTTGACAGCAGAATGTACCGTCAGGATATCACCGGCAGCATGGCGCATGCGGCGATGCTGGGAAGCCGGGGCATTATCTCCAAAGAAGATGCAGACACGTTGATTGATGGCTTGCAAATGGTATTGGACGATATCGAAAGCGGCGCTTTAGCAGTCGATATGACCTGCGAAGATATTCACATGTTTGTGGAGCAGGAACTCACAAACCGTTTAGGGGACGTGGGCAAGAAGCTTCACACCGCAAGAAGCCGCAACGACCAGGTGGCTTTGGACATCCGGATGTACCTTCGGGAAGAAATCGATACCATCGAAGCTTTAACGAAAGACGTTCTGGAAGCCCTTTGTGACCAGGCGGACACCCATAAAGCGTCTATTATGCCGGGCTATACCCATTTGCAGCGGGCACAACCCATTACCTTCGGGCATCATTTAATGGCATACGCTATGATGCTTTTAAGAGACTTGGACCGTCTCGCAGATTGCAGAAAGCGGATGAATCAATCGCCCATCGGTTGCTGCGCACTGGCGGGTACTACGTACGATACGGATCGTGAAATGGAAGCAAAGAGCCTTCAATTTGACGGCATTTGCTTAAACAGTTTAGACGGCGTATCCGACCGGGACTTCTGTGTGGAGCTTATGAGTGCCATTTCGATTTTGATGATGCACATGTCCAGACTCTCTGAAGAAATTATTTTATGGTCCAGTTGGGAATTCCGTTTTGTGGAACTTTCCGATGCCTACACAACCGGTTCTTCCATTATGCCCCAGAAGAAGAATTCCGATATGGCGGAACTCATTCGGGGAAAGACGGGCCGCGTATACGGAGACTTAATGGGACTTTTAACCACCCTGAAAGGTCTTCCCCTTGCGTACAACAAAGATATGCAGGAAGACAAAGAAGGCGTATTCGACGCCGTGGATACGGTGAAGATGTGCCTTCAGGTACTGGCTCCTATGATCGCTACGATGACCGTGCATACGGAGAATATGAAGCGGGCCGCCCAGCAGGGCTTTATCAACGCAACGGACCTTGCAGACTATTTGGTGAAGAAAGGCCTTCCGTTCCGTTCCGCTTACAAGATTTCCGGCCAGTTGGTTGCAAAATGTATTCAGGACCACACGGTATTAGAAGAGCTTCCGCTCCATGTATACAAGGCATACAGCGACTTGTTTGACGAAGATTTATACGAAGAAATTGCTTTGGAAACTTGCGTTTCCAAGCGTATTTCCCAAGGTGGCACGTCGGTGCCTTCCGTAGAAGCGCAAATCGCCTACGTCAGAAAGGAACTTACGGTATGAAAAAAATATTTATTGACGGTAGCGTAGGGACTACGGGACTTCGGATTCACGAACGTTTATCCGCAAGAACAGATTTAGAAATTTTACCCATCCCTGAAGAACTGCGGAAGGACCCGGAAACCAGAAAGAATTTAATGAACCAGGCGGACGTAGTCTTCTTGTGTTTGCCCGACCCGGCTGCTATTGAAGCGGCAGAACTTCCTACCAATTCGGACACAGTCATCATTGACACGTCTACGGCCCACAGAACGTTAGACACGTGGGCGTACGGGTTCCCGGAACTCTCCGGAAGACGGGCACAAATCGCACAGGCGAAACGCATTGCCAATCCCGGCTGTCACGCAAGCGGCTTTATTGCTTTGGTAGCACCTTTGGTAGAGAAGGGACTTTTATCAAAAGACGCACAACTTTCTTGCTTCTCCTTAACCGGCTATTCCGGCGGCGGCAAGAAAATGATTGCGGAGTACGAAGAAGAAGGGCGGGACGCACTTTTGGACGCCCCCAGAATGTACGGCCTTTCTCAAAGCCACAAACATCTTCCGGAAATGGCCAAAATCTGCGGCCTTACCCAAAGCCCGGTATTCTGCCCTGTTGTAGCACCTTATTACAGCGGCATGGAAGTAACGGTGCCGATTGTAAAAAGCCAGTTAAATGGCACTTTAGAAGACGTGAAGGCTTGCTATAGAGCTTATTACGAGAAGGGTATGGTGCATTTTACCGAAAGCGGCGATGAGGCAGGCTTCCTCTCCGCGGGAAAATATTCCGGCAAAGACACCATGGAAGTGACGGTTACGGGAAACGAAGACCGCCTCTTATTGGTAGCCCGATTTGATAACTTAGGCAAAGGCGCTTCCGGCGCCGCCATTCAAAATATGAACATAGTACTGGGATGTCCCGAAGATACGGGATTGTGCCAATAAAAAAAGGGGAGTTTAGGATATGAAATTGATTTCCGGCGGCGTTTGTGCCGCAAAAGGATTTACAGCAAACGGTGTGCATTGCGGGATTCGGAAGAATCGCACCAAACGGGATTTGGCGCTTATTTACAGCGAAACACCGGCAACGGCAGCCGCCGTTTATACCACCAATTTGGTGAAAGGTGCGCCTTTGGCTGTGACCAAAGCCCACATTGCAGACGGCAAAGCCCAAGCCATTCTTTGCAACAGCGGTAACGCCAATACCTGTAACGCAGACGGCGTGGAAATTGCAGAGAAAATGAGCTTGCTTGCGGCAGAAACATTGGGTTTGAAACCGGAGGACATTGTCATAGCTTCTACGGGCGTCATCGGTCAGCCGCTTCCCATTGAACCCATTGCAGCGGGGATGAAACCCTTGGCAGAAGGTCTTAACCCGGATGGCAGTTTAACAGCCGCTGAAGGCATTATGACTACCGACACCATTGTGAAGGAAGTTGCCGTAGAGTTTGAAATCGGCGGAAAGGTTTGCCGCATCGGCGGCATTGCCAAAGGCAGCGGTATGATTCACCCCAATATGGCTACCATGTTGGTATTTATTACTTCCGACGTTGCAATCAGCCCGGAGATGCTGCAAAAAGCACTGTCTTCTGACATTGCAGACACCTTTAATATGGTGAGCGTAGACGGAGATACTTCTACCAATGATATGGTGGTTGTACTGGCAAACGGCCGGGCAGGGAACCAAGAGATCACCGCGGAAGGCCCCGAATTTGAAACCTTTATGAAAGCACTGAACACGGTCACCGTTCATCTTTGCCGGATGATTGCAGGGGACGGAGAGGGTGCTACCAAACTGTTGGAATGCCACGTAACCGGCGCTTGTGATACGCAGAATGCCAAGATTGTTGCCAAGAGCGTGATTTGCTCCAGCCTTTTGAAGGCGGCTATGTTTGGCGCAGATGCCAACTGGGGCCGTGTACTGTGTGCCATCGGCTACAGCGGAGCGAACGTGGACGTAAATCGGGTGGACGTAGCCTTTAGAAGTGCCAAGGGCACCATCCCCGTATGCAAAGACGGCGCAGGCATAGAATTCTCCGAAGAAATTGCAAAAGAAATCTTACTGGAGAAAGAAATTGAGATTCTGGTTGGCTGCGGAGAAGGCCCGGGAACGGCGACGGCTTGGGGCTGCGACCTTACTTATGATTACGTGAAGATTAACGGAGATTACCGGACTTAATAGGGGGATTACAGTATGGACAACGTTTTTTCAAATGCACAGCGGGCAGAAGTACTGACACAAGCCCTTCCGTACATTCGTAAATATAACGGCAAGATCGTTGTGGTGAAATACGGCGGCAACGCCATGATCAACGAGCAGCTCAAGCAGCAGGTGATGGAAGATATCGTGCTTTTGTGGCTGATCGGCGTAAAAGTTGTACTGGTACACGGCGGCGGCCCTGAAATCAGTGAAATGATGAGCAAACTGGGTAAGAAGCCGGAGTTTGTAGACGGCCTTCGTGTAACGGACAAAGAAACCGTAGACATTGTACAAATGATCTTAGCCGGTAAAATGAACAAGACCTTGGTGAATCTCCTTGAAATGAAAGGCGGAAAAGCCATGGGTATTTCCGGTATGGACGGCAGACTCATTGAAGCCAAGATGAAAGACGAGCGTCTGGGTTACGTCGGTAAGATTGTAGACGTCAACATCCGTCCCATTCAGGACTTATTGGAGAAAGGCTATATTCCCGTTGTTTCCACTTTGGGTTGTGACCGGGAAGGCAACGCCTACAACATTAATGGCGACACAGCGGCTGCGTACATTGCAGGGGCTTTGGAAGCAGAGAACTTGTTCATGATGACGGATATCGCCGGCGTTCTTCGGGACAAAGACGATCCCTCCACCTTGATTCCAAAAATGACCGTTTCCGATGCAGCCCGCCTCAAAGAAGAAGGGGTTGTATCCGGCGGTATGATTCCCAAAGTAGACTGCTGCGTAGAAGCCATTCACAAAGGCGTTAAGAAAGTTATTATTATGGACGGCCGCATTTCTCACTCCATTTTGATGGAGCTTCTAACAGACGAAGGCGCCGGCACCATGGTCGTAGGAGGATAAACCAATGGCAGATTTGAAGAAAATCGATAAAAGTTATATTGCCGGTACGTACAACCGTTTTCCCGTGGTGATTACAGGGGGATCCGGTTCCGAAGTGTACGATGACAAAGGCAAACGCTATATTGATATGGGTTCCGGAATCGGCGTTACCGCCTTCGGCATTTCCGATGAAACTTGGGTCGAGGCTGTGACTGCGCAACTTGGCAAAGTCCAACACATGTCCAACTTGTATTATACAGAGCCTTGTGCCCGCCTTGCCCAAATGCTTTGCAAGAAAACCGGTATGAAGAAAGTATTCTTCGCCAATTCCGGTGCAGAAGCCAACGAATGTGCTATTAAAGTAGCGCGAAAATACGCTTCCGACAAGAAAGGCGCAGAATATTTTACCATTATTACCCTGAAAAACAGTTTTCACGGCCGCACCCTTACCACTTTAGCGGCTACGGGCCAAGAACACTATCACGAACTGTTCCAGCCTTTGACACCGGGCTTCGTTTCCGTGGATGCGGGGGATTTTGAAGGTTTGAAGGCGGCAGCACTTTTCCATAAAGCGGCGGCTGTGATGATGGAGTGCGTACAGGGAGAGGGCGGCGTTATCGCCATGGATCCCGATTTTGTGCGCCGGGTTGCAGATTTCTGTAAAAAGGAAGATATTATACTCATTATTGACGAGGTGCAGACCGGAAACGGACGGACGGGTAAGATGTATGCCTATATGCATTACGGTATTCAACCGGACGTGGTTTCTACGGCAAAAGGCCTTGGCGGCGGCCTTCCCATCGGCGCTGTCTTACTCAGTGCAAAAGTGGAGAATGTGCTTGGCTTTGGCGACCACGGTTCTACCTTTGGGGGCAATCCCGTAGCTTGCGCCGGTGCCATCAGTATTGTGGAGCGTTTAACACCGGCTTTCTTAAAGAACGTGGAGAAGAAGAGCGACTACGTATTTAGCGCTTTATCGGACTGCCCCGGTGTGGAAAGCGTGTCCGGTCTGGGCTTAATGATCGGTATTAAGACAGCGCGTCCCGCAGGGGAAGTGGTAAAGGCTTGTATGGAACGTGGCGTTTTATGCTTGACGGCGAAAGATAAAGTTCGTCTGCTTCCTGCTTTGAATATTCCTATGAAGGTTTTGAAAGAGGCGGTTTCCGTCCTCAAGGCTGTTATTTCGGAAGGAGCTGTGTAAAATGGATTTAAAGGGTAAGAGCTTTTTGAAGTTATTGGATTTCACCCCGGCTGAGATTGAAGAATTGATTGACTACGCGTTGGTTTTGAAAGATCAAAAGAAGAAGGGCATTCCCCACCGTTTCTGTCAGGGCAAGAACATCGCCCTTGTATTTGAGAAAACCAGTACCCGTACTCGCTGTGCTTTTGAAGTGGCAGCAGCGGATCTTGGTATGCACCCGGTATATTTGGATCCATCCGGTTCTCAGATCGGCAAGAAAGAAAGTATCGCCGATACGGCTCGCGTATTAGGTCGTATGTTCGACGGTATTGAATACCGGGGTTTCGGCCAGGAAATTGTGGAAGATTTGGCGAAATATGCCGGCGTTCCCGTTTGGAACGGTCTTACCAACGAGTTCCATCCCACCCAGATTCTGGCAGACTTTATGACCATTAAAGAACATTTTGGCTCACTTAAGGGGATTAAGTTGGTTTATATGGGCGATGCCCGGTACAATATGGGAAATTCTTTGATGGTTGGCTGTGCGAAAATGGGCATGCATTTTGTGGCTTGCAGCAATAAGAAGTATTTCCCTGATCCTGAATTGATTGCCACGTGTCAAGCGATTGCCGCAGAAACAGGGGCTGTTCTTGAGTTTATTGAAGATCCTATGGAGGCAACTGGCGGTGCTTCTGTAATCTACACAGACGTTTGGGTTTCTATGGGTGAGCCGGCTGAAGTTTGGAAAGAGCGTATTGAAGATTTAACGCCTTACCGTGTGACTTCTGCTTTGATGAAGAATGCCGGTCCTCAGTGCCGTTTCATGCACTGCTTGCCTGCTTTCCACGATTTGAAGACTACCGTAGGTAAAGAAATCTACGAGAAGTTCGGTATTGATTGTATGGAAGTTACCGACGAAGTGTTTGAAAGTGATCAGTCCATTGTCTTTGACGAAGCAGAGAACCGCATGCATACGATTAAGGCGGTTATGGCAGCTACGCTGTAAGAAGAAAATAACGTACTTTTTGGCGTATACGGAAGTTTTTCTGTGTACGCCTTTTTGTTGTATCTAAAATCATAATCTGAGTGTCTTTTATTGCATTGTTAATATATTTAAAAATGTATAAAATGTTAATTATATTAATTGCAATAATAGGAGGATGCAAAATGAAGAGAGTAATTGCTTTTACCATTGCATTGGCGATATGCGTTGGCTTATATGTGCCTTTTGCAACATCTACACAGACAAGAGCAACCGAAACGCCCACCATTTCCTTTGATAGTGAGGCAATGGTTGATAGTACGGAAATAACAGTAGGGCAGTCCCTGACTGTTTATATTGGCAATACAGAAGGCGCTTATCACGGTGGTAAAGTAGTATATTCCGTTCGAATTGTAAATAAAGCTGGAAGCGTAGTAGACAAAGGTGGTAACGTTTCTAGTGGTAGTGATTTTACAATGAAACAGTATACTTTTGAGAATTTGGCAGCCGGCACATACACGGTGCAACTGCGTCTATGGGATTCGAGAATTACTGACGGTAGTGATCAAAACTCTACTTTGGATGAAATTCAAGTTACGGTAAAGAAGGCTCATCCTACAATTTCTGTTGAGTGTACTGAATTATCAGTAGGAGCCCCTTTGATTGTCTCTATTGGCAATACAGCTGGGGTTACAGGCTTTGGTGTGGCACAATATTCCGTTCGAATCCTTAAAGGTGGAACAGTCGTAAAAACAGAAGTGATTTCCAATAGTCAAGGCTTTAAAGTGGAACAGGTTACTTTTGAGAATTTGGCGGCCGGCACATACACTGTGCAGTTGCGTATATGGGATTCTGAAATTACTGACGGTAGTGATCAAAACTCTACTTTACAGGAAATTACAGTTACAGTAAAGAAGGCTCATCCTACGATTTCTGCTGAGTCTACTGAATTAACAGTAGGAGATTCCTTGGTTGTTTCTATTGGCAATACAGCTGGGGTTACAGGCTTTGGTGTCGCACAATATTCTGTTCGAATTCTTAAAGGTGGAACAGTCGTAAAAACAGAAGTTATTTCCAATAGTCAAGGTTTTAAAATGGAACAGGTTACTTTTGAGAATTTGTCAGCCGGCACATATACTGTGCAGTTGCGTATATGGGATTCTGAAATTACTGACGGTAGTGATCAAAACTCTACTTTGCAGGAGATTACAGTTACTATAAACGATAAGCCTCTTACGATGTCTGTTTCTACAGAAACGTTGAAAGCAGGGGAGTCTGTTACTTTTTCCTATGAAGGTTTGGTTGACGATTTGCTGACTTCCACGGATGTATACTCCATTTGGTTTGGCACTGCAAGCGGCACCAAGTTAAATGAATGGAATATTTGGGATACCAGCACATCTTTGGGCGAAAGCAACAGCTTCACGGTTTATGTAAAGAGCGCCGGCACCTATGTGGTTAGATTGCGTGTTTGGAACGCTGTATCCGGTAATTTGGATATTTTACAAGAATATACCATTACCGTTGAGAAGGCAGTTCAGTTAGGTGGCTCTATCCAAGCCGGTAAGACTGAGTATATCGCCGGAGAAGTTCAGTATTTCTCCTACACCTTTGCGGATGCGGCAGATATAACGAATATTGGACATCGTTCTATTAAGATTTACAACGGTTCCACCCTGGTATTTGAATGGACTTCCAGGAATAGTGCCAACAGTGGTTCTTCCAGCAATGAATGGATTGATTTGAAGAATGCAAGCCTTGCAGGTAAGCCGGGTACCTACACAATGAAAGTGGTTATCTACGGTACGGATACGCTGTATCCCGGTTATGAGGATATGACCTATACGTATACAGTTGTGGAAAGAACGGAAGGAACGACACCCAATCAACCTACGGTAACCGTTCCCAGACAAACCCTTATTTCCGGCGAACAAATTGCTGTTTCCTTCGACGGTATGTCCATTGCAAATTTGGATTACAATACCCGCTACCGTGTAGCCGTTCGGAATGCATCCGGTACCTTGTTGGATTCTTGGGTTCTGTGGGATTGCGGCAATACCTACGAAGGTTTGTACGGGGTAAAATATTCCCAGGCTCTTCCTATTGGTAATTACACCGTGGCACTGGAAACAAGACCGAACAGTAGTGGGGACTATGCAGCCATTGACACCATTGAAATTCTCGTCAAGAAGGCAGCGCTTGCAGCACAGCCCGAATTGAAGGAATCCATTACGATGCATTACACCGTTATGTTGGGTGCTGACGTTACAGGTACACCGGTTATGACATACGTGTATAACGGAGAGGAAATCGTTGTGGAAGGAAGCCTTGTGGGCGACAACGCTTATATGTTTGCTTTGGAAGGCATTTTACCCCAGGATATGGGTAAAACGATTGATGCCTATGTTTCCATCGACGGTACAGAAATCACCCGTTACGAAGGTTACAGTGTACGTCAATACTGCTTGAACCAGTTGGAGAAGACCGACGATGCCAACTTGAAGGCTTTGTTGGTAGCCCTTTTGAACTACGGTACCCAGGCACAGGGTTATTTTGGCTCCGCCGATGCGGCCATCAATGATGGATTGGATCAAAGTTTACTGACTGATTATTTAGCAGGAAAGGGCTATGATGCTTCTAATCCCGCAGGGAACGTGGCAGCCCCTGTAAATGGTTCTAATGACGGCGATTACGTTTGGAAGGCAGCTACCTTGGGTCTTTATGATACCATCAAGATTCGGGTGAAGTTCCAGGCAACTTCCGTAGACAGCTTGAAGGTTGTTGCCGGTGGTAAAGAATATACAGAATTTGTTTCTGCAGGCACAAACTTGTGGTACGTATACATTCCCGTATATGCAGCTGATTTCGCTGAACCGTTGACAATTACGTTCCAAGATAGCACCGGAATCGTTGGTGCGACCCTTACTTACAGCGTCAATACTTATATTAAGTACGCTATGGATAATGGCGCGGCTGAAGTGAAACCGTTGGTTGAAGCCATTTACTACTACGGTGTTCTGGCCAGCGAGCGTGCATAAGAAAGAGGTGTTTGTGAAATGCAAGAAAAGTTTGAAACAGCAACTATTGAAGTGATCTCTTTTGAAAGTGCGGATGTAATTACGGCTTCTAACGATTTGCCGGATCATAATTTATAAGAAGGTTAATTGTTACTCTAAATATACCGTGTGGATAGGCTCCTATCCACACGGTATGCATTTTGTGTTGACATTGTGCGCATATTATGTTAATATATGCATATAATAACTACGGAGGTGATTGTTATGGAGTCTACAAATTTGAATATTCGCACAGACAAAGATATTAAACTTCAAGCGGAGAAACTTTTTGATGCATTGGGACTGAATATGACAACCGCAATAAATATTTTCCTCCGACAGGCGATTCGCGAAAATGGAATTCCCTTCGAAGTAAAGTTACACGTTCCAAATGAAACAACAGAGGCAGCCATTCGAGAGGGCCGAGCAATTGCGTATGACAAGAAACAAATGGGCTACGACAATATGACGGACTTGAGAAAAGCGCTTGACGTATGAAGTATGAAATCCGGTTTACCACACAATTTAAGAAAGATCTGAAATTGGCAAAGAAACAGGGAAAGGATTTAGATAAACTTTTCTCTGTTATTGAGCAGTTAGCCAAAGGCGAAATGCTGGATGCGCGATACCGTGACCACGATCTAAGTGGAAATTATAAAGGTTGTCGAGAATGTCACGTGGAACCGGATTGGTTACTTGTATATGAAGTTGTACAAGACGTATTGGTTTTGATGCTTTACCGAGTAGGCAGTCACGCTGATTTATTCCGGTAAGAACCCTTCAAAAATGTATCTTTGGAAGTCCTTTTTACGGGCTTCCAATTTTTCAGCTGTTATAGTACAATAGATAGGTAACAAATAAAAAGAGAAAAACAACTCAAATGTGATATGATGTTAAGTAACGACACAAAACACAAACACAAAGGAGTTGTTTTTCGTGATTAGTATAACATCAAAGGCGCGTTTTAG
>JAGBGO010000065.1 GCA_017935905.1 Clostridia bacterium | reverse complement strand
TCTGGTATCCCACAAATAAATCGCGTCGCTGCTTACAGGAACGTCCATACTGTCGTAAAATGTAATTTGGAGAATCTTATTATACGGCAATGCGTCGGTAATACCGTCGTAGTGAATCTTAATGATATCCCCAAGATTGTACGTAGTTTTATCTAAAGAAATCGACGGTGTTCTGTTTAATCCCGGATTCGCTTTCACCTTAAAAGTGGCGGTAATGTCGTGGCTATAGGCATCACCATTCTTCTTTACAACCTTCATAATATAGTCTCCGGGCGTTGCCAAAGTGTTTGCCGGGTAAAACAAAGGATGATACCCCTCATTGGAAACACCGGTAGCAGAGATAACCCACACACGGTTTCCTTCCGCCACACTGTTTTTGTAAACCCAAATCTGACGGTCCGGATCCTTAGCGGGAAATTCATAATACATCTTAATCATTTCACCTTCCAAATACTCCGCTTTATCCGTGCCAATCTCTCCAGCGCTGCTGGCATGCACCGGTATCATCATGCAGCAAAGCATCATTACTGTAAGTACAATTGCAAATACTTTTTTCATAAAAATCCTCCTATAAATTATATTTATTTTGTATCTCCCTTACGGAATTTTGAAATGTACAACTTAGTCATATCCCAATACATAGACGGGTTTTCTTTTCCCGTGGAATCAATCCACTTTTCAATGGGGTAATTACTTGGGAATTTGTTCGTTCTCGCTGTAAATACAGCCGTGTGTTCCGCATACTCGTTAAACGAGTTGATGACCACGTGTTTGGGAATAACGTCAGATGCAAGCAAAGTCTCCCAATTCTTCTTGTACGTCTGGCCCTTGTTTCTGTGTACTTTCTCCAGCGGATGATTAAATTTATACCAACCGGGAATGATACACGCAACGTCTTCATTGACAAGGGTTCCCTTGGGCATTGCCCAGCCCCAGTAGCCAGCCTCATAAGCATGCCCTTCCGCAAAACGGATGGTGAACTTATCGGCATAGGGTGTCTTTCCGGGGTTGGCTTTCTTGTAATCGGTCCATTCTTTCTCTGTAAACGGGAAAATGATCATTAAAGGCTTTCCGTCCACGTACAAGTGATGATCTGCCGTACCGAAGGCTTTGCCATTCACGTAGCGCTCCCACAATTTCTTTGCCTCGGATTCAATAATGGACATATCATTATTCAGTTCCGCATACGCGCCTACAGCGGAGCAATATTTGAGGGTTCGGTTTCCGGCAACGTTCCAATCATAAATACAACGAACCAAGCGAAGCGCGTTGTTGTTCAAAGTACCGTTTCCCGTATCAATATCATTGGTTTGATCCAAAATCAGGAAATCGATGCCGGCGTTGGAAATTTCTTCAATGTGCCACTTCATAATATCGCGATCCGAGGACGCGTACGTATTGTACGTTCCGTTTGGAAGAAGCGGACGGTAATAAATGGGCTGCTGTGTAGGTCCTCTGTCATTTTCCCAGATGCTGCCTGCACCTTCATCGTACCAAATTGCGTACCAGATGCCGATTTGCGTTTTTGCGCGGGCTTTTGCAAGGGCATTCAGCTGTGTGGGCGTTTGGGTCGGCATCGCAGTTGCTTGCGTCGTGGGCTTTGTTTGGGTGCCGGCAGTGGGTTTTGCCGTGCCTTGCTGCAAAGCACCGTTAGACGGAGTGGGCGTTTCTCCCTGGGTAGGTGCCACGGTGGGCGCCTGTGTTCCGGCAGGTACGGGTACAGTTGCATCGCCGCAAGCCATAAGCAACATAACACTGAGCATCGCTAAAAATAAGCAAAGTGTTCGTTTCATTTACGATCTCCCTTTCTATATTTTTGAATATATGCCTTCGTCATATCCCAATACATAGAGGGTGCTTGCTTTCCTTCTTCGTCCATCCACCCTTCAATGGGATAATCTTCCAGGAAATCCGATGTGTCGGCTGTATAAACCGCCGTGTGCTCTGCGTATTCGTTGAAGGAGTTAATTACCACAAAGCGAGGGATCACATCGGATGCCAGTAACGTTTCCCAGTTCTTCTTGTACGTATTCCCTCTTTCCCGATAAACTTTCTCATAAGGATGGTTAAATTTATACCATCCGGGAATAATGCAGGCCACGTCCTCTGTAACAAAGGTGCCTTTAGGCATTACCCAGCCCCAGTAACCCGGCTCATAGGCATGCCCAAAAGCAAAACGGATGGTAAATTTATTGGCATACGTCTTGTCTCCGTCGTAGGCTTCCCACTGCTCCGGGCTCATGGGGAAAATGATCATTAAGGGTTTTCCATCCACGTACTCGTGATATTCTTCCGTGCCCCAAGGTGCTTCCACATAGCGCTCCCAGAGTTTCTTGGCTTCCGATTCAATAATGGAAAAATCCCCGGTAAGTTCTGCGTAAGCACCAATGGAGGAACAATACTTAATCGGTCTGTTTCCCGCATCATTCCATTCTTTAATCATTCTTGCCGTCAGTAAAGAATTCTCATTCAAGCTGCCGTCGCCGTTATCAATATCGTTGGTTTGATCCATAATGATAAAATCTATTTCAGCGTCAGCAATCTGTTTCAGATGATACGCCAACATGCTTTCGTCTGCTGAATAATAACGACCGTAGGTGCCGTCTGCACGCAAAGGTTTATATAGAATCGGCAACTTCGTGGGACCGCCGTCGTTATCCCAGAAACTGTGTTCTTTCCGCATATCGTACCAAATACTATACCAAATACCGATTCGAGATTTCTCCCGATTTGCAGCAAGTGACGTGTCACCCATCTGTATTCCGCCTTTCTTTATTGACAAGTTGCTATCATTGTGT
>JAGBGO010000064.1 GCA_017935905.1 Clostridia bacterium | reverse complement strand
GTTCGGGTTTCTTTTTACATGCGCCATTGCTTTGCACATCTTCCTATCTTCACAATGATTACTGAATGCTAAACGTGACGCTGGTATCGCCGGAAACCTGGATATAGTAAGTCGCATTTTTAGAAGCTCTGAAAGATACGGAATTTGTACCTTGTGCCCCTGCACTTGTGCTGATTAAACTCATCTGCCCGTTATATACGCGAAGAATCGCTTGATCGTTGTCACTGCTGACTTTAACCGTCGCGTTTGCACTTGCCGTAATCTTATAATATTTGGGCGTCGTCGGGGTTTGATTGTACGCCGTAGTCGTTTGTCCAATATAGGCGTATACGGCGTCTTCGTTGGAAGTACCCAAATTCCCTTCTACCCAGCTATCCGGATTCACAGACGGATATTTCAGCAGCCAGGAACCGGTAATGGGGTTCTGATAGTATGCAGACGTAGCATAGCCGGTCTTTGTTTCTTTGGCACGCCACACACCGTCTTCTTCTAAATGCAGTTCCGTGCGATAAACGGGATAAATCTTCTCGCCCACAGGAATGTTGGGCGTGTTTTCCCCCAAATCAATACTGGTCGTATATAAATAATAAATATCGCTTTGTCCTTCCGGAAAATACAGCAAGAAAGACAAACCGGTTGTATTCGTGTTAAAGAATTTATTGATATCATTGCGCTCCCAGAAGTCCATGCTGCCTAATATATCGGAGCGGAACAGGAAATTTCCGTCAGCGCGGTTTTGAATTTCATTGTTGATATAGGAATCCGGATTGTTTAATCCGATTTGGGTAATGGTACCATTCGCATCCGTATACGTACCGTTCAAAATTGCTTCAATGAGGGCTTGGTGATCCTCTCCTGCCACGTCGCCGGGAAGTTGGTCAGCACCCACCCAAGGGAACACTTCCACGCTCATAGGAACTTCAATGCTGCCGGAAACGCTCATGGCATAGTGCCACGCTGCACGTAGGTTCTTGGTGCAAAAGCAAGTAACTGCAATAATCGCAACCAGTAAAAAGGCAATTAAGGATTTCACGTACTTCATTGTGTTACCCCCAAAACTGCCAGGCGGTCCTTCTTCGCACGAGATACCTTCTTGTCCACAATGGGCATAGAAATAACCGCAAACACCACCAAAAGGAAGCAAAGCATACCCGCGGGAGATTGCATAAAGACTACGAAGGAACCCACAAAAGGTACGCGCTCGCCTTTATAAATACTCACCATCTGGCTGTAGCGAACCGGAAAATCATCCGCCTGTTTGTTGGCATCGCCTCGTAACACGAACCAACGTTCATTGGGATGTTTTTCATTGGGTTCCTCAATATCCACAATGCGGTGCACAATATAATAGCCGTTGATTTTATAGACAACAGTATCAAATAATTTCAAATCTTCTTCTTTAGGCAAGGGATGCAATACGATCAAGTCAAACATAGCAAACTGGTCATCCAGATTATATTCATACAAGTACACGTTGTCTTTGTGTTTGTATTCCATAGAACCGGTTTCTACCACTTTCAGGGTAGGAATGCTTCCCGCCTTGTTATTCTCCGTAAATTTTGTATACAAAGAGAAACATAAAGCAACACCCAAAAGGATGCATACAAAAACAGGAAACACCCGGTCCAATACGCGGATCACAGGGGATTCCTTTCTTTTCTTTTGCTTATGATATTCTTCTATAATGTGTTCATCTTGAAGTCCCCCTTCAATCGCCTGCAGTGTGAGTTTCAGGATGCGTACGATTAAATAAGAGAACAGGGCTGTAAGGGCCGTGAAAACGATCAAACACAAAATTAAATTGTATACGTCGTAACTTTTCATAATTCAATATAAAGCAGCGCATGGGCTCTAAAAAGCACACGCGCTGCCAAATCATTTGTCTTATGCCTCGCTGATGGTAATAACGATGATATAAGTCTTCATTGCGGTTTCGTACGCAAGGTTGTCATCGTATGTATCCAAAACGATATCTGCGCCTTCATTGAAATTCAAGCATGCAGCAATTTGTTCTGCCGTAATTTGCTGAGAATCCAAAGAAGCGGTCGTGTTGATGTTGAAAGAATTCGCACCCTCTTTAGCG
The DNA here is from genome assembly GCA_017935905.1 of Clostridia bacterium. Taxonomy (GTDB): domain Bacteria; phylum Bacillota; class Clostridia; order UBA1212; family UBA1255; genus RGIG9099. Next base: position 90,528 of record JAGBGO010000064.1, on the reverse strand, counting down.
GTAAAAATCTTCTTTCCGTCATACGTTTCCTGCGTACCGCCAATGGTAATGGTGGCTTTCATCTTAATACCGTTTGCCTGGACCGTAGCGTCGGCGTTCGCTGCCGGGGTAAATTTAACCCAAACGGAACCGGAAGGAACCAAATCTGCCTTCCAATCAATCGTTCCGGTATCGTCCACCAAGAACTTTAACGTATTGCCATTGCCGCTGTTTGCAGTTTGGTCAATGGAAATCGTTCCTTTGGACGTATCGGACTGAATGGAAGCCATGGTAGCAGAACGGGAAATTTCCAAGGAAACTTGTCCGCGGTTGTAGTGCCATGCTGCGTAAACGCCGCCGATTGTGACGATCAGCGCAAGTACGATTAATGTGCTTAATTTCTTCATACAAAAATACCTCCTACGTGATATAAATTCACATAAAAGGTATGATATTACTTAATACATTCTTTGTCAAGTATTCAAAATTTTTTTACAATTCCCTCATCCTAACCGGATACTGAAACCGCCTTTTCCGTTGTGGTGATCATCATCTCCCGAGGGAATTTCCAAATAGGGAGACAGGGCTTGCGCTGTCTGACAAAGAGGCATAGACTGTAAGTACACTTTGCCGGGACCGGTAACGCGGGTGTTGAAGAAACCCTCACCGCCAAAGAATTTATTCTTTAAACCTTTTACCGTTTGAATTTCCATGGAGCAACTTTCGCTCATAGCCGCCAAATAGCCGGTGTCGATCAAAATGCTCTCCCCTGCTTTCAATTCCAGCATTTTACAGGAGCCATCAATCTCCAGGAACACCATTCCGTCCCCGGAAACTTTCTGCATAATAAAACCCTCGCCGCCGAACAAGCCGGCACCGAACCGTTTTTGGAAGAACACGGACAAATCCAGACCTTTCTCCATAGCCAGAAAGCCCCGCTTTTGCACCACGATGCTGTTTCCCGGCGTCACCTGATACGGAATGATAGAGCCCGGAAAAGCGGAGGCAAAGGCGATCATGCCGCTGCCGCCTCGCGCCGTGTATTCATTCAAAAAAATAGATTCCCCGGAAAACATTCTGCCAAAGGCCTTCCCCACGCCGCCTGCATGAGTTTCCATTTCCATATTGGGACTCATCCAGCTCATAGCACCGCTTTGGGTACAAAGGGTTTGCCCTTCCTCGGGATAGCAAATCACAACCGGCAAATTGCCGCCTTCAATTTCATAACGAATCATACGCGACTCCTTTCTTAACCGTAGAACACCCATCGCACCAGCAATCATCAGCGTGACATTCCGATCAATGGCGCCCAAACTGTCTTTGAATAAAAATCACCGCCGATTCCAAGGCAATCCAAGGGCGGTATTTGCCAAAGACCAATATCAAGACATACCAGCATAGATGTACTCCTTTGTGGGGTTGTCCAACGAGGGTATTATAGCATGGATGAGGGTAAAATGGAAGAAAAAAGGCGGGTATAAAAGCGAAATTCACTTCTATACCCACCTTGTATGTTTGAAAAATCTTACCAAATGTCGTCCGGAAGTACAACGCCCCCCGAACTACCCGTGTTGCCGCTTTGACCACCACTGGTAGTAATCACGTCACACTCAAACAGAATCAATTCCATTTCCGGTTCGCAAAATGTATTTTTTTCCATCATTATTCTCCTTTCTTAATGCGTATATGCGTACGCAGAATCGCCGTATTTCATCATAGCTTCTAACAAATTATATAATTTCGCATCTTCCGTATCTTGTTTTGAATAAACATAAGAAGCAATGCTATATCGAATCGTATTACTTACTACGGTATTATCCTTATACACCGTCAAGTAAAGTGTTTCACGGAGCTGTGAAGCATCCATACAACTGAAATAAATGTAATAGCCATCTGTGGTTTCTTCAAACAAGCTACTGTCAATCCACCAAGTACCGGAAGAACACGTGACTTTTACTTTCAATCCATCAAGATCCGTCTTTGCGATTTTAAAACGAAGTGTAATGGAATTCTGCAAATTCAAACCGGCACCAAGCCAATCGACAGACGGATTTTCAATAGTTGTATATTCTTTATCTAATACCGTTTCAAGTTTAGGTGCGGAAACTGTAGCCCATGCTTTTTGCGCATCGGTAAGTGAAGCATTCGCGAGCTTTCCTGTTTTATAATTGGTATAAAGCTGCGTTTGCGCGCCATAGTTCAACAGATCCACTAAAAGCGTGCGCAGTTCTGCATATTCATCTCCGGAATAGTTCATTAAAGTATTATAACAGTAAGTAGCTACGCTATACTCAGATAATTCAGTGTTATATAAGACACCGCGATTTCTTGCATACAAGGTTGCATATACTTTATCGTTCATCTTCTCCGGTGAGATATCGGGGAAATTAAACACGTAGTAATCGCCATCTGTCGTATACTCCGAAACGTAAGTAACCTCATTGTTAAAAGTAAATTCCACGTAAGGTTGTACATAACCCGCATGCTCAAACAACCGTCGATCAACCTTGTAATTTAACTCAAGATTGTCATACAGCGTAAGAGACGCTGCCGTAAACTTAAATTCAGGCACTTCTTGATAGACACCGGTGCCGGCGAAAGTAATGCGATCACCGATATCGGATTCCCAATCGTACGAACCAAAATCAATTTGATCCCATTGTTCGCGTGTACCTAAATACGTAATCTGCAGAAAGTCACTATGACAAGTAAATGCATAATTTCCAATTTTCTTAACAGAAGCCGGGATCACAATTTCTCTTAAACTTGTACAATTTTCAAAAGCTCCATAGTCGATAGTAACAAGTGAATGAGGTAAAGATATTGTTTTCAATGATATACAATCTTCAAAAGCCTCACGTCCAATAGTTGTCAAAGTGCCCGGTAAAGATACTGACACTAAATTTTTGCAAGAAGCAAATGCGGCGTAATATACAGCTGTACAACCCTCTTGCAAAACAACTTCATTAACATTTGGGAACGAGGATGTACCCAAATATCCTTCGATGTTAGCAGATGTAACCAACTTTTCCACATAATTATAACGTTTTGATGAGTATACACGTTTCACAAACTCCGGCATAATCATTACCTTATCTGTTTCTATACTCGTATCCAACAAATTACCCAGACCACCTACATTAAATTTCGAATCATAATCAAGGGGCAAATCAGGGAATGTGTATATTACACCATACGTCCTGTCCGCATTATATAAATGCAGCTCGTACTTACAGGAAAGAACTTGCGTGCTTTCTATTTTTTTTGTTCTAACAGCGTGCGTATAAAAAAATTCATAATGACAGTCATCACTGTTTACCCAAATAAATTGCAAAAATTCTTCTATCGTGGTGTTTTCCGGTACTTTCGTAATAGTATAGTTATTATTATCAATATCATACACATCCGATTCAAGTACAACGCTATTTTGCGTAGCCGTCAAATCACAATCTACAACATAATAACCATACTCATCGCCAACAACATATTGTTTTTGTGTTTTTCCCAAAACGGCAGCACTAGCCGTATAGGAAACGTCAAAAATACTCTTAACATTAAACATCGAATCCATTAGTATTCCCTGTTCATAATTTTCCGTATTAAACATACCCACGATACCTTTGGGATTATATTGCCGTATATACGCATAGCTGAAATAGTAACCATCATCTAAACACTTAAATTCAAATTTCCCACTTTGATGACAAGGCTGCGCAGCAAAATTCAATACGCAATATGCTTTTTTCTCCAGCTGGGTGTTGAGTATCAGAACACCATATTTTTCTAATGCAATATCATAATATGCGACAAACACATCTTTCCCATCAGTGTCAATATCAAGTATCTTTTTTTCGTTAAAAAATACTGGTATTTCATTTTTCACCAAAAGAGTTCCTTCTTTGTCATATAATTCAAAAAGCTCAGTTGTAGAGTTAGCAAGACGTGTATTCAAAATAATATTTTCATCCACCACATAAAATCTGTCACTGGTAGGTATTTTTTCTTTAACATTGGTAATGCTTTCTAAATTATTATCAATATAATAAAGATTGTAACGATTATCATCACGGACAAAATAAAAACCATCTTTAGTTGCACGGTGTACCATCCAGCTTCCAAGATCAGCATTGGCGGAAATATATTTTTCAACAGAATACGTATCTAAAGAAAACTTATAAAACATTGTTATTCCATTACTCTTTTGCGCAGAAACACAAATAGATTCATCCGACAACTGGCAAATCCCCACATATCCCAACATACCGGATTCAACCAGCGTGTATTCCGTAAGTGTCATATCCGTATCCAAAATCGCCAATTTGAGCGAGCGTGTGCTACTCCCATCTACGTAAGCATACGCCACACGACCATCTGCAAGTGTAATATACTCGCTACAGCGATCAAAAGTAGTAACTTTTTGATAGTTGAAATCCTGCACAGCTGTATCATCTGCTACAATATCAATTGTAAACGCTTCTATATCACCCATAACCGTTCTAAAAGCACCTTCCGGAATTGCAATCGTATATTTCTTTCCGGGTTGCAGCAAGTAATCCTGATCCGAGCCAACGATAATTTCGTTTTTACCGTCAAAACCCCACTCTTGGTAGCTGGCCACACGCAATACGCAAGAAGCCTTCTCCAAATAGTAACCGCCATTCTCTGTATAAATAGCTTTAACACTCATTTTTGCAATTTTTTGTCCATTTTCATCCACTAAATATGGAACAATATCTGTATTGATTGAGAACGGTACAGAATAATCGATCGTTGCCGTAATCTGGTTGATACCGACGGAGGTATGAACGATCGGCGGTTCAACAACTGACGGCACCATTTCTATAAGCAAATCGAAAGTAACGGAATCTTTTTTCAAGCCATGATCGTCAACCGAAATCGTTATGCCGGAAAATGTATTGTCGTTCGTTTTCTCATTATAGTAGTGGGTAGAAGAACGATCATCATAAGGTGTTATTGCATCACCCGCACTCAATTCCGCAATCAATTCTACAAACGGAACTTCTCCATACATATTAGAATGAATGTAGTAGGGTTCCCCTGAAAGTGTTTCCTGGGTAGCGGCATTAACGCGAAATGCTTTAAGCACCGACGTACCCAACATACCGTCCGACTTTTCAAGTACAATAAAGCTATCGCCGGAACTTTCGCCGAATGGGTAAACCAGTGCAACATCACCGGTTTCTGCAAAATTTTGCAGCTCGTAAGAACCATTTTTCGTATATACGTTAACTTGCTCAATCCAGCCAAGCAACATTTTGGAAACGGCATTGTGGTCACCTTTGCCTGCAATCATGGCATCATCAGATCCAACCCAATTGTAGTTGCCTGCAATGCCTTTAATTGTGTAACTATAATAATCGGGAAGCCCTAACAAATGTCCGCTTTCGTGAAGCACTGTACTTACGTCCAAAGTATGTAATAAGCAAGCACGGGAACCAACAGAAATGCCATCATAAGTTTTATTAAACAAATAGGTTACATAACTCCACCACGTACTTCCCCAACCACTATTGTCGCCGGTAAAGTGTAAATACAGACCATCCATATAACCGTTATTGTCCGCGTCATAATCAGAATAATCGAGTGTAGCATCAAAAGCATCCAACACTTCTGTATACAATGTACCAATGCCATTTTGCACGTAGTAATCCCGTTCATGTGCAGCCATATACCAGTTTTGAACGTCACCATCAATTGTTAATTGCTGATAAGAAGATTTGTAGTAGAAACTTTTCAAAGAATCTTCTTCTCCAAAGAAAACATCGTCTGCTTTCTCCACAGTATCAGTTTCCGGATGTAATGCATCCGGAAATTCAACCAAAAAGACCAGCACATTTGCGTTTCCCTTCGTCGGCATATTCGCCGGATTCGTAGAAGGAATAATATTTGCAATATTAGAAACATTCACCGCATAATCAGTTTTAAAAACAGAGTAATATGGCTTATTTGCCGTTTCGATTGACGTCATATAGGTTTGGCGTTCAGCAATACTGCCGTCAGCTTCGTATTGTTCCGCCATTTCCGGAGACAAGCCATCCACGGGCGTCAACTGCATTTGATCTTGACTACTAGATTCCGGCGTAACCGAATTACTTACATGATTCGCATAAAAAGGATCATCCATATCAACCGCATACGGTTTTTGCACTGTATTTCTCTGTTCAAAAACAGACGTAATCGGCGCACAATACGCTAGAACAAGCATAACAACAAGAACGAATGATAATAATTTTGTTTTTCTCATGATGTCTACTCCTTAAATAGTCATATACCTATTGTAACACTTCAATCATAAATTCCAATTTACTTTGAGCATACTGATCAATACGGACGTTCGTACCAATTCATAACACCATTCGCGACAGAATACGTCTGTCCGTTCACTTCTATTGTGTCTGGCATATCCTCGTTATAAGAAGAAGCAAATAAAGTATAAACAGTTTCGTACGTATGACATTCTTTGATTACACACCAATCATTTGTATCAAAACTCCAGTCATCGCAGCGATAAGCGGAAAAATAAATGTTTTGGTAAGTCTTTATGCCTTCTGTAATTTTTTCCCCATAAACACTGTGAATGCCATCATCAACAGTTTCTTCACCCGCAAAGAAGTAAGTGTAATCTCCAATGTTTTGGTCAAAAAGAGTTACACGCTGTTCTTCGCTGTTGAATTTCAGATGATTTTTTTGCGCCAACAAATCTTGATACTCCGGTAAACTTGTATCTGTTTCGACTGCCCACGTAGCCGTGTGTATCTCTTTAAGTGCTGCCTGTAAGCCTTTTTCCGACATTGTAAGTTTTTTAAGATTCTTCATTCCGGATACATCAAAAGAACGTACGTAACTGTCCGGCAAAACCAATGTTTCGATGGACGCACAGTTCTTAAAAGTATTTGTAAGTTCCGTGATTCCTTCCGGTACATTTACTGTCTTTAAATTTGTGCAGCCGGAGAAAGCATAGCGCATCTTTTTTACAGTTTTAGGAACTACAATAGTTTCCAAGGCTGTACAACCACCAAAAGCGCTTTCCATACTTTCCAGACCATCGCTTAACGTAATATTTTTAAGACCGGTACAATCACTAAAAGCATTGTCTATGATCTTCACACTTCCCGGTATAACCAAGCTCTTCATCGCCGCAAAGCCATCAAAAGCGTCTTTTTTAATTTGCGTAACCGGTTTACCGTTGATTTTAGAGGGGATAACAATATCATTTGAACTTCCTACATATCCGGTAATCGTAATTTCACTATAATTATTTTCCCATAAAAAACCGTTTGCCGGTTCACCTTCTTTTGCGGTGAGTTCCATATTCGGAGTACCTTCTCCGCACGCAAAAACACCAAACACCAAACAAAGGGTTAGAATTACAACGAATAATTTTTTCATCATGCACACTCCTTAATTATTTTCCAATTTGTGATATATGTATAAATCCTTTTCAGACAGCTTATATTGGATAATTCCATTGTTAATATCAAAGGATTTCGCGTTTTCCACTTCGAATACAATTTCCCCCGCATCATCCACAACGATATATCGGCCCGGCTCGCCATACCCCCATGTAGCTATACGGTTTCCCCGTACATCAAATATTTCTTGTGCATCAATCAGCATTGGCTCAAACAATAGTTCGCCAGAGGCATTGAGCACGGTATAATATCCCGTACCTTCTTTATTCTCTACAACGAGTTGTGCCAGCCCATTGTGATAAAATCCCTGAACTTTTGCCGGTTCTAAATTTTCATAGGTCGACAAGATTTCGCCCTTAGAATCAAATACAGAAAAGCCATCCTGATGATATGTGTAGCCAAGTGAAACCACTTTATTGGCGGCAAAATCGAAATAGAGATTGCCTATTTTTTCATTTAACTTCCCACTATAATCAAGGGGAATACTGTCAATCGTTCCATCCGCATAAAGTTTATAATATTTTGCCCAACTGCTGATCCACCAACCCAGACCGTAGCTGCCCACTGCAACACCATCTCTAAACTCCACCGTACAGGATAGAATATCGTCAATGTCCGAATTAGAAACCTCGCCGGTAGCTTTAATTTCATGCACAGTATTGGTTAAAATATTGTATAAATAATAGATACCCTCAACAGAGAAAGAAACAATGCCATCTCCCTTATAGGAAAGAGATTCTTTGAAGTACTTTACTGTAGCCGCATCACGTATGGTTGCAAGAATCGGATGCATTTCAGACAACTCCGAAATCCATTCACCTTGGGTGCTCATATACCCAATTTTATACACGACGCCATCATAGGATTCTTCCTTCGAATACGCAAAAACGTATCCGTCCCTGAACAAAGGATCATTCGCATATTGAGGGACTAAGACATGCACATTGGGATTTTCTGCCGTATTGAAAACAATTTCTCCGTTGTATGCATTGCGCAACGTGTATACGTCATCTTTCTTCGTCCAGAGGACACCGTTATATACATAAGTAACTTGTTTCTCACCGGAATCAAAGTCAAAAGTTTTATAACCCTGACTATCTACGCAAAAGAACTTTTTCCCCTTTTGCTGGATACTATATCCATTTTTCTCATCCGCGTAATACTGAGCCTCAAGCGCACTACAGTAGCGCGTACGACCGGGGCGATCCCCCGTAAGGTGTAAAACGCACTGCAATTTCCCAACGTTCTTTTTCAACTCATACATTTTAGGTTTATAGTAGTCCGAAGAATCGCAAGCCACACCATCAGCGGCTAAATACAATTTTTGTAACAGCGCATCAATTTCCGGAATCTTCTCATAGTCTTCGCTCCATAATTTTGAATATGCATATCTTGAACTTAATAACGCCATAATGGCAGACAGGCGTAAGTCGTTTAAGGATTTTTGATCATACAAATCGCTGTACTTTCTGGAAAGATACACGTCAAAAGCCTTTTCTGTGGTTGCATCCATTACATAAAGCAACGAAGAGTTATGAACGACTTCAAAATCTTCAGAAAGAAATGTTTTTAGGATATTCACGGTCATCGCATACGGTTCAACCAAACCCTCTAATGCTTTATCCATCAATTGATCTGAAATAAAATCGTACAATCCTTCTTCAAGTAATTTTAATGATTTGTCCGAAAAATCCCGACCGTATAAAGCTTGTATATTCTTAGCAGCTTGACGGGATGGCGGATTCGACTCAGCATTATAGTCATAAACAGAACTTAACATAATGCGATGGTCTTCGACCTGATTTACATACGATGCATGATAATCTAATATTTTACCGGCACCCTCAAAAACATAAGCCGCTCCGGTAAAAAGATTGCCGATGCCTTCGTAAAGTGAGTTACCATTTGAAAGCGAGGTTGCAATCATACCTAAATTTTCAAATCGACCCTGGGTAAATTCCAACTTATCCATATAAGTTTCATGTTGTTCAAACGATACTGCTGATTGCTCTCGCATTCGATCATGTGGCGTTTGCCAATCATCATAGCGGGACAAATATGCTTTATTCTCCACAAGAAGAGATTTGAACACTTCTTCGTAGTCCTGAATGCGTCCCGTATTCCAAATTACGTCTAAACGATCAATTCTAAAGTTAAACAATGTATCTGAAATCCATCCGCCAACACTGACTACTTCACTGGCTGCCATGTCCGAATCCGCATCAAAAATCAAATCTCCAAATTCCGTTCCGTACAGAGCTTGAGAAAGAGATATGTAATTTGGCAATATACAAAGCACCCCGTCATCACTGATGGCAATTTGTGCGTTCATCAAAGGTAACAACTCAGATAAAGGCAAATATAGCATGTCTTTATATTGAAAAGACTTGCTAAAATTACCGGAAAGCACAGAGAAAGAGTTTTTATAATCGGATTTATTTTCTTCTATACTGTTTTGTGTAATATGCCATTCTTTTTGAAGTTGCGTCATAGACTGTTCCGAAAGGGCTTTAGCAGAGCGCTTAGCCCATTCATAGTACGAACTGGCCTCATCAAACCACGAATATGTGTCTCGATAGTAACGAACGTCAAAACCGTTTCCTTCTTTATCGATCCATATACGTTTTGCAAAATCGTCGTTTTTTTCTTGTCCGGGATAATAAAACTTATAAAATCCATTTTGTTCAACGTACTGCATAAGACCAAAATAGGAAAGCCACGTAATCGGTGCGTAATACTCTTGTGTATCGCCTTTCAGGACAGTCATATCCATAAAAATCCCATCGCAATTTACACAAATTTTGTGTTCGCTGACGTCACTTTCCTTTGCAAAAGCAAAAGGACATACTTGCAAAAGAATAATAAAAAATAGGAATAAAGAAAGAAAACGTTTTTTCATATTAGTGCGTCACCGTCTCCTGTTTGTTGAGTAATTCTTCTCTTAAACGTATAATTCCGCCGTAATAAACATCTAAAAATTCAGACGTAAGTTCAGGTTGAAGCACCCCTTGCTCTTTCACAAAAACCAGCGTTACCGTTTTTTGAATCGCTGGGAGCTGTTGCATCGCTTCAACTAACCGGTTTTGTATTTCTGTTTCACTGAACGTATCTGTATTTTCTTCAACAATTTTAACGGCTTCATAAAGATTCGGTGCGGTTACCCGAACTTTTGCCGTTGCAGTTCCGTCCTTATTTTTCTTAAAGGAAACAAATTTATAATTGCTACGTTTTTCTATATACGTAATTACCAAAGGTGTTTCTTCACCCTCTACCAGAGTAGATGGCATTTGAAGCGTTTGCCGAAGCGATCGAATCGCTTCTTTTTCGCCGGAATTTGACGGTGCGCATACAAAAATAAGAACAATTATCGTAGAAAGCAGCACTGCGATACAAATACTGATAACAATCGCTTTTTTCTTGGTCATTCAGCTATTCCTCTCCTATAAACAGTGAAGCAAGCTCTGCACGATTGGATATACAGAGCCCCCTTGATAGTTTGATTGTATCGTAGCACAGTAAAATTTCAAAGGAAATATGCCAGCGGCATACTATTGACAAAGCCTTCTGTTCTTGCGTAAAATACCTTGTTGGTTGTAGTATTTTTTAGGAGCGGATCATGGAAACCAAGCACTGCCCATCGTGCGGAGAAGAATTACCAATTTCATCTACGTTTTGTCCAGCGTGTTTCAAGCAACTGGACGTTGTGGGCGTTGCCCCTTCCAATTCTACGGTTGAGTGGAGATGGTATAAGATCCTTGTTCCTACAGCCATTTTACTGATCATTGTACTTCTGGCAAGCATATTCCTACCCTCAAAAAATCGCAATAAAGTAATTCTTTCCGCTTTACCCACCGAAACGTTTACACTTGTCGAATCGTCCGCGCCGGTTGAGACGGATGACGTGCCGAGCAGCATTCCAACAACGGTTATTTCCACCACGGTTGCGCCTACTGCAGGGCCTGTGACGAAGGCACCCACTGCAACCATTGCAGCTACAGGAACAGCTTTTCCTACAGCAGCGGCCACGCCTACACAAACGATAGTACCCACGCAGACGACAACGCCTACACAAACGGTAGTACCCACGCAGACGACAACGCCTACACAAACGGTAGTACCCACGCAGACGACAGCGCCTACACAAACCGCCATTCCTACAAAAACGCCGGACCAAAATGAAACTTTATACACATACAGGATTTCCAACAACAAAGCGGTCATCACCAATTATTCCGGCGCCGCCAAAACCGTATCCATTCCGGCAAAGCTAAATGGCGTACAGGTCTGCGAAATAGCAACCAAAGCATTCTACAACAACGACGTCATTCAGGAAGTATACGTTCCGGATTCCATTCAAATAATAGGTGACTACGCATTTTCTAACTGTTCTGATTTAAAGATTGTTTCGATGGGAGACTCTGTCACCACTTTGGGAACAGAAGCATTCTCCCAATGCGATAATTTGCAGTCAGTTCGATTGTCTAATGAAATTAAGACGATCCCTGCATCTTGCTTTACAAACTGCGGTAAATTACAGTCGGTCAATCTGCCCACTTCTTTAACAACAATTTTAAGCAGTGCATTTGACAACACTGCAATCACCGCTTTGTCGATTCCTGCAACTGTAACTACACTCCCAAATATGTTTTGTGCCTACATGCCAAAATTGGAGCAAATACAAGTAGCCGGTGGAAATCCGGTGTATTGGAGTCAGGATGGTGTTCTTTTCAAAAAAAATACGTGGAATAGCAATTCCACTTTATGGGTATATCCCGGCGGTAAGAAGGATCTTTCTTATACACTTCCCAACACAACCGATAATGTTTACTCAAATGCTTTCTGCAAAAACCCGTATCTTCAAACGGTTACGTTAGCGCCGCAAACATCCTATATAAACAGTTATGCATTTGATCACTGCACAGGGCTTACAACATTGATCACGTACAACACTTTAACAACGATACAAAACGGAGCATTCAGAGATTGTCCAAACCTTTCGCTCACTGTTACGGAAGATAGCTACGCCCATACCTATGCAATAGACAACGATATTCCATATATACTAAAACAATAGGAGCAAAGAAAATGAAGACCACAGAAGAATTGCTGAACGCATTGAAACAAACTGACATTGAAACCTTTTGGAAGGAACACCAAGAAGATCTTGTGCAAATGAAACCGCATGCCTTCTTAGCGGACTTAATTGACCGTTCCGGATTAAAGAAAGCAACCATCATCCGAAACAGCGATTTTGATACGGTGTATTTCCATCAAGTTGTTGCCGGCACCAAAGTGCCTTCCCGCGACAAATTACTGCGCATTTTAATTGCATTAGAAGCGCCATTCACAGACTGCCAGCTGGCGCTTCGCTTGTTTGGTCACGCCATTCTCTACCCCAGAGTACGCCGGGACGGATGCTTAATTTATGGCATCAATAACCATTTTACCCTCTCCCGCATCCAGGAAGAATTACAGAAGAATGGAGAAGAACCGCTGAAGTGATGATGAACGAGTTGGATTTTGCCCAAAGAATGTTAGAACAATATTATGTCGACCCCGTTTTGATTCGAAAAAGCAACGGGGCTACTTTGGTGCGCTACCGGCACACTGCCACAGGCAACAATCTCCTTGTTATTGAGTCCACCAACGCCAATGACGAAGTGTACCAAGCGCTTCAAAATCACAACAATCCCAATCTGCCCAAAATTTACGGCGTGTATTCCGGACCGGAGAAAGGGATGATTTTTGAGGAATTTTTAGAGGGAGAAACCCTCGCACAATATATGAAGGATAGAACGCTTTCCAAGAAGGAAGTACTGGACTTTTGTAAAATGCTCTTAAACGCAGTCCGTTTTCTGCATGAAAAAAATATTATTCATCGGGATATCAAACCCTCTAATATGATGATTTGCGACGGCGTACTGAAACTCATCGATTTTAATATCGCGCGCATTTCCCGTCCTGATATGGAAGGCGACACCATAGCATTAGGATCGATCGGCTACGCGGCGCCGGAACAATTTGGGCTGAGTCAATCCCTGCCCTCTACGGATATTTACGCAATCGGCGTACTGATGAACGAAATGCTCACAGGTCGCCATCCCACAGAGTACATCGCACCGGGGCGTGCCGGTAAAATCATTTCAAAATGTCTCCGCATTCAAGCATCCCAGCGCTACCAATCCATTGATGAATTGGAGAAAGCCATAAGGCGTCTACATTACCGATAAAGCCTTTCGCTGCCCTTTTCGCATGCGACACCAATTATAGAAACCATACAGGTCATTGGCAAGGAACATCACGAAACAAAGTACCATAGGCAGATAGGAAATATTTTCCAGGGTAGCAAGCACCCACAATACGATTAGTACAATATCGTTAGCACCATACGCCAAAGCATAATAAGGGCTTCGAAGCACCGTTAGTCCCACTGCCAGGAAACTGGTGGTGACGGAAATGGTGCTGATGATTAAATTGGTAGTATGAAGCCATTTCAAAATCCAGTAGAATACGAACGTGGTCAGAAGCGCCAAAACAAACAAAATGACTACCATTTTGAACTTCAAATCTCCCACTTCTACTTCTTTGGTGCCTTTAAATGGATGGCGCATCCAGGATACGATCGCAGCGATTGCAATAGGCGCCGTCATACAAAGATACGTCAGCATTTCACCGTAGTAGCCGAAGTAGAAAGAAATCAAGCCGTAGAAGACAGCGAAGACCACGGTGAGCACCTGTCCGATTACATATCCCTTTGCCACAAAGATCAGGGCGGTCACGCCAATTAAAGAGGCAATGGCCGACAGCCAGTCCCCGCCACCGGACAGCACGAAGGAAGCGACGATCACCAGCAAGGAAATCCCCCACAAAAAACGTTCAAATTTACTTAAATCATGAAAAGGTGTACGCATAACGGCGGTATTATAACACAGCCGGAAGGGGGTTGCAAACCTGACCGTTAAACGTTTTCACCCCTAGTTGGCACACCGAACGTCTGCCGCTTGCTCAACGGGATATGCAGAAAAGTATTTTTCTTCCAATGGAATCCATCGTTCCCGGAAAACTTGCGCAAAAGCGGCTCCGTCTCTTGCAAGAATCCGCCGAGCTTGCTCGTCTTGATCTACGTGTGAAAATACGGTAACGTCCGCATACGGTCCGAAAGCAGGATGCAAGCTGTAACTGCCTTCTACAATACGCCACGGCTTCTCCGGCACGGTCACAGGCTCACCATATTTCATTTGGCTGCAATCAAATCGGCGATAGGAGAAAGACGTTGCACTACGCAAATACGGAAGTACTTCCTCTTTGAAACGCTCGTAATGAATATTCCCGCCGGGTTCATCCAATCGCGCCTGTGTACGAAGTTCCGGCGGCAAGAAGAAGTGATCCAGATGAATCACAGTGCCATTCAAAATATAGGCCAACTGTTCTGCCATGGTCGTCTTTCCGGAAGCTGCGCGTCCGTCGATAGCAAGCACGTGGGGACGCTCCCCTTCTACAAGTGTAGCCTGTTTCAAAACCGGAATCAGCCTAAGTAATCGGCGATTCACCACCCGATAGGCCGGTTGCTCCAGCTTCCGATATACGTCACTGTGGTGCACACCGGGGCAACCTTGTTGTTCATATTCCACACGAGCCTCACGAAATCCGGGGAAATTCAAGGTTTCCGCCTCGTCCAAATACGTACGCAGATTTCCGGTCTTAGGCATCCCGACAGAAAGGGTAAAAAGGCGAAAAAGCCATTCTCCCGGGAGTCCTGCCTTCTTCCAAGCCCGCAAGTTTATTCGAGCCATTTCCGGAGAAATCAATTCGTGTAAAGGCTCATCATTTGGTATAACACTACCAAACTCTTGATCAAAATAATCTTTTGCTTTCGCTATGTCTGTCAGTAAATGATCTCCACCGTATGCGCCTTGATAGCACATCTTTAAAATATCCCGGGATTGCATACCGGGATGACGTGCAATTTGGTCTTTTATATAAGGGATAATACTATTCTTCACTGCGCAAAACCATTTCTTAACTTTTTATTGATACTATCATAGAAGTCCATTACGCCCCCTGCGCTCTTCTGTACAGGCGAAGCAATCCCGGCGTATTGTACCGGAGAATCATCGCCGGCATTAAACTCAGCACAAAATTGACCAAAGCAACCGGCAACGTGCAGGAAATGCCACCAAGACCGGGAATCGCCAGAATCAAAAAGCCAAACAAAGCGTTGATCCAGTGAATGACGACACCGTAATTAGATTCCAAGAGAAAACGACCCAAGTAAGTGGCATCTTTAGGCGCCGCCAAATGGCTTTTGTGGAAACCGGTAAATAATCCCAGTTCAGGGACTTTATCTTTCCAGGATTTAACTCCAAGTTTTTGATAAAATTTCCGTTCCTTGGAAGAAACCTCGTACAAAGCAAGACCGGGGCGAAACCACTTTTCCGGAAATCTGCGGATCAAGAAAGCCGTAAGCCCGTCCACTGCAATGACACACAGGGTCGCCATCACGGAACATCCGCAAACGTAGAGCCAGGCGCCCCAATCGCCGGTGCAAAGCAAATTTCCAAGAATAATCAGCAGATTCGCCAGGAGAATGACAACAACGTACAGCAAAATTATGCCTCCCCGGATTCAGTGGTATACGTAAGCGGCTCGCCGTACACCGTCTCATAGGTTTCCTTCCAAACCTGGTAGTTCTCTTCGCACATCCGTTTGATGTTCTCTTTACTGCTCTTCGTAGGATCCGGATAGATCGGCGGCAACACGTGAACCGTGTATGCTTGAATGGGGAAACCATCTGCGCCAACCCGATCCGTATCTTCCATAGAAATAAACATTGGAAGTACCGGCACACCGGCTTTTACTGCAAACTGGAAAGCACCGCTCTTTAACGGACGGGGTTTGCGGTAATTCCACCACATCCCCTGCTCCGGATAAATCAAAATCTTCTCACCGCGCTTGAGCAAAGTAGCAACAGCACCTAACATCTCCCGCCATACAGCAATGGAAGTACAAAGCGGGAGCGTATTGCAATTGCGGAAGAAGAATCCGTAAAGTCCGCCAAAAGAAGTGTAGTTACCTTCACGAATGACTTTATATAACCGTTTCTTGCCCAAATAAGGCTCGATCACTTTATATACGGCATAGTTATCAAAGGGATTAAAATGGTTGCAGGTAATCATAGCACCGCCGTCCGCCACAGAAAGATAATTTTCAATGCCGTGGACCGCTTTAATGACTAACTCACCGCGCTCAATGCAGCCGTCAAAATACTTCTTGGCAACACGGTTTGCAATACGGGTTTTCACCCGCGTCGTCCATTTCTTGCCTAAGTAATCCACTTCACCCGGCGCGATGGGACGCGTAGGCGGATCGTTCTCTACATCCTGATCAAACAACCCTTTTCGCTCTAACTCTGCAATGCGCTCTAAGATCACAAGGCGGTCGGAAGATTTCTCCGGCACGCGTTTTGCTTCTTCTTCCACGTTGCGTATGGACAAACGGGTAGGCAACTGATAGCCCTCAAGCTGAGCCTTTTCTGTCTCCGCTTGCGCAAGGGCAACCAGACCGTTATATTGTTTCTCGTCGATGGCAATTTGCTCCGGAGTATATCCGTCCCGCTCTGCAAGAAGCACGTCATAATATTGCGTCTGCGCAGCATAGTGCCAGAAGTCGTCTTCGAAAGCAGTGCCTTTGTAGTGCCACGGCTTAAAGTTAATCTTAAAATGGACAAGATTAGGCCGTTCGCCTTTGTCCGAATCCGGGAACGCCGTTTTGTTCCAAGAAAGCGGAATTTGTACGCTTTTCTCATAGCAAAGCACGTTCAAATAATCCTGGTCCTGAGCAACGCAGAACTGATACGGATGCATCAGGCGCACCAACGCTTTGTCAATTTGGATACGGCGCATCTCCGCCAAATTCATCAAAAGGATGCCGGCGTTAAAATATTTGTCCCGAGGAACGCCTAACACAACTTCGGAATACGTACCAAACACGGGAATCGACATAACTTCTTCTTGAATGCCGCCCACCAAATTATCTTGCAGTTCGTAGTGATACAATTGGGCAATATCGCCTAGTACGACGATGTCGCAATCTAAGTACAGGCCTTTATCATATTGAGGGAACAGTTCCGGAATAAAGAAACGATAGTAGGTCGCTTTGGTGTAATAGTCCCGCATGTGGAGCTTCGTGCCCAGACGGTTCAGCTGCTCACCTACGTTCACAAAATCAACGGTAAAATGTTCGTTCTGCATCCCTAATAAGTTAGCTCGATGCTGTGCACTCAGCGCGTCAATCAAAATGTATACACGGTATTTATAGGCTTTCGATGCATTATCCATCATGGAACGCATCGCCGTTGCTAAGTACGGAACATAGCGGTCATCCACTGCAAAGAAAATAGGAATCTCATTATTTTGAGCCTTTGTATGCATAATTGTTTCCTCCGTCAACTGAATCTAAGCAAAACATATTATACGATATTTTACCGAAAAATCGCAACCTACCCGCTGTCCACGGCTGTACACCGTGACAAAAGTTCCGGGTAGAGAAAGAAGAAACGGACTCTACCGGCAATAGAATGCCGTTTAGAATCCGTTCAAAAACCGCTTCAAATCTAGGATTTCACAAAACCTTCGCAAGGAAACTCTGCAGTCTTTCACTCTTCGGATGGTCGAATATCTCAGAAGGACTCCCCTCTTCCACGATCTTGCCGTTTTCCATAAAAATGACACGGTTGGCAACTTCTCTGGCAAAGCCCATCTCGTGGGTTACCACCGCCATAGTCATACCGCCCAGCGCCAGTTCCTTCATAACGTCCAGAACCTCTCCCACCATTTCGGGATCCAAGGCGGAGGTAGGTTCGTCAAAGAGCATAACGGTAGGTTGCATGCAAAGGGCACGCATAATGGCTACACGCTGTTTCTGACCACCGGAAAGCTGAGCCGGATAAGCGCCGGCGCGATCCGCAAGCCCTACACGCTCCAATAATTTCATAGCCCTTTCTTTCGCCTGGGTCTCAGAAATCTTTAACAATTTCACCGGTGCCAGCGTCATGTTCTTCAGTACGGTCATATGAGGAAAAAGGTTGAACTGTTGGAACACCATCCCCATCTTCTGACGGTGTACGTTAATATTGACTTTTTTGTCCGTAATGTCTACACCTTCAAAATAGATATGACCGTCCGTGGGTTCTTCCAATAAATTCAACGACCGCAAAAGCGTGGATTTACCGGAACCGGAAGGACCGATGATGGCAACTACGTCCCCTTTGTAAATGGACACGGAAACGCCGTCTAAAGCCTTTACTTTTCCGTCTAAATAATGTTTCTTCAGATCGTCTACTTGAATCATAATATTATCGTTCATCTTTCCGCAATCTCCTTTCCAGAATCTTCACCAGTTTGGTCAGGATCATTACGATGATAAAGTAAATCACCGCAACGGCAATCAAAGGCATAAAGTTGCTGTACGTAATGGATCGAATTTTCAAACCGCCTTGGGTTAAGTCTGCAACGCCGATGTAGAAGGCGACGGAAGACTCTTTCAGCAAGGTAATAAATTCATTGGCCAAAGACGGAAGCACCGCTTTGAATGCTTGCGGTACCACGATGTGGTACATGGTTTGAATGTAATTCAATCCCAAAGAACGGCCCGCTTCAATCTGACCGTTATCTACAGACATAATACCGCCACGGACAATTTCAGCTACGTATGCACCTGAGTTCAACGCAAAACAGATCACTGCAGAGGGGAACTTGGCAACCCCTGCAGGAAGCAGGATAACGAAGTAAATGATCAATAGCTGGATCATCACCGGGGTGCCGCGGATAATGGATAAGTACACACGCACAATTTGGTCGGGAATCATCATCTTCCCCGTCTTATCGTGGGTGACGCGGATGATGGCACAAATAAAGCCAAGAAGCACACCCAAAAGTGCGGACAGCAAGGTGATTTCCAAAGTGGTGATCAAACCCTTTGCCAAGTACGTCCACTTAGCACCTTTAATAAAGTTCAGATAGAAATCATCACAGAAGTCGTTCCAAAGGCTGACAAAATAAGGGGAAGCATCCGGCTTTGCACTACTGAAATTATTTAAGCCAAAACAGTCTGCAAGACCGGTGCGAATGGTATTCTTCTTCTCAATATCCACAGACTGGCCATTGTAGTCAATGGTTTTTGTATTTTTAATGTCGTCCGAGACCGTCACCATACCGCCGAAAACGCCATTCAATGCATCGTTACTTAGATAAATACGGAACAGCGTGCCTGCATGAGAAATAACGTAGGCATCTCCTTCCGGCTTATTTTGAAGCTCATAGACGTGAATATCAATGCTGCCGCTTTTTGTTTCAGCTTCATCCAGTTTGGCTAAAAGTTGTTCATCCATGTACTGACGAACTTTTGCAGAATTGACCATAGACTGATTGGTCTCGCTGTAATAATATGCGTACGCATCCGCAAACCATTCATTTTTGTATTGGTTATATAACCCCAACACGTCCACCGTTTCATATTCGCAATGCAGGATTTGCTCACGCGTCTCTCCCGCTTCTACAGATTTCACGGTAAAATGGGTTCTGTCTACAATCCCATTGGCAGTCTTCGACTGTTTTTTCGGAATCAGTGCTAAGGTTTGACTGAGAATTTCTTGCGCTTCATCGGCTTTCAAAGAATAGGTGTTTTTAAACTTAAACGTGTCTACCAAAACAACTACTGCGAAAACAACGACAATCAGGGCAATTACACCTGCTTCTATGAGCAATTTCTTTTTTCTATCTTTTGGCTTCATGGGCTCATCCCTTACTCGCTATAAAAACACAAGCCGGAACCGTATCCATCTTCATGTGATACCGTCTCCGGCTTGTTTCAATCGTTGATTATCAAAATGGATTATTTAATATACTTGTTAATGATCGTATCAATGGTACCGTCTTCAACCAATTCGTCAATGGCTGCGTTGATTTTGTCCAAAAGCTCAGTGTTGCCCTTCTTTACGCAGATTGCATAGTCTTCATCCGCATAAGTAGCTTCCAGAATTTTCAAACCTTCATTGGCATTGACCAATGCTTTGGCCGGCTCATTGTCAATGACAACACAGTCAACGTCGCCTGCAATTAAAGCAAGAACGGCACTGTTTGCATTGTTGTAAGAAGTAACGCGGTCTTCACCCAAATCATCGGTAGCATAGATATCACCGGTGGTGCCAAGCTGTACGCCTGCCTTCCAGGTAGCACCTTCTGCAAACAAATCATCTACAGAAGTAATTGCAGAGTTCTCTTTTACGATAACAACCTGCTTGCCGTTTGCATAGCTGGTGGTGAAATCCACTTTCTCCAAACGGTCTTCCCGTACGGTCATACCGGCCATACCGAAATCAACGGAACCTTCCTGAACCGCGGTGATAATAGAGTCAAACTCCATATCTTTGATTTCCAATTTCATACCCAACTTGTCAGCGATTGCTTCAGCAATTTCAGCATCAATACCGATAATCTTGTCGCCCTCGTAATATTCATAGGGCTGGAAGTATGCGTTGGTCGCCATCTTCAAAACCGGCTTGTCATCGTCCTTCTCGCCACCGCAAGCAGCAAAGCTGAATACCATTGCAAGACATAAAACAATTGCAAATAACTTCTTCATAGTTTAACACTCTCTTTCTTACCTTCAAAGGTATATTTATGCATTAATATTAACAAAATGCGTATATATTGTATCGCCCAACCGGTAAAATGTCAATATCACTTTACCGATTGTAACCTGCCGCCAAAAAGGCTTTGGTTTTCTCTGATTTGGGACTTCCGAATACTTCCTCCGGTGTGCCTTCTTCTTCAATAATACCGTCCGCCATATAGATTACGTGATCTGCAACGCCACGGGCAAATTCCATTTCGTGGGTGACTACCACCATGGTTCTTCCCTGGTCTTTCAAGGAACGAATAACCCGAAGTACTTCACCTGTCAATTCCGGATCCAGCGCCGACGTAGGTTCGTCAAAGCATAAAATATCCGGGTTTAATGCAAGGGCTCTGGCAATGGCAACACGCTGTTGCTGTCCGCCGGACAGTCTGCATGGATATTCGTCCACTTTCTCAGAAAGTCCTACCATTTCAAGCAGTGCGCGACCTTGAGTTTCGATTGCCGCTTTCGCCTCTTTAATAGCATTGCGTCCGGCTTTCGCTTTCTTAAGTTGCGCGGTCTGGTACAACGTTGGCGCCAAAGTCACATTCTTCAAAACGGTATGTTGGGGGAACAAGTTAAAGGACTGGAAAACGAGTCCGAAATGCAATCGGCGATCTCGCATGGCGTGGTCACTTAAATTCATTTTACCTGACGCATTAAAAATCTCCTCATCCCCTACGGAAATGCTGCCCCCGTCCGCCTGCTCCAAAAAATTCAGACAACGCAGGAGCGTGGTCTTGCCGCTGCCGGAAGAACCGATAATAACCAGTACTTCGCCTTGTTTCAGGGAGAAAGATACACCTTTGAGCACCTGGTGGCTGCCGAAGGATTTGGTAAGATTTTGAACTTCTAACATATTCATGACACGTACCTCCCCTTCTTACACCGAATAATAACTGAGTTTCTTTTCTATGTAGTGGAAAAGAATGGTGAGTACACCGCTGAATGCCAAATAGAACAAGCTGGTGTAAAGCAGCGGACTGAGCACCGCATATTTATTAACTTTCTCAAAGGCAATGGCGATGATTTCGATTACGCTCAAAGCACGGGCCAGTGCCGTATCTTTCACCAGCGTAATGATTTCGTTGCTCATAGGCGCCGTAATCTTCCGAACCACCTGCATTAAAATAACGTGTCGGAAGATCTGGCCTTTGGTCATACCTAAGACTTTTCCCGCTTCGTGCTGACCGATGGATACGTTCTTAATACCGCCTTCAATGATAACGGCAAAATAGCAAGCGTAGTTGATCACAAAAGCAATCAATACAAACGTGAACTGCAAATCTGCCATAGTGCGCAGCCCCAGCATAGATTGGAAATCCTTATTGGGAATGTCAAAAACCATGGACGGAATAAACGTCACCAACAAACATTGCAGCAAAAGGGGCGTTCCCCGAATGATCCAAATAAAAACCTTCGTTAAGAAACTGATCGGCTTGAATTTAACCATAGAAAGAAACGCCAATATAAATCCCAACGGGATTGCAAATACCAAAGTCAGCGCAAAGAGCTTCAGTGTAACACTGAAGCCCTGGCAAAGATCAAAAATTACGCCCCAAAAATCCATAAATATCTAAATACTTTCCTTCTAAATATTTCCTTATTCTTCGTCTGCGTCTACAACGATGCCTTCACCGGCAGAACCTTTCTCAACGGTGATGAGGGCGTCTGCGGTAAGCTCTACAAATTCATCATAGTCTGCAGCGTTGTATTTCTCAGCATCTGCCTTTGCGATAACGGCTACTTGCTTGTTTGCAAGGTACGGTACGGAAATGGTCATACCGGCTTCACGCTCTTGCGTAATGGTCATACCGTTCCATACAAGATCGATGGTACCATTCTCCAACATTGCTTCTTTGGAGTTCCAGTCGATCACCATGAAAGTAACCTTTACTTCTGTCTCGTACGTGGCGTTGAGATACTTCACAACAGCTTCTGCAAGCTCAATATCAAAACCTACCAATTTCTTGTCAGCGCCGTCGCCTTCTTCATACGCAATGGGTGCAAACAAGGTATAACCAATGATCAGTTCCTTATCAGCAACGACGTCGTTCCAAGAATTGTCCGTAGCACTTGCGTAAGGATTCTGTGTGTCAGCCTTTACCAAAAGTTCAGTGGTCAAACCGTACTTGCCTGCTACAGTCTTGTAATCAGTGTCTACCAAAGCGATGATTGCTTCGTTGATTTTGGACATCAACGCTTCATTACCTTTCTTGGCAGCGATACCGTATTGCTCTTCTGCAAATACAACGCTGTCCAAAACTTGGTAATCTTTAAATTCTTCCGTTTGGTTCATATAGTAACCTGCCATAACAGAGTCGATGACTGCGATATCTGCATCGCCTTTCTTCAAACCGTTCAGCGCGTCCAACTGGGAAGTTACGCCAACCAACTCTTTACCGAAATTCAATTTCACTTCTCCGCTGCATCCTGCCATAGATACGCCAATGGCCAATACCATAACGATAGCCAAAATCATAGAACCTACACGTTTCATATTCAAATACTTCCTTTCAAAAATAAATCCTTTAGCAATTTACTCTGCTAAAGTGATAACATAATAGCACAAACATCAAACATTGTCAACAACAAAAACAAAAAAGTATGTAAAATGCATTTTTGCGGTATGTAAATATCCTTTTTACGCCATCTTACATACGCCGCTCATACCCCGTACTTCACTTTCATGCGGGTAAGCATCTTCCCCACGGGCTTCATCAAGATCAATAAGAATAGGACGTTGGAGCAAGCGTAAATCAGCGTAAAAGGCCCGGCGGCAACCGTCAAAGCCAAATAGCGTTTGAATACGAACCCATGATCCATCCAAATCGCGGTCCACAAATCCATGATACCGGAGAACAAAATCGCAGCGATGACGCCGTAGAAGGCAGCGATCCAGCGGTTTCGTCGTAAAATAGGCCCCAGTACCCCCGCCAATAAACCAATCAACCCCAATGCAGCAATTTGAAACAGCGTCCAGGGCCCGTGGCCAAAATAAAAATTAGATACAACAATAGATAAAGCCCCCACCAAAAAGCCGGCACGCCACCCCATATACATTCCCGCCAAAATCGCCACCGCGCCTAATGGTTTGAAGCCGGGCAGCCACGCAAACAGAAACCGGCCTAACGTAGATAAGCCGATCAATACTGCCAATACGGCAATTCTGCGGGAAAGTTGCTTACCTGTCATCTTCGCACTCCTTGTTCCATGAAAAATGCGCCGATTTCATCCGGAGTAATGCCGTTTTTGCATACGTCTCTCCCAATGCGGTGGGCGGCGGTGGTGTAGAAACGGTTGCCGGTAAAAAAGTCGTGAGGTTCCCCTTGCGCAATCAATTTACCATTAGACAGAAAACCGCAGCGATCTGCATATTGACTGCAAAAATCCAAATCGTGAGTAACCAAAATGACGCAAACCCCGGTTTGTTTCAGTTGGATAATAATCTCCCCCAATGCCTTTCTTGCCGCTAAATCTAAACCCTTGGTGGGTTCATCCAAAAGAAGCACTTGTGGACCTGCCAACAAACATTTTCCCAAGGCGGCCTTTTGCTGTTCTCCGCCACTTAAATCATAAGGATGACGGGAAAGCAAATGGGAAATGCCCAATTGCGCAGCGACGTTTCGGATCGAGTTTTCGTCAAATCGTCCCAGCGCCCGCAAATAACTTTCATAATCCCCCTGCAGCGTATCCGACAAAAATACCAATTTAGGATTTTGAGGCAGCATAGCGGCCGCTCCTTGCACCCGCACACACCCTCGGTAAGGTTTTGCCACCCCGGAAAGCAGTTTCAGCAAAGTAGATTTGCCCACGCCGTTTCCGCCCACTAGGCAGTAACATTCGCCGGAATATACGGTTAATGAGAAATCCCGGAGCACGTCGGGGCTTGTGCGCGCGTAGCGGAAGGATACGTTTTTGACTTCTACGCATACGTTTTTGTTGGCGGGCTTCTCCGGCACCGCAACTTGTCCGCATAGGTTTGGATAAAGCTTTCGGATCAAAGTGCGGCCTTCCCCCACCGTAAGCGGCATATTTTCAACCAAACCAAGCGTCCGGTAAAGCTGCATGGTTTCCGGCAAAACGGAGGCAACGGAAGAAAAAGCACGGCTCATTTGAAGAAAATCGGTAGGTTTGAAATCTGCCGCTATTTTACCTTTCTCCATTACCAGAACCCGGTCAGAAAGCGCCAAAACCCCATCCAAACGGTGCTCTACCATTAAAATCGTAACCCCCAACTCCTGGTGGATCTTCCGAAGAAGCGCCAGAAAATTGTCGGCGGCAATAGGATCCAACATAGCGGTGGGCTCGTCCAAAAGAAGCAGCCTGGGATCGCATACCATCACGGCGGCTAAATTGAGAATTTGTTTCTGACCCCCGGACAGTTCATGGGTATCTTTGGAGAGCCACTCGTCAATGCCGAAATATGCAGCAATTTCTCCCACCCGTCTTTGAATCAATGCTTCCGGAAGGCCGAGATTCTCTCCGGCAAACGTTAATTCGTGCCAGACTTTGTCCGTCACAATTTGGTTGTCCGGATTTTGCATTACAAAACCTACGAATCCGTCGTTCCCGATTTGCAGGTCGCCGGAAGACGTGCCGTAAGGGGCCAATTCTTTTTTGAGCAGGCGAAGCAGCGTGGTCTTTCCTGAACCGGAAGGTCCTGCCAGCACAGAGAATGTGCCCTCCGGAAGATCCAGTGAAATTTCGGAAAGCGCAGGCGCAGAACACCCATTATACGTAAAAGTTAAATCCTGGATATGTACCATTTCCACCGTATCCTTTCATACACTTCCAATGCGGCAGGCAAAAAGCAAAGAAAACCAACGCCGATGCCAAAACACCCCGTCTTCCAACCTGCCATTGTAGCATTTACCACCGGATAGAACTGAATCTTCGCGCTACCTTCCAGCAGCAAAAATCCCAACCATCCCCACAAAAGCAGCAAACCTGCCAGGATGATCCCTTGAGAAAGGTCGAACCGATCTCTCCTAAAACGGGTGGCACCGGGTTTTCCAAAGCCCCGCCCACGCATACTGTCTCCTGTTTCAATGGCATCTTCCATGGCGGAAGCCATCACAATTTGAATAACGGAAAGTTCTCCCCGAAGCCGTGCCACGTAGCCTTGTTCCTTTCCGTAAAGCCCCAGGGCCTGCTGTACTTCCCGGGTTTCCCGAATTCTTCTGCGAAGGTTTGGGACGGTGCGCAAAGTCACGGTGAGCAGCATAGTCATTTTCGGTAAAATGCCTCCAAATAAATGCAGGGTCCGATCCGTCGTCATTACCGTATTGAAAATGCGAAACCAACAAAGTACGTTCATCAAAGAAATTCCCATCGCAATGCCGTACAAAAAGGCTTCTTGGGTAACGGGGTTTTGATTGAGATAGAAAAGAACCGTTTCTCCCGCATTGGAAAAAATCGGATTGGTAATGGCGACTAAAATTGCGGGAATGAGATAGAAACCCAGCATTTTACAGAAGTCTTTTGCCGGGAACAGCAGCCCGCAGTACGCAAGTCCGCCTACCAGCGCCAAAATTTGCACCAGCGGATGATAGCAAAAGCCGCAAAGAATCAATATAAATGTAAAATAAAGAAATAACACCCCGGCGTGGAGGCGGAGGAAGCCGTTTTTCATGGGGTCGTTCCTTTCCCCAGGTGGCGAAACGCAAAGGTTTCCTGTACATTTAGGCCGTATTTTTGCTGTAGCCTGCAGGCTTTTTGGTACGTATCCTCATCTAAAAGCGCCTCCGGCCGGTGAGCATCGCAGCCGAATATCACCGGCGCCTGCATTTCACCTGCAATTTGCCAGAATGGCTCGTAGGGGTATGCTCGTCCCTCTCCCAATCCCAGAAAATTAACTTCCAAAGGAATTTGCAGCGAAAGTGCTTTCCGGCACAGCCGTTCCATTTCCCGTCGATAAATCTGAGGGTCTTGACGGTAACGAATCAAGTCCGGATGGGTCACACAGGAAAAATAGCCGGTTTCAAGGCCTTCAATGATTTGATTTACGTATTGTACTAA
Organism: Clostridia bacterium; assembly: GCA_017935905.1. Taxonomy (GTDB): domain Bacteria; phylum Bacillota; class Clostridia; order UBA1212; family UBA1255; genus RGIG9099. The sequence goes on along the minus strand of JAGBGO010000064.1, from coordinate 63,418 downwards.
ATGTTCTTCTTCATCGGCTTTCTTACTACCGGAATAGACGCCGTCGTATTCATTGTGGGTAAAATGTTGCCCCAAAATCAAATAGTCCCAAGGATATTGGTTTAGATTCTCCACCATCGCCGGAAATTCTTTGGGATAATATTCGGCCTCGTAGCCGATATAAATCTGAATTTGATCCCGATACCGTTCCCGAAGTTCCTGCAGTTCTTGTACGTAAATGCCATGTTCCTGCGGATCCATACGAAACCCGGAACAGTGACCGTTGGAAAAGGGATACGGCACGTGGTCGGAAAAACCGATGATTTGCATACCGCGGCGAATGGCCGCCTGTACGTAATCTTCAGGCGTCCCGCCGGCGTGATGACAATGATAAGAATGGGTATGATAATTGGCGTACAAAATGCAACCGTCCTCGGATATTAGTCTTTCGACTTATAGTATAACATACAATGACAATAGCCTTCAAAGTCCGGATCGGCAATCTGGTCTTTAAATTCCTGACACATACATTTATATTCCGGAAGTTTAGGAAGGCGACAAGGGCAGTAGCCGTCTTTCTTCTTTAAGCCTTCTTGAATGCGCTTTACAACTTCTTTATCTTCATTGAATCGAACTGCCATTATAAATTCCTCCTTGAAAGGTTAATGCATGGAAATATGCACCGTGTAGGTAACGTCACCGGGATAATAGGAAAGCGCGGCATCCTGGCCCCCTGCTTCATAGTATACACGGTAAAGATTGCGGTAGATATAATCTACTAAACTGTCATACGCTTGCTGACTGCCCATGCGAATGCCCACGGTTTCCCGTTTGTTTGCAATCGCGTCTGCAATGGCTGCCTTCACATAAGTTTCCACAGCATTTTGCTGGAAGCTTGCAAAATAGCCACCTTCCCGCACGAAATAGTTGTCTTGTGTGGCGGTGAAACTCAGTCCCGCTGTCATAGAAGCGGAAGTTTCATCTAACGTGTGATCTGCGCCCATTAAAGCAGCGTTTAAGTTCAAATAAACGTAACTGACGCGGATATAGCCTTCCTTGGGATAGGTATCCTTTTCTCCCAACGTCTTCAGGTTCCCCCAGGTCGGATCGGTGTAATACCATTTGCCGTTTATTTCCACCGCATTCCACTGGTGGGCGCCCCCTGCCGTTCCGGACACCGTAAAGGCCCGTATACCGTAGGCATTCAAAAGCAATTGATACGCCTCGGAGAAACCTTCACAAACACATTGGCCGTTTACAAAAGCACCTACAATGCTGTACGCATGGGATGTGCCGTCCTGTCCGTATTGGATATTGGTTGCCAGTAATTCATAGAACTGCTTGGCAATTTCGTAAGGATCCTGATGGGGGCTGACTTTCTGCTGGTAGGCTTGAATGCCGTTCTCCACCTGACTTCGAAGCGAAAGCGCCGTGCTGCGATCCAGGGTATACATCCTAAATTCTGTCAGTCGAGTACCCGAATAGGAGTACGTATACTGTTTATCCAAATAATACAACTCCGGATGATCCATTAGAATGGCCGATAAAATCAATTTGATTTCTTTTTCTAAATTAGAGGAAGCTCTGTAACTGACGGAAACTTTAATGAGGTGGACGGTTTCGTAATCCACCGTCGCCGTTTCAATCTTAGAAGGATCAGACAAACCGGCATAGATCGTATCGTATGCAGCCTGCTGGCTTTGGTTTAGTACACTTCTGCAATATACTTGCGCCTTTGTAACCGTGCCACTGCCGCTTGCCGTAGGCGCAGGCGTCTTGGTGGGCGCCGGCGTGGTAGGTGCTACCGTAGGCGCCTTCGTAGGCGTTAAGTTGGAAGTCGGCACCACAATAGGTTTCGGCGTTTCAATGGGTCTGGGCGTACCGGTAGGATTCACGGTAGGGATTACCGTAGGAACTACCGTAGGCTGCACCGAAACTTGCACATCCGGCGCCTCCGTTTGACCGGGTGTACCGCCGGCAGGTGCGGTTGGTGTTGCATTCGGCTGATCCGGTAAAATAGAGCTTGGTGCCTCCGTAGATTCACTTCCCGCAGCGGATGCCGCAGGATCCGGCGGTGCCGTTAAATTATTTGGAAGCGTACATCCCGCAAACAAGCTCACCAAAAGGAGCAACGCAATAAACCCAATAAAATTTTTTCCCCGACGCGCCATAAAGCCACCCCTTGTTGAAAATGTATTCTATGTTTATCATACAAGATTTGCGGAGAAATTTCAATGTCTTCAGTCAAATTCTTCCCAAAAAGCCGCCACGGCTTTCTCGTAAGCTTTGGGATCTACTAAATAACTCATACCGTGGTCTGCACCGGGCACAATCAGCAAATGTTTTGGAGCAATGCAGGCTGTATAGTTTTCATACGTCATGGAAATAGGTACAAAATGATCGTCACTTCCGTGAATGAACAAAACCGGCACCCCCACAGACTTCATAGCTTGTACCGTAGAATAATCCCCGGGACCCATACGAATTCTTTTCCGGCACAGGCGGTCCGCCATGCGGGCCCGCACTTTATAGGATAAATGTAAATTTCGTGTCACCACGTGTTCCCAAATATGATACGGCGACGTAAAACCGCAGTCCGCAATAATGCCGTGTACCTGAGCAGGCAGTTCTAATCCCCCGGCCATTAACACGGTGGAGGCGCCCATGGAAATCCCCGCAAGATAAATAGGAAGCTTTTTACCGAAACGCTTTTGCACCCAAGCGATCCACTCTAAACAATCGTACCGCTCTGTAAGGCCGAAGCCGATATATTTTCCGCCACTGTTATTCTGCCCACGCTGCTCCGCGTACAAAACACAGCAACCTACGCTTCGCCAAAATGCATCAATCAAACCGAAATCCCGGTTCCAAGAGGAGCGCCAGCCATGCATAGCAATGACGATCCGCTTCGGGTGCCGGCAACAGCGAAGATGACCCACTAATTTCTCCCCGTCTTTGCAGGTAAGGGTCACCGTTTCGCAATCCCCTTCTTGCAAACTCGCAGAGGCCTTTTCATAGGTGGCCAGCAAATCCTCGCAATTGCTGCAGCCGGAAAGCCATTTCCGGGAAGCGGGAGAACTTTTGGGCATTTTACGGTCCAACGCCACCGATACTAATTTATGGGTGAGCAGATGAGAGATTGCACAATAAGACAGGGCACCCACCGCCGCAATGCCGGTACCCACGCGCCAAATTTGAGATTTTTTCTTTTTGTGCTTCAAGGCAATCTTCCTTTCCCGCCGGTTTTGGGAATAGGTTGCCCGGTAAAATGGTATTTTATTTACTGCACACTAAACAAAATATCGCCGTAGGTGGGATAAGGATAATACTTGCTGCCCATCATCTTCTCTGCGCCGTCTGCGGCTTCCCGCAAAGCGGTCATCAGCGGAAGTGCCTTCTCTTTGTAGAACGTAGCGGCCGCTTGGGCGTCCGTAATTCCGTGGCTTTCCTCGATGACGGCATTCAACGCTTCCGAAGCTTCATACATTTCGCGGGCTCTTGCGGAAAGTTCTGAGATCAGTTTCTCCTGAACGCCGGTATCTGCGCAGGCAACAGCCCCCTTGGCGGCTACCACAGACGCACCCAGCGCCTGGATATTGGCAAATACAGCGGGTACCAAATCGTGGGTGGCCATATCCACCATAGTTAAAGCCTCTACGTTAATGGTTTTGCTGTAATTTTCCAGCATAATATCACAGCGGGAGCGAATTTCCGCTTCGGTGAATACCTTATGACGGGCAAACAAATCCACGTTCTTCCGGCTGGTATAGTACGGAAGTGCATCTGCCGACGTAGGCAGATTCAAAAGACCCCGACGCTTAGCTTCTTCCAACCAATCTTCGGTATAACCGTTTCCGTTGAAAATAATCCGCTTGTGTTCCCGAATAGTTTTCTTGATCAAGCGATTCAAAGCCGCCTTGAAATCCTTGGCTCGCTCCAGTTTATCTGCAAATTCCATTAAAACGTCAGCCACAATGGTATTGAGTACAATATTGGGACCTGCAATGGACAAGGAAGATCCGGGCATACGGAATTCAAACTTGTTACCGGTAAAAGCAAAAGGCGACGTTCTATTTCGGTCCGTATTGTCTTTGGGGAATGTGGGCAGCGTGTGTACGCCTACTTCCAAATTGACTTTTTTCTTGCTGACGTAGTGAGAACCCTTCTCGACTGCGTTCAGTACTTCCGTCAGTTCATCTCCTAAGAAGATGGAAATGACCGCAGGCGGTGCTTCATGAGCGCCCAGACGGTGGTCGTTTCCGGCGGTGGCAACGGAAATACGCAGCAAATCCTGATGTTCGTCTACCGCTTTCAATACGGCGCACAGGAAAAGCAAGAATTGCGCGTTCTCGTAAGGAGATGCGCCGGGTTTCAGTAAATTGATACCCGTATCCGTTTCAAAGCCCCAATTGTTATGTTTGCCGCTGCCGTTTACCCCGGCAAAAGGTTTTTCGTGAAGCAAGCAAACCATATTGTGGCGAGCAGCCACTTTCTTCATCACGTCCATAATAATCTGGTTGTGGTCGGTTGCAATATTGGTTGCGGTGTAAACCGGTGCCAGTTCGTGCTGGGCGGGGGCGGCTTCGTTGTGTTCCGTTTTAGCTAAAATGCCTAACTTCCACAATTCCTCGTTCACTTCGCTCATATATGCCTTCACACGAGGTTTAATAGAGCCGAAATAGTGTACGTCCAGTTCCTGCCCTTTAGGCGGAACAGTACCAAACAACGTACGGCCGGTGTATACCAAGTCTTTTCTCTTATCGTAAACAGACTTGTCAATTAAGAAATATTCCTGCTCGGCGCCCATGGTGGCGGTAACGTGCTTCACATCATCGTGGCCAAACAGGCGCAAGATACGTACGGTTTGTTCACTTAAAGCCTCCAAGGACTTGAGTAAAGGCGTTTTCTTATCTAAGGCTTCTCCGCCGAAAGAACAGAATACAGTGGGAATACACAGCGTGTTTTCTTTAATAAATGCATACGAAGTAGGATCCCATGCGGTGTAGCCACGGGCTTCGAAGGTCGCCCGAAGGCCGCCTGAAGGGAAACTGGAAGCGTCCGCTTCCCCTTTCACCAATTCTTTGCCGGAGAATTCCATAATAATATGGCCTTCTTTGGTTCTGGAAAGGAAACTGTCGTGTTTCTCTGCGGTAATACCGGTCATGGGCTGGAACCAATGGGTGTAGTGGGTTGCGCCCTTCTCAATAGCCCAGTCTTTCATGGCGTTGGCAATAACACCTGCTAAAGCGGAATCCAAATTGGATCCTTCGCTGATGGTTTGTTTCAAAGCTGTATATGTTTCTTTGGGAAGGCGCTCCCGCATTACGCTGTCGCTAAACACGTAAGTGCCGAATATTTCACTGATCTTACTCATAGGAAAGTACGTCCTTTCTGCGTTTGAAAAAATGTTTTCCACAAAATAATAAACGGAATGGGTCTTTCTGTCAACACCATTCCGTATATTTTATGAAATATTTTTCCTGTGCGTTCCGCTTTTTGTGTCTTTTTTGTGTCATTTTGTAAAAAGTCGCCTATTTTTTCAATTCAGCCGCCTTTTTACACCGAAACTTGCCGTAAGGAAGCGCTACTACCACGCCCAAAACCATCAAACCGAACCATACCAAAATTAAATTACCCCATCCGATATTGGAAACTGCATTGGCAAAAATGGTAGAAGAGGCTGCTGCCGCCATATAACTGACAAAATCCAAAAATCCGGTGGCACCGGACACCATTCCCGTATCCCGAAGGCTTGGACAGTACCGGCTCCAAAGCATAGTAGCCGCACTGTTGGAGGCCATAATGGCCAGCACGATGAAAATCACGTTCAAAACAGGCTGTCTTAACCAATAAACTGCCATGAAGCAAATCGCCGAGGCGGAAAAAGCCAACAAAATTACTAAATCCATATTGCGATGCAATCGCTCGTATACAAATATAGCTACAAAGGTTGTAAGGGAAATTACAAACGTAGCCACTGTAAAAATCCAGGCAGCCCGATCCGGCGAGAAACCTAAATATTCGGAAATGTACGTAGGAAGCCAAAATACAACCGTGGTACGCACCACACCGGTCAGAATTGAAATCAAGGTAAATTTAACAATTTGGTGTCGAATGAGTACTTTAATGCCGCCGGCCTTTCCTTGGCCTTTGGGCTTCTGATATTTGCCGTATTCAATGATCTTCTTTCGTTCAAACAGGGTGAATACCAAAAAGCATACGATGCCCATCACAATTAAAATGCCGCTGCTGGCAGCGAACACACCCTGCCATACAAAGAGCGCCGCTAAAATGCCCGCAAAGGGCGAACCAAAGAAGGAAGCAAAGGTGTAGCCAAGGCTGCAGCGGGTGGCGTACACCAGTTCTGTATTCTCCGATACCACTTTGGTCATAGGCCCGTAAATCATAGAAAGGGCAAATCCGGTTAGTCCGTACGCACCGTAAACGGCAAAGGGATAATCCGAAAGAAGCGGAAACAAGGCACTACCAATTCCTGCCAGCACCAAGCCCAAACTCATCATATATTTCGCTTTGATTTTGTCTCCAATGGCGCCGTTAATCAACTGTCCAATGGCATAGGTAATAAAAAACAGCGACGAAAGGGTGCCCACGCTTTCTTTGGTAAAAGCCCCCTCCGCAATCATTTGCGGGGATACGGCGCTCAACGTATTTCGTGCCACGTAAACGGCTAAATACGACAGAAAACACACACTGCCGATCTTAAATGCTTTCTTTGCTTCTTGACTGATACTCATAATGCCTCTTGCAATGCTTTAGATAGCTGATCCGCACAGGACGTATTGCGGAAGCCGCAACGAATCCCGGAAATCTTTGGAATCACGTCTTCAGCCCGGGCGCCTTCAATCAAAGCCGGAATGGCTTGAAGGTTTCCGTGACAACCGCCTCTGAAAACTACGTTATGGATCACACCGTCTTCCAAATCAAAATCAATTTGGGAAGAACAAGTTCCTTTTGTTTTGTATGTAAAATGTGCCAACTTTGTAGTCGCCTTCTTTCACACGTTTATTTGCCGGTGGCTTCTTTGTACAAGTCTTTGAACGCCTGGGCAGAGTTCCGAATGGTGTCGTAGCTTACGCAATAAGCCAGTCTAAAGTATCCGGGATAACCGAATCCGCTGCCGCCTACCAAGATAATATTATGTTTGATGGCCATTTGAGAGAAGGCAGAATCGTCTTCCATAGGACACTTGGCAAACAAATAGAATGCACCTTGGGGTTTCATACAGCTAAAGCCTGCATCCACCAAAATATCGTACAATAAATCACGGCGTTCTTTGTATGCTTCCAAGCCGGCAGCTTCATCCAAGTGATCCGCAATCACCTTTTGGAAAAGACCGGGGGCATTTACAAAGCCTAACGTACGGTTACAATAAACCATCGCTGCCACAAGCGTATCCGCATCTTCAATAGTGGGATTTACGGCGATGTAACCGATGCGCTCGCCGGGAAGGGCCAAAGATTTACTAAAGGAGTTTACCGTAATGGCATTCTTAAAAATCTTTGCGACAGAAGGCACTTTCACGCCGTCATACACAATCTTTACGTAAGGCTCATCGGAAATCACGTAAACGGGATGACCAAATTCTTTCTCCGCCTCGTCTAATACGCGAGCCAATGCCTGCAAGGATTCTTCCGTGTAAATAGCACCGGAAGGATTGTTGGGCGAGTTTAAAATAATCGCCTTGGTATTGGCGGTAATGGCTTTTTCAATGGCGGGAATATCCGGTTGGAACGTATCAGGAAGGGTTTTTACCGGAACAACTTTGCCGTTTTGGTTCCCTACGTAGGAATTGTATTCCATAAAGTAAGGTGCCAGCACAATTACTTCCTCACCGGGATTCATCAACGCCTTCAAGGTAATGGAAAGACCTGCTGCAGCGCCTGTTACCATAATGATTTCTTTTGCAGTAAAAGCCACGCCGCTTTCTCTTTCCATATAAGCGGCAATCTTCCCCCGCACGTCTTCAAATCCTGCGTTGGACATATACTTATGAATATTGGGTGTGCGCACCAACTGCTCCATTTGGGCAAGGACTGCCTCCGGGGGCTCCGGGTCCGGATTTCCAAGTGTAAAGTCATACACCTTGTCTGTTCCGTATTGTGCTTTTAATTGGTTGCCCAGTTCAAACATTGCCCGAATCCAGGATCCTCCTGCCATATTCTCTACAACGGTTTTCGAAAACATCTTACGCTTCCCCCTTCAAGATAGAAATCATCTTTGCTTTGTCCGGTGCGCCGTACACCGCAGAACCTGCCACCAAAACGTTGGCGCCTGCGTCCCGCACTTCTTTACAAGTATTGGCGTCTACGCCGCCATCTACTTCAATATCCATTTCCGTAAGGCCCATTTCATCGCACATCTTCCGGATAGCGGCAATCTTCTTGGTAACGGAATGAATGTAAGACTGCCCGCCGAAGCCCGGATTCACGGACATCAAAAGTACCATATCTACGTCGGGTAAAATGTATCTTAAAGTAGACTCATCCGTTGCAGGGTTCAAAGAAACACCGGCTTTGCATCCGCACTTATGAATGAGCTGCACCGTTCTGTGAAGGTGAGTGCACGCTTCTTGGTGAACCGTAATAATATCGGCGCCTGCATTGGCAAAAGCCTCAATATACTGATCCGGATTCTCAATCATCAAATGTACGTCAAAAGGCATCTCCGTCCACTTCCGAATGGCCTTCACAATGGGAATACCAAAAGAAATATTGGGTACGAAATGTCCGTCCATCACGTCAATGTGAACCCAATCTGCGCCGGCTTCTTCAATGGCCTTAATATCTTCTCCTAATTTTGCAAAATCTGCAGACAAAATCGAAGGTGCAATCTTAATTTCCATAGTTCCATACTCCTATTCCCCGCTCCAAATCAGCGGTACTTATTCTTCTCTTTCTCTAAAAGTTCTTTGTAGAATTCACAATAGCGTTTGTACCGTTCCGGATGAAAAATGCCTTGTTCCACCAGGTCCCGCACGAAACATCCGGGCTCGCCTATGTGGCGGCAATCCTGAAAACGGCATTCGCCTTGGTTATTATATACCTCCGGATAGGCTTGGGGCAAGTCTTTTGCCTCAAAATTTAATTCCAGCATACTAAAGCCGGGAGAATCAATGAGGAAGGTAGGTTCGGTAAAATATTCCCCTTTCACCTCAAAAATTTCCGCATGGCGTGTGGTATGCTTGCCCCGCATAGTTTTATCACTGAGGCCGCCTGTTGCCATTTGCTCCCCACCGGATGCTAAATTTAAAAACGTAGACTTGCCTACGCCGGACTGTCCGGCAAGGACGCAGGTGTAGCCGTTCATAGCTTCACATACCGCCCGGGTGCCTTTGCGATCGGAGGCAGACGTAATATAACAGGTAGCGGCATTCCGATATTGGGCGACCAATTCCTTGGCATAGGCTTCATCCTGATCCGATTTGTTGATCACCAGTACCGGATCCACGCCGCTTTGTTCTGCGTAAATCAACATCTTGTCAACCAAGTACAAGTCCGGTTTAGGATTTCCCGCTGCTACCAAAAGGAAAAGTTTATCTACGTTGGCAACTTTCGGGCGTATTAAAGAGGTCTTTCGAGGAAGAATCTCATCAATCACTGCGGTACATTGTACGGTGTCCCGCTCACTGAGACGAACCCGATCCCCCACCAGCAATTTGGTGCCGTCTTTGCGCAAAATGCCTCTTGCGCTACAAGCGAAAAGTACACCGTCTTCATAGACCGTGTACAAACCGCCAACACCTTTGAGAATAATGCCCTGGGAATTACTCATACAGTACAATCTCTTGATAAACTTTACCGTTAATATAGACCGTCACACGAACCGGTGCACCATAATAAGAGAAGGGAACGTTCACAGTTAAGGGGAAATCACTCTTCTTCATTTTCTTCTCATCACACAGAATATCTTCTACGTCCGTACTGCCCACATCGGAAGAAGTGATTCGAACGTCACAAGTACTTCCCTTTATGTGTTCCGGGAATTCCAACACGAATTCCTGGCTGCTTTCCAAATAAGCCGTATCACAGAAATACAAACTAACGGTTTCGTACTTATACACTTTGGTACCGGCCGTAGGATATTGTGCTACAACCGTTTCCGATGCGTAAACTGTATCCGGTGTAGGACTTGCCGTAGGACCATCCGGTGATTCCGTGGGCGTTTCCGTAGGAGAAGCGGATGCGGTTACCGTACTCAGTGCAAACGTGGTTCCACCGCCTACCAAATCCGTAATATCTGAACCGGGCTCCGGATAAACCGTACCTACACGAAGACCTAACTTCTCCAGTGCTTTCTGGGCTTCTTCCAGCGTCTTGCCGGACAAATCCGGCACCGTTACCGTTTGAGAAAGAGTTCCGATACTGTAATAAACGGTCACGGCATCGCCGGCAATTACAATACTGCCTGCAGCCGGTGCAGTTCTGACCACTTTCTGTTCTTTATATTTACCGCTGGCAATGGGGGTGTACGATACTTTGATACCCAAAGAGCTTAATTTCGCGCCGGCATCCCGATAATCATTGCCCGCATAATTTTCCAATACGAAAGAACCGCTTAAACTGGCAACTTCCAGTTCCATAACGGCGCGTTCCTCTACCATCGTGCCTTCTTCAAGACTTTGCCCAACAACGTAACCTACGGGATATTCATCACTTTCCACAGGGATCTTCTGTACTTGAATGCCCTTATCGGTAAGGGTTTGAGCCACCGTGTCCGCCAACATCCCCGTATAGTCCTGCACTTCGTATTGAATGTTCGAAAAAGAATCCATATTCCGTTTCAAGCTGTCAAAACGGGAAACCAGAAACACGATGCCTAAGATGCCTACAAGAATGGCCAACATATACGCTAGAGCCGTAGACGTAACCGTCCGGATAATTTCGGTACGGTCTGCTTTGTAATCCGTTTCTGCTGCAGACGCAAATTCGGTCTGTACAGACACATCGTCTTCATCATCCTCAACCATCACTTGGATGTCGCCCAAGAAAGAGTAGTTCGGTTCTTTGGAAACTTTCTTCATGCGGTCGTACATATCCTCTGCGGACTGAAATCTTTGCAAAGGATTCTTATTGGTTGCCACCATAATAAAATCGCTGACACCGATCGGCAGTTCAGGATCCAACGTATGTGGCGGTACGATGTGGCCGTCAATATGCTTAAGAGCAATAGATACGTGGGATTCGCCGTCAAAGGGTACCACACCGGTTACCATTTCATACAGCATAATACCGATAGAATAAAGGTCCGACCGTTCATCCACCAAACCGCCTCTGGCCTGTTCCGGAGAAAGATAGTGAACGGAACCGGCGCTGTCGGGCTTCGCTTGCTTTGTAGAAGAAGAAGCCACCCGGGCAATACCGAAATCCGTAAGCTTAAGCTGTCCTTCATCGGTAATCATAATATTCTGCGGCTTAATATCCCGGTGAATCACCTTATGCTGGTGGGCACATGCCACAGCGGACAACACCTGGGCAGTCACGCTGAACGCGTCTTTCCATTTAAGGGTCTGCAGCGCTACGATGTAATCCTTTAAGGTGATACCTTCAATAAATTCCATTACAATATACGGCATCCCGTCTTCCTCACCCTGATCGAAAATCTGTACGATATTGGGATGTTGAAGATCTGCGGTAGCTTTAATTTCATTTTGAAAACGGCGGACAAAATCAATATCGCTGCAATATTCCGCCTTGAGCGTCTTAATTGCAACAATGCTGTGGGTATCCCGGTCTAATGCGCGGTATACAACGGACATACCGCCCATGCCGATTCGCTCTTGTAATTGATAACGTCCACCAAGGACAGCACCTTCCATTGAATCGTTATACATCATACACTCAACCCTTCCCCTTCGTCATTACAATTTGGCCGCAACCACTGTAATATTGTCAAGGCCTCCGCCTCGGTTGGCAAGCTCCACCAATTTATCACAAATCCGTTCCGGTTTTCCTTCTTTGCGTACTACGCGGAAAAGTTCCCGGTCTTCCACCATACGGGTAAGACCGTCCGTACACAAAATCACCCAATTCCCTTCTCGGTAATCATACAGAAACAGATCCGCCTGCACGTTGGGAATAGCGCCCAAGGCACGGGTGATTTCGTTTCTTCTGGGATGACTTTTTGCTTCCGTCCGATCAATTTGTCCCGTCTTTACTAAATGTTCCACGTAAGAATGATCTTCCGTAAGTTGCGTGCCGGATTTCCCGGTAATCAAATATCCACGGCTATCCCCTACGTTCAAAACAATCAAATATTTCTCTACAATGCAGGCGCACACAATCGTCGTACCCATCCCGCGGTATTCTTCCGAACCGGCGGCAGCTTCCATCACCAGTTGGTTGGCGTGTGCCACCCCTTGATGCAAACCGTCGCAAATCTGATTGACGTCCGACAATTTCTTCAAATGTTCCTCAAAGTATTCGATCATTGCAGTAACGGCAATCCGGCTGGCTACGTTGCCGGCCTTTGCACCGCCCATACCGTCCGCCACAACAAACAAAGAACAGCCTATTCCGGAAGAAATAGAATAACCGTAGCTGTCTTCGTTGCATGACCTCTTTCGGCCGATATCACTCTTTGCAAAGATCTCCATCTGTCGCCTTCCCTTCGGATCGATCTTCCATCGCTTTTCTGCGAAGCTGCCCGCAGGCCGCCTCAATATCCCGTCCCATCGCCCTTCGCACCGTCGCGGCCACGCCGCCGTCCTCCAGTCGCTTCCGGAACGCATCAATCCGTTCTCTTTCCGCCTTGTGATACCCGGTGCCGTCCACGGCATTCACAGGTATTAAATTCACGTGACAAAGCATAGAACCCAGCAATCGAATTAATTCATCTGCGTGTTTCGGGCTGTCGTTTACATCCCGAATCATAGCGTATTCAAAGGTAATTCTTCTGCCGGTTCGTACCGTATAAGTGTTACATATTTCCAATAGTTTGTCAAGTTTGTATTTCCTTGCAACGGGCATCATTTGAGCCCTTTGTTCCTGAAAAGGTGCGTGTAAAGAAACAGACAAAGTAAGAGGAATATTCTCCTCCATCAGGCGCTCAATCCCCGGCACAACGCCGCAGGTAGACAAGGACATCTTCCGGTAACTGATATTCATTCCATTGGGGTCGTGGGCCATACGAATAAAATCCAGAACGTTTTCATAATTGTCTAAAGGTTCACCCACGCCCATCATGACAATATGGCTGATAGAAATCTTCTGATCTTTGCAAATCGCGCGAAGTTGCGCCAGAATCTCTGCGCCGGTTAAATTTCGCACAAAGCCGGCTTTGGCGGAAGCGCAGAACGTACAACCCATACGGCAACCGGCTTGGGTGGATACGCACACAGAATATCCGTACTTATATTTCATCAGGACGCTTTCAATGAAATTGCCGTCCCCTAAATCAAATAAGTACTTAATGGTGCCGTCGATGGCGGATTGCAATTTCCCCGCAATCCTCAAGGCTCCCGTAGTAGCTTTGGTAGCCAGTAATTTCCGGGTTTCCAAAGGCAAATTGGTCATTTCATCAAAAGTTGCCCCTTGAGAAAGCCAACCGGCAATCTGTTTGCCGCGAAAGGCGGGAAGCCCCAGCTCCTTCACAAACGCCGCCAATGCTTCCGGACTTAATTCACTTAAATTGATCAAGGGTGTGTCCATTTAAGTATTCTCCTATTGTCATCTTCCGCGCATTTTCCCCCTGCACTTCCAAAAGCTCCAGAAGGCCCTCTCCGCAAGCCACAAACGCTTGCCCTTTCCCAAGAGTTACAGTACCCGGCTGGCCGCAATGGCCCGTTTTCTGAACCACCCGGGTCTTCCAGATCTTCACCCGTCCACCGGTAACCGTTTGGGTATACGCAGCGGGAAAAGGATTGGTTCCCCGCACCAAATTATGAATCTGCGAAGCCGGCTTCGACCAGTCAATATGGCCGCTTTCCCGGTCTACCATAGGGGCGTAAGTGGCAAGTTCGTGGACTTGGGGCGTTCGGGTCAGCGTTCCCGCTTCCAACGCATCCAGGGTCGCTTTCAAAGTCTTGGGTCCCAGCTCCGAAAGTGCGTCGTGGAGCTGGCCCATGGTCATATCGTCCGGGATCGGTGTGCGATCGATGCGTAAGATATCGCCGGTATCCATCCCTGCGTCCGTCATCATGGTGGTGATACCGCTTTCGGCTTGCCCGTCGATCACAGCGTGCCACAAGGGAGCCGCACCACGGTATGCCGGTAAAATGCTGGCGTGAACGTTAATACATCCATATTTAGGAAGCGTCAACACTTTCTCTGTCAAAATCTTACCGTAGGCACAGGTTACAAACAAATCTGCATTTGCCGCCTTCAGCGTTTCATAAAATTCAGGCGTCTTGGCATTCTCCGGTTGATAAACGGGAATATTGTGTTTCAGCGCCAGTTCCTTCACCGGCGGCATAGCAATCGCGCCGCCCCGACCCTTAGGTTTATCCGGTTTGGTTACCGCCAATACCACTTCATATTGGTCAATTAACATTTGGAACGTGGGGATGGCAAAATCCGGTGTTCCCATAAAAACAATTCGCAACATTCCACTCACACCCGTTCGTAATTCACCGCTAAATCTTTATATAAGATACCGTCCAAATGATCCAATTCATGGCAACAAATCACCGCAAGGAAATCTTTGGCGTGTAAAGTAACCGGCTCGCCGTATTCATCCAAAGCTTCCACGGTCACTTCTTTCGGACGGTCCACTTCTCCCCGGTAGCCGGGAAGGCTCAGGCAACCTTCGCAGGAACGCTGGGTGCCGGACTTCTCCGTAATCTTAGGATTGATCAATGCAAATTTGTGTCCTTCCCGATCGTCGATGACTACAATGCGTTTCACTACACCGATTTGCGGTGCCGCAAGGCCCACACCGTCCGTTGCATACATAGTATCATACATATCTCCGATCAAGCGGCGGGTTCCGTCGTTGACTTCACTCACCGGTTTACAAATCATGCGAAGTACGTCTTCGCCTTCCGTTCGTATGTTTCGAATGGCCATTTTCTAAACTCTCCTCTATTCAAAAGTATAAGTAAGACGCATCTTGGCGCCTAATTTCTTCACAGGAAGCCAGGCTTTCAACAAAGAAACCCCATCTTCCCGACGTTCTGCTTTCACGGTAATCCGCCAGCGGTACTGGCCGTTGACTTTGGGCACCGGCGCTCTGGAAGGTCCCCAAACTTCAAGTTTCCCGGAACAAGGCAGCATTTCTGCAATTTTCCGAAGTTCTTCCACGGCTTTCTTACCCCAAAGAAAACCTTTTTTGTCATCTTCACAGGTGAGTTGCACGCTGCAAAGGGTACAATAAGGAGGATACCAAAGATTCTCCCGAATTACAATCTCGTTTTGGTAGAATTTCCCGTAATTATGGTGCTTGGCAGAAGAAACAGCGTAGTTATCCACGTCGTAGACTTGAATGACCACGTGTCCCGGATCATTTCCCCGTCCCCCGCGCCCCGCCACCTGGGTTAGTAACTGGAACGCCCGTTCCTCTCCCCTGTATTCGGGACTGTTCAAAAGGCCGTCTGTATTCAGCACCCCAACTAACGTAACCCCGGGGAAATCGTGCCCCTTCGTAATCATTTGGGTGCCCACCAAGAAGGGAACTTCTCCGGTGGAAAATGCTTTTAAAATCTTTCCGTGGCCGTCTTTCCCTAAAGTCGTGTCCGCGTCCATGCGAAGCACGTTGGCACCCGGGAAGAGACGCTGTATTTCCTGCACCACCCGCTCCGTTCCGATCCCCCGATATTCCAAATAGGGGCTGTTGCAAGCGGGACAAACAGAAGGCGCCGTTACAGTATTGCCGCAATAATGACAGATCAAGCGGTTGGAAGCGGCGTGGTACGTCATAGGAATATTGCATTTCCCACATTTCATACTGCGTCCGCATTCTCTGCAAAGAAGACCGGAAGCAAAGCCCCTGCGTCCTACGAAAATCAAGGTTTGCAAGCCTTTCTCGTAATTCTCCCGCATACGGTCCCGAAGTTCCCGGCTGAAAATAGGAATACAGCCGGCGCAGTGAATTTCCTCTCGCATATCCACCACGGAAACTTCCGGCAGCGGACGGCTTCCCACCCGTTCCGGAAGGGAAAGATACTGAACTTCTCCGGCTTTGGCCCGGTGATAAACGGAAATGTCCGGAGTCGCCGAACCTAAAAGCACAACGCCCTGCCGGCGGCAACGAATTTCCGCCACATCTTTGGCGTGATATTTCATCCCCGCATCTTCCGCTTGGTAGGAATGGTCGTGAAATTCATCTAAGATCACCAAATCCACCTTTAGGAAAGGTGCAAACACACCGGATCGGGCACCTACCACAATCTGCACGTCCCCGCGCTCAATGCGGTGCCATTCCCGCAATCGCTGTGCTTCCGTAAGCCGGCTGTGGAGCACGGCGATACGGTTTCCGAATCGGGCGGTAAAAAGGGATAATAATTGAGGGGTTAAAGAGATCTCCGGCACCAGCATAATCACGTTGCCGCCCGTTTCCACCACTCTGCGAATGAGCTGCATATAGACTTCCGTCTTGCCGCTTCCCGTGACGCCGTGGAGCAAGAACGTAGCGGGGTTGCCTTGTGCAATGGCTGCATCCACTTGATCAAAAGCCCGTTGCTGCGCTTCATTTAAGACGTGCTGTGCATAGGTGGGCAGTTGCAAATCTTTACCGGGAAGTGCCTGTTTGCTTTCCAACGCATCCGTGCGCTGCAAAAAAGTCGTCAGAATCCCTTTCTTCTCCAGGGTATGTACCGGAGAGCGGCTGCCGCAACCGGCATCACTGAGCAACTGATTTAAGGGCATCGGTTCCTTTTGCGTAAGCAAAATCTCCAGAATACGAATTTGTCCGATATTGCGGAACAAGCCTTGATCCAAAGCATTGCGCACGTCCGCTTCCGGTTGATTGAGTTTACAGAAAAGCACTTCTCTGCCAACTTCATTCTTCTTCCCCCGATAGGGGCGCACGCAGCGAATGGCATCGCCAAGGGTACATAAATAATGGGCTTGCAGACGCTGACAAAGATCTACTTCCTCTTTTGTAAGAGGCAGCGTCTCGCCGTCCACTTCCGAAATCGTCTTAATTTGATAACGGGTTTGTGTAGGCTCGTTAGATTCCGTTTCCCAAACCACCGCTTCTTTGGGTTTGTTCTGCGATCCGAAAGGAACCCAGACAAAAGTACCCCGCACCAAGGGTACGTCCGTTTCCGACGGGCTGGGTGCGAGGTAAGTGTACAAAATATCATATTCCCGGTTGCTTTCCAGCAGATAAACCTGAACCTTCATACGCTTTCGGGAAGAACCTCCTTACACGTAGGGTGCAATGAAGTCCGGAATATTGTTCTCATCTCCATTGATACTGATATAGAAGTGTACGTTATGCTCTTTAGAAATTTTGTCAATTCCCTCAAAGAAGCTGCGCATAGAGTCAATACCCTGGTGTACAATATAGGTGAGTCCATCGATAAAGATGGTTTCAATATCATAGTTCTGAGAAGCGACACCGCAAATAAAACCAAGGAACGGCTCTGCACCGGATACCGGGTAATCCAAAATGTTAATAAAGCGAATCTTGTGCGATAACTTCATCAGCAACTCATTACTGTCGTCAATGTAAACAACATTGCCATTGCTCTGGGTTACGATGGCGTTCGCATTTTCAAGCATTTGCTTTGTCTTGCCCATACCCTTTTTCCCGTAGAAAACTTTAATCATCGATACCGCCTCCAAATATGTTTTTAATTATTTGTTCATATTTTACCATAAGAACCACAGAATTTCAATACCGGGAGGCGATATTTCCGAAAAATATTTTCCAATTATTTTCCCGGCAGCAATACGGGTTGAAGCTGTTTTCCCGCCAATGCCGCAGACAGGGTTTCCCCCAGTAAACCAAAGTCCGCTACCAAGGAAAATGGCTTTCGCACGCAGTCGTCCTGGCCAAAGGGCACGAAATAGTAATTCTTCATAGAAAGCAAAAGTCCGATATTCTTGGCACTGCCGGACAGACCGTCGTTGGTGGACACCGCCAGGATTAAAGGTCGGTTGTTTCGAAGGTGGGATTTTGCCGCCATCAAAACCGGCGTATCCGTAATGGAATTTGCCAGTTTTGCCAGGGTATTGCCGGTACAAGGCACGATCACCACCGCGTCAAATAACTTCTTAGGCCCAATGGGCTCCGCATCCTTAATGGTACAAATGGGTTCGTGGCCGCTGATGGCAATAGACCGTTCAATCAGCTCCGTATTGGCCATAAACCGTGTACTCATTTCAGAACTGTTGTAGGATAAAATCGGATAGACGTCTACCCCCTGTTTTACCAAATCCTCCATGGCCTGCAAAGAGGCCCGGTGGGTGCAGAATGAACCGGTCACCGCAAAACCTACCCGCATTCCCTCAAGCATGCCCCATCACCTCTTTCTCTTTTTCAGCAATAATATTGAAAATCACCGACTGCATATTCTCCGCTGCCGTTACCGGCGCCACTTTTCCCGGCAGGGACAAGGCTTTGATCACCCGAATTTCCAATTCCCGGGCTACTTCCAAATCCACGCCTCCCGGATTGGAGGCCACGTCAATCAGCAAACAAGCTTTCGGTAGCCGCTCTAAAATACTGCGGGAGACCACCTGTTTCGGTACCGTGTTATAAAACAGTCCCATTTGCGGCAGTACGTCGTATACGTTTTCATAGCTGCAAGTGTGAATCCCCGAAGCATAGGCATACGCCACGTCCTTTGGATTTCGCACGCAGGCCCACACCTGCGCCCCCAGCGCTTTCAAATCAGCGCAGAGGGTCTTTCCCACTCTGCCGTACCCGGTGACCAATACGTTTAATCCTTGAATGGTTACCGGCAGTTCTTCCATTGCAATTTGAATGGCCCCTTCCGCCGTAGGTACGGAATTCAAAATTGCTAAATCTTCCCGTTCCAACAAATCTTCCACAAGGACGCCACGGTCTTCAAGTTTTTTCCGAAGAGACGGCGGAATGGCACCGGCAATAAAAAGTTTGCCGCGTCCAATTCCTTGTACCAATTCTTCCAAAGACACGGTGCCTACGTGAAGCGGCGTGTTCAAGGTAGTTCCGTCGGTGGTAAGGGGCACCGGGCCTACAAGAACGTCTCCTTGACCGGAAGCTTCCGCCACCGATGCCAGGCGGTTATAATGGCCGCCCATTTTACCCCCCTCCAAAGCGTAACAAACCACCGGATGACCGCCGTTTTCCAGCATTTCCCCAAGGCGGCTGCTGCGCAAATCCCCGCCTATTAACGCAAACCTGTATTTGTTCATTTTTCGCCCTTCTGACAATTCTCTCGGTTATTATGGTATGCACCGGCCATACATAATTCCACCAAGAGGCGCATACCTATACTGTATCTTATGTAGAAAGGCGGGCTGCGCGTATGGATTGGTTACAAGGGGGATATTATCCGTTAAGGACGCCGGAGGGCGGGGAAAACGGTTATCTTTGTTTGAATTTACTTCCCGGAAAAATCGAAATAATGGTGGTGCTGGATCGGGCTCCGGCGTGTGGAATGGGTATGGAAGGATGTTTTACGGAGCATTTGGCGGTAAAATGCGGAGAAACCCCCATGCATTTCCCCCCGTCTGCAAATGCCGGAAAATACAGAGGTCGATGCACCGTAGCTTTATCCCAACAGACTTTTCCGGAAGGCAGTGTGGATTACACCCTTTTCAGCGGCGGAAGGCCGATTGCCGCAGCGGTGCTTTACACCGCGCCGGAAGTCACGGACGAACAGCCGGCGACAGAGGATCCCGAAATTCAGGAAATCCCTGAAAGTCCGGAGGAGCCGGAACCGGCTGAAGAGGTGACAGAAGCACACGAGGACCCGCAACCCTTTTCCATTGCCCTTACGTCCTTTGATCCTTTTAACACCACCAACGAGGCCTATCAATGGTGGCTGTGCCAAAATAATGAAGAGTTTCACCGGTTAATGGCACAAACCGGTTTAATTCCTTATCCCCCTTTGTATACGGCGCTGCAAAGTGCTTTGGTGCGTTTCGGACATTTTCTGTTCGGCCGCTATACGGAAGAAAACGACGGGAGAGTTTTGTTTATACTGGGAGTCCCCGGATTAGAAAGCGGCGGGCAGGATGCCGGCAGCCCGCGGTGGATTCCGGCACAAAATAAAATAACCGGCGTATTTGAATACACCGGCTACGGTTTACATTATTTTGACGCTGAAACAGGAAAAGCCGTTCGCGCCGTAATTCGTCAGTGACCGGCAGAATACCGGTTCTGAATGGTTTCTAAGTTCTGAATCCACTGTTGGAACGCATCCTCCGTATCCACCATAGAAACAGCCTCTTCTCGGGTATGGCCTTCTTGCATCCGCTCTGTAACTGCAAGAACGCCTTCCCGAACAGCTTTTTGCAAAGAATCGCCGATTTCTTGAATAAAGCTTTCACTTCCGTAGAAAATCGTGCTGCTGTACGTATTCAAATAGGCTGCCTGGCTGCACGCTTCCATATACACGGAAGCCGCGATGGCGTCTGTATTGCGAAGATGTGTATCCATAAGTTGCATTTGAATTTGTGTATTCTGCAAAAGGTCTTGATGCACCGGCAGCCGTTTGCCTTCGGTGCAGAAGGGATACGTCCGTTCCTGTTTGCAAACCCAATCCAAGAATCGATAGGATTCTTGATTCAGGACATCATCGTGGTTGATGACAACAGCGCCGCTGACTTGATGGGGCACCACTGCATAGGCAGGCGTCACGCTGGGATATTGGCGAATCAATAAATGCACTTCTTTCTGCTGTCCTTCAATATCCAAATAGGTTTCAGGAGCCCACTTGGCATTCTCCGTAGAAGTCAGATAACAAACCAATCCTTCCTGTTCCATTTGATTGTTCAGGCTGTCTTCCGATACGGAAATATATCCCCGCAAGGCACCGCCGTATACAAAACGCCAAATTTCTTCCAGAGTTTCATAATTCAGTACGATACGTACGCCTTTGGTACCGGTCTGAACAATGGAAGCGGTATGCTGACTGGACACAGTCATTAAATAACTGCCCAAGTCCTCAATGGCCATAAAACTGCGGCCTTCCGACCAGGTATAATAAGCTTCCGCCAATTCATAAAGACCGTTCCACGTACGTAAGTCCCCTACGTGAAATTGCGGATGTTCTTTGCGAAACGTTTCAAATAAATCCGCATTGAGATACATCACTTCCAAAGAGGATTGAAGCGGGAAAATATAGGTGCCGCCCCCCAACGTGAAGCGTCCGCTTTCCAAAAATCCCGAAACATACTGAGACAATGCGTCTTTTGACAAATACCTTTCCGCATTGACGATTCGTCCATTCAAATATGCCACGTAAGCGGCTTCCCCGGACACTTGAATCATATTGGGTAATTTATCCATAGGCAGGTCCTTGAGATTCGCCGAAAGCTCTTCTTTGGGCGCTTTGTAGTAAGCGAAAACCTCTACGCCTCTTTCTTTCCCCACGGTCCGGTTATATTCCGCAACCAATTCGGTGAAAATTTCAGCCTGCGCACCGGTGTAGGCGTGCCAGAAGCGAATAGGGGTACGCTCTTTGGGCATACAGGAAACAAACTGGAAGCACAAAAAACTTACCAGTAAAATACCCACGCCCTGTACCAATTTCTTTCGTCTCTCACCCACAGTTATAAACCTCATTCGCTTACGATTCCCTTTCATTATATCATTGCCCGAAAGAAATGAAAGTAAATTGTTTTTGAACATTTAGAAAAAGGCTGCAGACTTCTTACCGTCCACAGCCTTTCTTTACTGAATTCGTTGGTTTTTTCTTATCCGTTACAGGGCACTAAATCAATTTCTTCAATGTGAAATTTCATTGCTGTCCGTTCTTCCCCGTCAATATAAATATCGGAAAATGCAGGTGCGCAAATTACGTCTTTGCCGGAAGGTGCTAAATACCCTCTTGAAATCGCAATTGCTTTCATGGTTTGGTTAATTGCACCGGCACCGATTGCCTGAAGCTCGGCTCCACCCTCTTCGCGAATAACACCCGCAAGGGCTCCTGCCACTAAATTCGGGTTTGATTTTGATGATACTCGTAATACGTCCATCTTGACTTCCTCCTTGGTAAATATTTTTTGCAAGTAAAATGATAAACCTTGCAAAAGGAAAAATCCATTATTTCCCGAAGAATGGAAGATTGGAATTGCGCCAAAACCAAGTTCCGGAGCCATTTTGAGAAAGTCAAAAAATTTTGAAGGAACCGAAAAAAAGCGATTTTATTTCCCGGAAATCCGGATGATTTCCGTGGCACGTCCCGTTTGCTCGTCTACGTCAATGACGGCACCGTGCAAGGTAGCCGGACCTTTAGAAGGTTCAAACCGAACGGGAACGCATTTGACAAATTTGT
Source organism: Clostridia bacterium (assembly GCA_017935905.1). Taxonomy (GTDB): domain Bacteria; phylum Bacillota; class Clostridia; order UBA1212; family UBA1255; genus RGIG9099. The sequence continues at coordinate 41,049 of JAGBGO010000064.1, read as the reverse complement.
TGATCACGTTTCGCCGGTCCATACCGATCACCCCGTCCGTAGGGCCGGTCATGCCCACGTCCGTCAGGTAGGCGGTGCCACCTTCCAAGATCTGTTCATCCGCCGTTTGTACGTGGGTGTGGGTGCCGATCACTGCGGAAACCTGTCCCTGCAAATAATAAGCAAGGGCAATCTTCTCCGCGCTGGCCTCTGCATGAAAATCAATAAGAATATTGGGCGTTTCCTGTTTGAGACGCTCCACTTCATGGGCGGCACAGGTAAAAGGATTGTCACATAATTCCATATAGACTCTGCCTTGCAGATTCAGTACCGCAAGTTTCATCCCTTTGTCATTCTCCAGGACGATGCTGCCCCTTCCGGGAAGACCTTCGGCAAAATTGGCAGGACGAATAATAGGATAGTCTTCAATAATTGAATTGATTTCATAATTGCCCCAGGTATGATTGCCCATGGTGATACAATCGGCGCCTGCCGCTAAGAGTTCATCAGCAGAATCCATACCGATGCCGCGGCCATGAGTGGTATTCTCCCCGTTTACAACGCAGAAGTCGATTTGATATGCCTTCCGCAGTTCCGGAATCATTCGAACCGCCAGTTCTCTTCCACTCTTCCCAAAAATATCCCCAATAAACAAAATTCGCATAGTGTTCACCTTTCTATTTTGGGCGTATACGTAATTTTTTCTCCCAGCGCCCAAAAATTGGGCGTGTACAAAAATTTTTCTCCCAGCGCCCAAACGCTTCTTACAAAAAACTGCCGCAGCCTTCAACGTGCCGCGGCAGCTTCATCATTTCATCTTAATTACTTGGCGTAATCTACTGTTCTTGTCTCACGAATCATGGTCACCTTGATCTGTCCGGGGTATTCCATCTCGTCTTCAATCTTCTTGACGATTTCGCGCGCCTGCAATACCATGCCGTCGTCCGAAATACAATTGGGCTTTACCATAATACGAATTTCGCGACCGGCCTGGATTGCGAAGGTCTTCTCAACGCCGTCAAAGGAGTTTGCAATCTCTTCCAATTTCTCAAGACGCTTGATGTAGTTCTCCAAGCTCTCTCTTCTTGCACCGGGTCTTGCCGCAGAAATTGCATCGGCAGCCTGTACCAACACTGCAATAATGGATTCGGGCTCCACATCGCCGTGGTGTGCCAAAATGGAGTTTACAATCAGCGGAGACTCTTTGTACTTCTTGGCAACCTCGCCACCGATGTCTACGTGAGAACCTTCCATTTCGAAGTCAATGGCTTTACCGATGTCGTGGATCAAGCCGGCACGTTTTGCCATAGCTACGTCTACGCCCAACTCTGCCGCCATGATACCGCAAAGTCTGGAAACTTCAATGGAGTGAATCAATACGCTCTGTCCGTAACTGGTTCTGTACTTCAAGCGACCCAGCAATTTAACGATTTCAGAATGTAATCCGTATACGCCTGTTTCGTAAGTTGCGTTCTCGCCTTCCTGACGGATAACGGCGTCCACTTCCTTCTTGGCCTTCTCCACCATTTCTTCAATACGAGCCGGATGAATACGACCGTCTACGATCAACTTCTCCAAAGCAATTCTTGCAACTTCTCGGCGAACCGGATCGTAACCGGAAAGGATAACGGACTCCGGCGTATCGTCAATGATCAGGTCGATACCGGTCAAAGTCTCCAACGTGCGAATGTTACGACCTTCACGGCCGATAATACGACCCTTCATGTCGTCGTTGGGAATCTGTACCACGGAAATAGTTGCTTCGGAAACGTAGTCCGCCGCACATCTTTGAATAGCCGTGGAAATAATCTCCCGAGCACGCTCCTGAGACTCGTCTTTGAGTTTCGTTTCGTACTCTTTCATCAGCGTTACGGTTTCGTGTTGAAGTTCGTTCTCCAGCGTGCTCAGCAAGCAAGCCTTGGCTTCTTCCCGGCTCATACCGGAAATGCGCTCCAACTCCGTAATCTGACGGTCCAAATTCTCTTTAATGGCTTCCTCGCTCTTTGCAAGTGCGGAAGCACGCTCGTTCATCTGTTCTTCACGCTGCTCTAAAAACTCCAGTTTCTTGTCCAGACTTTCTTCTTTCTGAATCAACCGGCGTTCGCTGCGCTGAAGTTCATTTCTGCGCTCTTTGATTTCTCTGTCAAAATCAATACGACTTTTGTGTATTTCTTCTTTTGCTGCAAGCAGGAATTCCCGCTTCTTATTCTCGCCTTCCTTAACAGCATCGGCAATCATCCGCTTTCCTTCTGCTTCTGCACTTCCGAAAACGGCCTCTGCTTCTGCCTTTCTGGTCTCATAACCTTTGGCAAGAAACTTCTTCTTGGCAATGTTGTGTACAATAAAACACGCAATAATCGCTACGACAATCAAAGAGGCTGCAACAATAATAGTATCCATGTTTACCACCCTCTGTTTCTTAAATTGTCAAAGTATATCCAAATCTATAGAATGTATAACACATCAATAAAAATGCATAAAACTTACTAACGTTTTATATTCTACACAATATATGGTGCTTTGTCAAGGCAAGATTCGTGCATTTTTCACTAAAATGGCGGGTATACTACGCTTTATGAAAATCAAGACACACGTAACAATTGCAAAGATTGCCTGGGATGCTTGTGCCGACCGAAATCAGTTCGGAATCGGGGCAAAATGCGCCTTTTGTTTCGGCGCACTGTGGCCGGACTTCAGCCCTATGCAACTGGTTCACCCCCACTTCTTCCGGCAGTCTCACCGGTACGTATTCAAACAATTGGAGCGGCTGTGCTTTCACGGAACGGGCGGTAAAAAGCTTCTGTATTTCTTTCGCATGGGTAAAATCGCCCATTATCTCAGTGATTTTTGCTGTTTTCCCCACGTTCAAGGCCATTTATGCCAAATCCGGCAGCATATTTTATATGAACGCATGCAAAATCGGTATATGATCCGGTATCAAGACCATTTTACCGGGCTCCCAGCCGCCACAACCAACCGTATCCCCCACATTTTACAAGAATACAGAAAAGAAACCGCACAAATCGGCGGTTCCTTCTGTCTCGATCTTGAAAAAGCCATTGAAGTTTGTCAGGCGCTGCTTCGGGCCTGCCGCGTGCATCAGGAGAACAAAGGCGTGGATAAATATCGGTCCCCCGTATCCGGCAAGATCACCACGACGGTCTTTCCTGCATTTTCCGGGCGCAATCCGTACTGAACGGCGGCGTACAAAGCCGCACCGGAGGAAATTCCTACTAAAATGCCTTCCAAACGGCCCATTTTCCGGCCCAGCGTCAGAGCATCTTCGTCAGAAACGGTTGCGATGCGGTCGTAAATTTCCGTATTCAAAATTTCCGGCACAAACCCGGCTCCGATTCCCTGAAGCCCGTGAGGTCCTGCCGTACCTCCGGAAAGCACGGGAGATCCCGCCGGCTCTACACCTACAATTTCAACTTTCGGTTTCACAGATTTCAAATATTCGCCGGCGCCGGTCAGCGTGCCGCCGGTACCAATGCCGGCAATCAGGGTATCCACCTCGCCCTCCGTATCCCGATAAATCTCCGGACCTGTGGTATTTCGGTGGGCCTGCGGGTTGGCGGGATTGACAAACTGCCCTGCAATCCAGGCATTGGGGATTTCTCTCGCCAGTTCCTCTGCTTTTTGAATGGCACCGGGCATACCCAGTTTGCCGTCCGACAGCACCAGTTCTGCGCCATACGCTTTCATCAACGTGCGCCGCTCTGCGGACATGGTATCCGGCATCACAATCATAACCCGATAGCCTCTGCGTGCCCCAATGGCCGCCAAACCGATACCGGTATTGCCGGAAGTGGGTTCAATGATGACAGAATCCGGTTTCAAAATGCCTTTTGCTTCCGCGTCGTCCAACATTTCTTTTGCAACCCGGTCTTTAGCGGATCCTGCAGGGTTCAAGTATTCAAGCTTGCCAAGGAGCTTAATCTGCAGACCGTACTGTTCTTCTATACGGGAAAGTCGCAGCAGCGGGGTATTTCCCACTAATTGATCTATAGAGGTGTAAATCTTTGCCATACAAAACGCTCCTTACATTTGTTTCCGCACTAATTTGTATTCGTCGCCGGGGTCATAATAGGGACAATGGGAGAAGGTATCCGTAATAAACAGCGCCATTTCGTCCTGATCTAAGTCGATCAGGCAGCAGTACGTTTCATATTCATCGTCGTAGACGTAGTTGGTGCACTGTTCACATTTGGAATCCGCCATACAGTCAAGCCTCCCGGTAAAATGTAGCCCTATTATACCACGAAGGCGCCGGAGGTGACAAGAAAAAAGACTGTACATTCCAAAAAAGGTTTGCTATAATATATCTGTATATCTATGGAAAGGACGAACAGCCATGGCAGACAAAAGCAAAATTAAATTTACAATTAACGGAAAGACCTATACGTTGGTCCATGACGAAACAGAAGATTATATGCGCAGAATTGAGCACTACCTGAACGGGAAAGTGGCGACTGCCACCAAGTCCGGCATTCAATTAGGCGAACAAACCGCCGTGGTAATGGCCTCCATTTCCATTATCGATGAAATGTTCAAAGTGCAGAAGAACTTCAACACCTTGAAGAACGAAATCAAGCGCATGATGGACGAATACGACAAATTGAAATTGGAGAAGCAAGAGCTGGAGAATCAACTGAACGAAGCGGACAAGAAGATCGAGTCCTTGTCTCAGCAGTTGCTCCTTGCCCAGCATAACAGATAAGTTATGACCCTACCCGAGTTATTGGCCCCTGCGGGGAATGCAGCTTGCGTCATTGCCGCCATTCAAAACGGTGCAGACGCCGTATATCTGGGTTTGAAGCAAGGCAGCGCCAGAGCCGGCGCCGATAATTTTACGTGGAAAGAATTAGAAGATACCCTGCAGTACGCTCACAAGCGTCATTGCAGGGTTTATTTAGCCTTAAATACTCTGTTCAGCCAAGAAGAACTGCCAAGGGCGTTGGAAGATGCCCGGCGGGCAAGCCTTTTAGGTGTGGATGCGATCATTTTGCAAGACATAGGTTTTGGAAGCCGCCTTTTACAAATGCGCAGGGAGGGCGAACTCCCCCCGTATACGGAAATTCACGCCAGCACCCAAATGAGCATAGCTTCTAAAGAAGGTGCCGCGTTCTTAAAGAACCAAGGCTACGACCGGCTGATTACCGCAAGAGAATTATCCTTAGAAGAACTGAAGGATGTAAGCCAAGGTCCCCTTCCCGTGGAATGTTTTGTCCACGGTGCTCTATGTATGTCCTACTCCGGACAGTGTTTACTCAGCAGTTTTATCGGCGGTCGCAGCGGGAACAAAGGCGCGTGCGCTCAGCCTTGCCGCATGGCGTACCGTTTAGGAAACACAGAAGCCGCTCATATCCTTTCGCCCAAAGACTTTTGTGCTTTGCCGATATTAGACGAAGTGGTGGCCACAGGGGTTGCCTCTTTGAAAATAGAAGGCCGCCTGAAAGCCCCGGAATACACAGCCCTTACCACCAGTATCTACCGAAAGGCCCTGGATGCCATTCAAGCGGGTACTTTCCGGACGTACCGGGACTCCGGTGAAATGGAAGCAGACGTTCAAAGGTTGGAACTGCAATTCAGCCGTGGGCATTTTACCCGAGGCTATTTATTGGGTAAGATTCCCAAACAAGATATTACCTGCCAAAATCCCGGGCGAAAAGGCTTAGAACTGGGCAACATAACGGAACTTCCCCGCATTTTACCCCGCCCCAAAACGCTTCCGAAGGATCTGAACCTATTGGAAATTCCCTGCACAGCCCTGAATTTAACCACCGGGGACGGCGTCACGGTGCTGGACCGCAATGAGCAACCGTTTGTGGGCGGTACGGTAAACAAAGTGACACAAGATCAGATTGTGCTGGCGGGGACGTGGACGGGTAAAATGGCCCAAGACCGACTGCCGGGCACCCTTTATTTAACCCACAGCACGAAAGACAGCGAGCAAATCCGCCGCACTTTTGCGGATGGCACGGAGCGGCCGCGGATTGGACTCACGCTGCATTTTACCGCCCGGAAAGGCCGGCTTGCCACCCTCTCCCTTACGGATGACCAAGGAAGGCAAGGCACAGCGAATTCGGAAGCACCGGTGGAACCTGCCGCCAGCGCCCCCACAACGAAAGACCGGATAGAAGCCCAACTGGGAAAATTCGGCGGCACACCTTACTTTGCACAAACCATAATGGTGGAAATGGAAGAGGATATTTTCCTCCCTGTCAGTGTGATCAATCACTTACGGCGAGGCGCATTGACAAGTTTAGAAGCTTGTCACATAGAACCAGTGCCCCGAGAGAACCCGGTTCCCCAAGACCGAAGCAGACCTTTCTCTATAACGGAAAGCAGCCGGAATACCTTATATTTCTACAAGGAACAGGACTTTTTGACCTGGGCGGAATCCGCCCTTGCCGGATATAAACCTTATATAATTTACGTGCCCTACACCCTTTGGGAAGATGCCACCCAAGCCTTCGAGGCTTCTGAGAAAGCCCACCGACTGGGGGCGCGCCTGATTGCCTCTTTCCCGCTACTTCCTTTAGGACCGGAAAGAGAAGCCCTCAAACAGACGCTTCCTGCGATCCTTCAAAGGGCAGACGGTGTGCAGCTAACCAATATGGGGGATTTTGCCCTGCTCCCCGAGAATCTTCCGGAAGATTTCCTGGTGTGCGGTGATTTGAGTTTCAATGGAACCAACGAAGAAAGCGCCCGGGTTTTGAAGCGCGCCGGTATACAAATTTTGACTCTGTCTCCGGAAAATACCGGCAATTGGGCGGCCGCTCTGCAGGATATGGCGGCGGAAGTGATTACAGAAGGGCCGGTGCCTTTAATGCGCACACGCCATTGTATCCTGCGGAAAGATAAACCCCATTGTGGGCTTTGCAAAAACGGGAATAAATGGTACACTATAATGGACGGACACGGTGTTTCCTACCCCGTGATCCCGAAGCCCAAGGATTGTCAGAATATTGTGCTGTCTCCCAAGGCTTTTCCCGTACATCCGGACGCACTGCGTGCTGCGTCTTTGAAGCGAATCAATCTATTAAAGGAGTTTGAATCATGAGAGAACAAATTCAAGTCCACGTTGAACTTTGCAGACCAGAAGCCAGACTTCCCCAATATGCCCACCCGGACGATGCAGGTACGGATATCTACGCTGCAGAGACGGTGACCATTGCCCCCGGTCAGACCGTTTTGGTGGCAACGGGATTGAAAGTGGCCATTCCCGACGGCTTTGAATTGCAGATTCGCCCCAGAAGCGGTCTTTCTTTCAAAACACCTTTGCGGGTTCCAAATACGCCGGGTACCATTGATGCAGGATATCGGGACGAAGTTCGGGTGATTATGCAAAACACTTCTCTGGATACGCCCTACACCGTTAGCGTAGGTGACCGCATCGCCCAGTTTGTTTTGCAGCGTGTGCCCATGGCGGCTTTTACGCTGGTAGACAGCGTAGCGGAAATCGGCGAGAACCGTGGCGGTGGCTTCGGCTCTAGCGGTAAGTAAGGAGGTACGGTATGGTACGATGTGCCATTGGACAAGATTCCCATCGATTTGAGGAAACTTATACGGGGAAACCCCTGATCTTAGGCGGCTACACCCTCCCCGATTGCGATCTTTCTTTGTCCGCCAACAGCGACGGTGACGTGATTCTCCACGCTTTAACCAATGCGGTGTCCGGGATTACGTGCAAGAATATATTAGGCAAGCCGGCGGATGATCTTTGTAAGGCCGGCGTAACGGATTCAGCGGCGTATTTGAATTTGGCCTTGGAGGATTTGAAAGCGGCGGGCAGCAAGATTGTCCACGTTTCTTTCACCGTAGAGTGTAAGCGGCCTCATTTGTCCGCCCATATCCCCGCAATTCGGGCGTCCGTTGCGAATTTGTGCGGCATTGCCCCTACGCAGGTAGGTATGACCGCCACCACGGGAGAAGGACTTACGGATTTTGGAAAAGGTTTAGGTATTTCAGTATTTTGTATTTTAACGGTAGGTGACTAACATGGCAAGAAAGAAGTCTAATGCAAATTATTACACAGAGTTGTTGATTTATGCAGCAATTGTCGGTTTAGAAGCGGTGCTGCTCAGCGTTTTCAGCGTAGCACAACCACTGGTTGGTTACACGCTGATTCTGCTTACCACTTGCGCAGCCGGTATTCGCACCGGCAAGAGCGGCGGTTTGATCGTCGGTTTGGTGGGCGGTATTGCTTCCTTTGTATGCGGTTTTTCCGGGGCTGTATTTGCGGCGCCGGTGATTTACAAGTTGCTGGTTACTTGTGCACCGAAGATGCTGATGGGCTTTTTGGTTGGGGTGCTGTACGGGAAGATGGCCCGCAGACTTAACCGCGTGCTCTCCGGCGTGCTTTGCGTGCTGATCGGTTTAATTTTGAATGCTTGCGGCGTATGCGTCGTGCTTTTGCTGGGCAGTCTGTTGAATGATACCATGGGCAATTTAGATTTACTTCAAACCATTAAGCAGATTTTCTACTCCTTCGTTCGCTTAGGAAAATCCATTTTATATATCGTGGTGCCTTAATATGAATTTTACTGAAATTGCAACGAATCGGCAGTCTTGCCGAAAATATGATGCTTCCAAGGTTGTGGAAGCGGAGAAAGTACAAGCCATTCTACAGGCAGCCCGTTTAGCACCCTCTGCTTGCAACGGCCAGCCCTACCGCTTGACCGTTTGCACCGGAGAAAGTGCCAAAGCGGTTGCCAAAGCCACTATGGGTATGGGGATGAACCGCTTTGCCAAAGATGCACCGGTTCTGATCGTGCTTTCCGAGGAACCTTACGTGAAAACGGCTGCCGCCGGTTCTAAATTAAAGAAAAACGACTATCGTTCTATGGATATCGGCATCGTGGCCGCTTATTTAACGGCGGAAGCCACAGCACAGGGACTTGGCACCTGTATATTAGGCTGGTTTGACGACGCGGCCGTGCGCAAAATCTGTGATTTAGACGCACCGGTGCGGTTGGTAATCACGCTGGGCTACGCCGCAGCGGACGATCCTTTGCGGGAGAAAAAGCGGAAGCGTTTAGAGGACTTAGTGCAATATCGCGAGTAAAATTACCGAGGTCCTACTTCATTGATATACAGTGCATTCGCCAAATTGGATTTGGTGGTAACTTGTACCGCCTGCCCTACGGCGGGTGCATGAATAAACACGCTGCCACCATCCGATTCCCCTAAATAAATCATCGTGTGGCTTGGCAAATAAATTGCGGTAGGATATTTTGTGGCCACCAAGCGATTATGAATGGATTGATGACCTTGTCCGAAAACCGCCACTGCGCTTCCCACCACGGTTTGTTGCCCACTTGTGTTTCGGGGCAAGTAGAACCCAAAGGTTCTAAATACAGCCGCCACAAAGCCGGAACAATCCACACCGTCATTGAGGCCGCCGTATCCGTACATAGTGCCTTGATATAAAAAGGCCTGGGCAATGAAATTCTGATATGTATAAGGAACAGCGCCCAAGAAACCGTCAGCATAAGAAATAGACTGTATTTCAGAGGACAGCGTCCCATCTGCCTGACGAATGGGCAAACGCACTTCATAGCCTTCCTGATCCCGAGATACGTAGGGCAAGCGCACCCCCATATCACACTTGGCCTCTCCTACAGTCAGCAAAGGCCGAAGTACTGTTACAAAATTTGCAGGACTGCCAAAGGACTGCCACACATCCGGATCTTCTGTCAAGGCAATGCACTTTGCATCAACCCAGCCCTGATAGAAATAGGTTTGGACGAAGTAAAATTGTTCGTCTGCGCTTATATGGTAGACCCACACAGGCATCCCCACGAAAACTTCCGTTCCCTGCAGGCGATCGTACAGGTCCCGGGCAGACTGAAATGCCCCTTCTAAGGTCGGTAAACTTCTTAAATAACCCCGTTGGGTCACAATGCCCATCCCTACCGGATTTATGTCCTTTACCGACGACGTTCCCCGATTCTTCATCACCCGATCCACCTGCTGAGGCGAAATAGGCTGGCCTTGACTATCGGTGCGGGCCCAGTCGGGGAAATAGCAGGAATATAATAAATTGTTCAGCGCCGCCCGGCTAAGGGAGGCGGGTTTCTCCTTGATAATATCGGTAAGCGTGCTGCTTTGTTGCAGCATCCGCTGATTTTCTTGTTCAATCTGCGCCGGGGTTAGAATGACTTGATTGGCATCCATTTTACCGGCGATCCAGGAAAGGGCCTCCCCATCGGCTTGAATGGGATAGGTCACATCCGGCAGCGGTGTCGGCGTGGCGGTGGGTAAAATGGTGGGCGTAACCGCGCCCTGGCTCTGGGTAGGTATCGGCGCGATTTCGTCCCCTGCGCATCCGCAAAAGCTGATTGTCATTATAATGCATAATGCAATAAGTAATTTTTTCATCGTAAACCTCGTTTCTATTTGCGCACCGGGTATGTCGGGGCTTAAATCGGCGTTTTGTACCCGGATTTTCTGGTTTTTTTGGGTACATTTCGGTAAAAAATAAGGATTTGTACCCAAAACGGTGCCAAATCCTTGAATTTCAGACGTTTTGCCGGGTACATTTGCCGTAAAAAGGCCGCTGTGTACCCATATTACAGATCTGCAACCGCAATATTCACGCGGAAAGCCACGGATTCCCCTGCGCCAATGGTCTTCCGGGCAAAAGTATCATCCAACTGCGTAGTAGCCGGCTCCAATCCAAGGGCATAATCTCCGCAAACCATACTCTTCCATTCCACAAAATGCGGAAGCGTTTCCGGCGTGTAAGAAACGGTCAATTTCTTGCCCAGCCGATCATTCACCAAGGAAATTTCCGGCTGCGCCAACTCCAAATAGTAGCACATCTCTTCCTCACCGGCTGTAGGCTGTACCATTTCTTTGTGGGCCGCTATGTTTTCTTTGGACCAAGGGGTTCTGGGGGTGCATTTTACAATCTCCCCGACCAAACGCGCCCCTGCATCCAACATAGGATAGCCTACGTTGATATGATACAAAAGGCAGTATTCCGCAGCCAAGTGACCCTCATTGACCAACGTATCCTCCAAGGTCACGTTGTCGCTGCCTATAGCGGTAAAAATCTTCCGCTTTATGACCAGATTCTGACCAAACAAAGCACTATTTCGAATCACAGCCTCCACCGTAATCCCCTGCTCATCGCAAGCCGCCCGAAGAATCTGCGCCGGGGTATTGTGAAAAGTTCCGTGCAATTCGTATCCGTCTCTGCCCCCTACGTTATCCAAGCCGCAGGTATAGAGCATACCGCCTTCAAAACGGTTTAAGAAAGGAATTTCCCGCTTAGTGAAACCATTCTTGGACACAAAGGACACGTTCTGTCCTTTATGATAGAGCTGCATGATATCGCAGGCTTTGCTCACATTCAGCAAGAAACGAATCTTACCGTTGTCGCAGTCCAAAACTTCAAGACCTTGCGCCGTGCCGTCCATCAGCGTATATCTGCGCAAACTGCCGATTTGTTGAAAATTGGAAATCCGACCGTCCATGGGAATCCCTCCTGTAAATCACTTGTATATCCCTTACGAAATCTCAGCCCCTGCAGGAATATCGCCGTCAATGGTTACCAGCGTCAGCTTCTTCCCTTTGGTCGCTGCCAAAATCATACCTTGTGACTCAATGCCGCGAAGTTTTGCCGGCTTTAAGTTAGTAATCAAAACTACTTTCTTGCCGATCATATCTTCCGGTGTATATTGCTTGGCAATTCCGGAAACTACTTGGCGGGTTTCAGTGCCAATATCTAACTGTAATTTAAGCAGTTTATCCGCACCCTCTACCTTCTCTGCCGCTAAAACAACAGCAACTTTCATCTGCACTTTGGCAAAATCATCAATGGTAATAAGATTGTCCGGCTCTTCCGATTCAGCAGCAGGAGCAGCGGCAGCCTTCTTCATCTCAGCCTCTAACTTCTCCAGCGCTTCCATTTCTGTCTTCATATCGATTCTGGGGAATAAAGCCTCCCCTTTCTCTACGGCGGTAGCTACCGGGTACAAGCCCCAAACGTTTGCCTGCTCCCAAGCGGTCAAGTCCGTCTTTCCGGAAAGACCGATCTGCGCCCAAATCTTCTCCGGTGTTCTGGGCATGAAAGGCTCGATCAAGATTGAAATGATCCGGATGCCTTCCAGCAAGGTGTACATCACGCCTGCCAAACGCTTGCGGCTGTCTTCATTGGTTTCAATTTCTTTTGCCAGTACCCAAGGCGCCGTTTCGTCAATATATTTATTGAGACGGGAAACGCCTTTCCAGATTTCCGTCAAAGCGGTGGGGAATTGAAGGGCATTCAAATTCTCTTCTGCCTTGGTAAAAATATCCTTAAACAGACTGTGGATTTCATCTTCCAAAGCCGTCACCGTGTACGCCCCCGGCTGACTGCCGCCGAAATACTTCATTTGCATAGAAACGGTTCTGGAAACCAGGTTGCCCAGGTCATTGGCGAGGTCCGCATTGATCCGGTTAATCAAAGCCTCGTTGGTGAAAGAACCGTCTGCGCCGAAGGGCACTTCACGCAGCAAGAAATAACGAATGGCATCCGAGCCGTATTTCGCACACAAAACTCTGGGATCTACTACGTTGCCTTTGGACTTGGACATCTTGCCGCCGTCAATCAAAAGCCAGCCGTGTCCGTATACCTGCTCCGGCAAAGGCAAATCCAAAGCCATCAAAATGGCGGGCCAAATAATGGTGTGGAAACGAACGATTTCCTTTCCTACCAAGTGTACCTGTGCAGGCCAATATTTCTTGAAATAGCTGTCGTCTTCGCTGCCGTATCCCAAAGCAGAGATATAGTTGGAAAGCGCATCCACCCAAACGTATACCACGTGCTTATCGTCAAAGGTAACGGGAATACCCCAGTCAAAGGTGGTACGGGATACGCACAGATCGGAAAGTCCGGGGCGTAAAAAGTTATTCAGCATTTCATTCTTTCTGGAAGTAGGCTGAATAAAGTCCGGATGACTTTCAATATATTCAATCAAACGGTCTTGGTATTTAGAAAGGCGGAAGAAGTAACTCTCCTCCTTGGTTTTCTCTACCGGGCGTCCGCAGTCAGGGCACTTGCCGTCAACCAACTGGGTTTCGGTCCAGAAAGACTCGCAAGGGGTGCAGTACAAACCTTCATACTCACTTTTGTAAATATCTCCTTGGTCGTACAACTGCTTAAAAATCTTCTGTACGGCCTTTACGTGGAAATCATCCGTGGTACGAATGAACTTGTCATTGGAGATATCCAAAATCTTCCAAAGTTCTTTGGTATTGGCAACGATTTCATCCACGTATTCTTTGGGCGTTACACCTTTCTCTTGGGCTTTGCGCTGAATCTTCTGACCGTGCTCGTCCGTTCCCGTAAGGAACATCACGTCCTGGCCTTTCAGCCGTCTGTAACGGGCTTCTGTATCCGCCGCTACGGTTGTATAAGAGTGGCCGATATGCATATTGCCACTAGGATAATAAATCGGTGTTGTGATATAATACGTGTTCTTCTTGTCCACGGTCTAAAATCCCCTTTCACGGAATATACGATTTCCGTTTATTATATAGGAATCTGCTTAAAAATGCAACTTATCTCCTTTTGTGAAGGCGACCTACAACAAAAACAATCACAACTGTCAAAATTCCCGCAAAACCCAGAACCATTACGCCTCCGGCAATCAGTGCGCAAGTCACCAACAGCTTTGGCATAAAAGCCGGAATTTTACTGCTTTCATAGGACGTTCCGTTGGCATTTTCCATTACGAGGGTGCCCAAACCCACTTCGTCCAACGTCCAATTTTCCAAACAACCGGAAATGGCGCCGCCGCTGTGATAACCCGCATCATAGTAAAGCATCACGAAGGCAGACGCCTCCATAGTGCTGCCTTCTGTGAAAGCAAACGTATGCTGTGTGATGCGAAAAGCCTCTATAGGAAGCAGCACTTCCGTTGTCTTCCTCCCTTTTCGCGTGCGGGAAGCAATCTGCACGTGGTTGGACAAATCGTAAGGTTCAAAGGAAGCGTCACCGACATCCGTTTTATGGTTATGCAACAAAACACGCTGATCCGGATACACGGTGAAAAATAAGCCTTGTTGGGAACCGTAGAGTTGCTTTCCGGGGTTACAGTTTAATTGCAGCAAACTCATATCCTCAATGGAAGCGTCGTAGGTAACCGCCATATACAGCCCTTTTTCAGACCAGGCAAAACGATATTCTACGGATTTGTCCAAATCCGTCCAACCGTTCCAAGGAACAGAATTGCTTCCGGTCAGTACGAAGGGCGTGCCGTATTCCGATGGGCGGGCCACACCGTCGATCACCGGATCGCCGGCTTTGGCAGTAGCTTGCATAGCGTCGGCTGCCGAAACGGGCACCGAAACAAACAACTGCAGCAGAAGCACAAGAACTGTAAGAAAAACAAAACTTTTACGCACCAGCTTCAACTCCTTTGATCCCATTATTTATCATTGCGTTTTCGCACGATGAAAATAATCAATAAAACCGTTGCTGCCACAGCAAACAGGAAGCACACAATTGCGCACAATCCCAGGATCATCCACACGTACAACGTAATAGAGTCATGCGATTCTTCCTCTTCGTAAGGCTGCCCAAATTCGCTATCCAAGGTCGGTTCTGTATCTACGTCCGGAATCGGTGTAGAGGTTGGCGTTGGGGTAGGCGTCGCCGTCGGTGTTTCGGTTGGCGTTGGGGTTGGGGTTGGCGTGGGGTTTTGGGTGGGCGTTTGCGTCGGGGCGGGCGTCGCCGGCTGCGGCTTTGGCAGCAGCGTAAGGGTACCCAGGCCAATGGTATTCAAATCCCAACCTTCCAGGTGGCTGGAAACAGCCGCACCTACGGTAAAATCATTCTGATTACGAATCATGGATACAGCGGAAGCCGCCATAGTACCTGCAGAGAATTGAAACGAATCATCCAAAATACGGAACGCTTGAATAGGAACCAACACTTCCGTCGTTCTGTATCGGTTCTGCACCTTAGATGCAATAAAGACTTTAGAAGACAGATCAAAGGCAGATTTCGAGGCATCCCCCGCTTGCGTTTTGTGATTGTGAAGCGTCACACGATGATTCGGATAAACCGTGATAAACAGTCCTTCCTGGTAGCCGTGCAACTGATTTCCGGGGTTACAAACAAGCTGAAGCAAACTTTCAGCTCCCACGATATCCTGACTGTAGGTGAAAGCGATATAAAGTCCCTTCTCGGACCACGCAAATCGGTACGTAACCGGTGCAATCAGGTGATTCCACTGTCCCCAACAACTGCTGTTTGAGGCATTGAGTTCGAAAGGAGCACCGTACTCATTAGCATCGATAAATCCGTCAATCACCGGATCGCCGGCTTTGGCTTGGGCGTGCATCGCCGTTGCTGCCCGAACCGGCTGTATACTGCCGAAAGATACAACGAGTAAAAGTACTACAACTGCTAAACGAATTTTTCTCATAATTCATAACTCCTTTTCCCGCATATAATAGTAGAAAATTTTTCGTAAAATGTCAATGTGCTGTTCCCATTTTTCGGCGTCATTATAGCCGCAAATACCAGGCACGTAAAGCACATTGTACTTGACTGCACGCAAGTATGACTTGCGCCCGTTTCCGTATTGCACAGACACTCCAAATTATGATATATTATCCGGGAGTGATGATTGTATACGAAGGAGATGTTCACAATGCCGGCAGAAATAAAAGCCTTACTGATTATGTACGGCGCCACCATTGCCATTACGTCCATCATCGTAACCATTTACGATAAAATAGCCGCCAAACGCAACCCAAAAGGACGGATTCGCGAGCGAAACCTACTTTTTTTGGGCGCATTAGGCGGCGCTTTACCCATGATTATCACTATGCTGCTCATTCAGCATAAGACCAACAAGCCGAAATTTATGTTGGGGCTTCCCCCTATGATTTTGCTGCACACAGCATTGTTATTCTTCCTCTATCTGCAGTTTTAGTCCACGTTCACACCTTGCTTCAGCCATTTTACGTTCAAAAAGTACATAGCAAGTATCAAAAATGCGTACGCAGCGCTGCTAAGTGCAATCAGGAGCCACAAGTCGTTCATTTCCACAGGTTGTGTCTGTGTACTGAGAAAGAATTGCCGAATGCTGTCATTAAACAGCGCCATCATCCCTATTACCGCAAATACAAAGAGAGAACCGGCTGCGTAAACTCCAAGGCCCGCCAGTACGGAGTAGCCCATTTTATGCCGATTCATCTTATGACCTAAGATTAACCCGGTAAAACCGCATTGAAACATATTGGCAATTTCCAAGAACAAAATGCCGATCAGTAGCGTAGCGACCATAGCAGGGCGTCCCTGGGAGAAAAGACGTAAAAACAGACCTGCCTTCGTCCACAGTGCCGTACCGTAATACTGGATTAAGAGGGTAAGTCCAATCACGCCGAAACTCACGATGAGTGTAATCAATCCATCCAGCGCTTTGGACAGATATAGAGTTTTCTTCTCTACCGGCAAGGTATGCATTAAGTAAGAAGAATCGCCGTACAAATTTTGGCGAAACAGTGCCCAAGAGCGCAGCGTAAGATTAATGAGTATGTTAAAGATCATAGAAATCGTTGCGCCGGCGAAAAATTGGGACAGAATGTTCACCATAGGCACTTCCGAAAACAGCCCGAACAGCCTTGAGAGTAGCGCACAACCAATAGCCAGTGCGTAGAAAATACACAAAAAAGGCAATTTGCTTTTCAAATCATATTTCAATAACTTTTTCAGCATTTGAACGTCCTCCTGAAAATTTCATCAATGGAAGCATTTTCCCGCTCCCGAAGGGTGTCGCAGTCCTCGTGACAGATAATCTTTCCTTTGTCAATAAAAATAACCTCATCTAAAATCCGCTCAATATCTTGAATTAAGTGCGTGGATATCAGAACACTGGCTCCCTCATTAAAATTGGTCAAAATGGTATCCAAAATATAATCCCGGGTAGCCGGATCCACGCCCCCTAAAGGTTCGTCTAAGATATACAAGTCCGCCTTGCGACTCATAACCAGCACCAGTTGTACTTTCTCCTGCATGCCTTTGCTCATCTTTGCCATTTTTTGGGTAGGGTCCAAATCCAATTCCCGCAAGAGTTTCCGGGCTTTCTCACTGTCAAAGTTCTCGTAAAAATCTTCGAAAAACCCCACCACTTGCTCTACGGTCATATTCTTATCCAAATACGTCCGCTCCGGCAAATAGGCGATCATTTTCTTGCTTTCCACCCCAACCGGCAGGCCTTTTACCAGGATCTCCCCTTCCGTCGGCGTAAGTAAATCGTTGATCAATTTGATCAGCGTGGATTTACCGGTACCGTTCTTGCCAAGAAGTCCTACGATCTTCCCTTCCGGAAGGGTTAAGTTCACGTCCGTTAATATAAAACGGTTGTCAAATGCTTTATATACGTGTTTACATTCCAGCAGTGCCATTTTATCGCTCCTTTCCGATATACGATATAGCAGCCTCCGCATCAAAACCAATGGCCGCCATAGATTCCAAGTAACGGGTTGCCAAGCGGTCTGCATAAATTTTCTTATGTTTGGCAATTAACTCCCTGTCTTCCGTTACAAATTTACCGTTGGTACGTTCCGTGTAAATCAGTGCTTCATCTTCCAACTCAGAAAGCGCCTTCTGCATGGTGTTGGGGTTGACTTTATGCAGCATAGCCAATTCCCGTACCGACGGAATTCTGTCCCCCGGGTTCAACTGACCGGCAATGATCTGCAGTTTCATAGCCTCTACCAGTTGAATATAGATTGGTATGTTGTTTTCAAATTGCATCCGGCACCTCCACTGTATTACTGGACTAATACAATGATACAACAAAAGAGAGATGTCTGTCAATATTTTTTTGAGTTTGGGTAAAATGATTCGTTTTTTGCACCTATTGCCCAGCCATTGGGCATAAAGTGGTTCATTTCCTTCCCATTGCCCAAAAACAAGCGGATTTGTCGTCAAAAAGGCGACTTACGTAGGTTGGTGTCAACTTTTTTGGGCAATAGCGTGTAAAAAGTCACTTAATTGCCCAAACCGGCGCCGTGCTTGTGTTCCCCGGAAAAATCCGTTATACTAAACGCATCACAAACAAAAGGAGTGCTGCTGTTATGCCAAGAGGTGCCAATCAGAAGATTAAAATTTTATATTTAATGCGCATTTTACTGGAACGGACCGATGATGCACACGGTCTTACCACGGAAGAATTGATTGCAGCCCTTCACGATCTTGGTGTAGATGCAGAGCGAAAAACGATTTACGACGATATTGAAACGTTGCGGCTGTTTGGACTGGATATTGAAACCCGTCGGGGAAAGAAGACCACCTACCACATAGTCAGCCGGGATTTCGAATTGCCGGAACTGAAACTTTTGGTGGATGCGGTACAATCTTCTAAGTTTATTACCCACAAGAAAAGCAGTGAATTAATTAAGAAGTTAGCGAATTTTGCCAGCCGCTATGAAGCCCAGCAACTGCAACGAAACGTGGTCGTCCATAATCGAATCAAAACGATGAATGAGAGTATTTATTATTTCGTAGACTCTATTCATGAGGCCATTGGCAAGAACGTGAAGATTACTTTCCAATATTTTACCTGGAACGAGAAGAAGCAGAAAGTACTGCGCCACCACGGAAAACTGTACGAAATCAGCCCCTGGGCACTCACCTGGGACGATGAGAATTATTATTTGATCGGTTTTGACAGCCCTGCAGGTACCATTAAGCATTTCCGCGTGGACAAGATGCAAAAGATTCAACTGACAGACAAAAAGCGGGACGGAGAGGCACATTTCAAAAATTTTGACTTAGGCGCCTACTCTAAGAAGACCTTTGGTATGTACGGCGGCCAGGAAGCAACGGTAACGCTGCGGTGCAAGAACCATTTAGCTGGCGTTATGCTGGACCGATTCGGACAGGACGTAATTTTCCGGATTGTGGACGAGGAATATTTTGAGTTTCACGTAAAAGTGCAAACCAGTCCCCTATTTTACGCCTGGGTACTGAATTTCGGGGATGACGTAAAAATCACAGCGCCCCTTGACGTGCAAGAAGCGCTGGTGGAACGTCTGCAAAAGGTGCTCAGTCTGTATCCAAACAATCCGTGTTAAAACAATCCGTGTCCACGGGTTGGTCCTTTTCTTTGCTGATTTCGTACAAGAAACAAAGTTCAGCTGCCTGTTCAAAGGCATCTAATTTGCCGTCCCCGTTAAAATCAAAGAACCCGCCTAAAAATCCTTTTTCAAACACAATCCTCCCTCCTTCCGAAATCGCTGAATGCCAACGCCCACAGAATAACGCCTACTACCAACAAGGGTACGCCTAAGAGTTTTCCCGCGGGGCCTGCCAGGGCCAGCAAGTAAACCCCACCCACGGGCATCAACATAATTATAACAGCAAGTATTGCAATCAATCCATTGAATTTCATCTTTCCCACAACCTTTCGTTTGCTTCCCGGTGTCATCCGGTGTGTTTAGTATAGCGTATCCATTGTACAATAAAACGGACTTTTATTTACTGTGTCCAAAATACATTGTCCGTTTTATAGGACACACTTCCTTTTATAATAAAGCCGTAAAATTCATGAAGGAGGTACCGTAAAATGGCAAACACACTGAAACAACAATATGAGGAGAACCGAGAGAAAATTACACAGTATTGTGGGAAACACAATATGAAGATTGTAGAATTAGAAGATGCTTTTCACATTTTCACTTCTGCCAGTAGTTGGAAACTGACAGAAAACGCATTCTTCCACAAGAATACAACCCGAGGCTATCACGTGCAAAACGCACAGTACGACTCCCTGTTCGACTATCTTGAATACATCGCGGATCATGACCTTTTCCGCAAAGAAAATCCCATCTACAAAAAGAAAAATTCCAACCAATGTCCCCACGTATTCAAAGCTGCCACCAAATACAGAAAGCAATCGTGGCGCAAATCCGAACTGCACAACATTTTCAACTTTATGGAAGCCAGTGCCCACTATCAATTTGCATAAGAAGAAAGGAAGATGCAGGATGAAAAATTCTATTGTACAAGTTTATTTTCCGGACCGGGACCGCAGTTACGCCTACTATAACGACCAATTTGAGTTAGTCCCCGGCGACATTGTCTTTGTGGAAGGCAAATTAGAAGGCCTTCAGGGCCGGGTAGAGTCAGTTTCCTACAATTTTAAGATTAATTTAGCGGATTATAAGCGGGTGATTGCCAAGTCGATGGCCCGGGTGCAGGGCGAATTTCAAATTGTCGATACCCGTATGGTGACCTTTGATCCCGATGCTGCGCCTTTTGTGAAGATGCTCACCCGTTTCCGTGCACCGGATCCGGCGGACATCCAATGGGTGCGAGGGGGCGACAGTAAAATGTTTTCTTTAGAAAACCTGAAAGATTTCGGTTTTACAGAAGCGGTACTTGCACGTGGATGGGAATATTACACAGAAGATAAAGTCGTTTATTTGAGTATTCAACAAGGAGAAGGCCGTGCCATTGTGGAAGGCAGCCGCCCTTACGTAGTGGAATTTACTTATCAAGACGGACAAATCGGCAATGTGAATTGCGAATGTTTCTGCACAGACCCCTGTAAACACCAGGCCGCCCTTATCATTCAACTGAAAGAAACATTGCTTTTCTTGGAAAAAAATAGGTTTATGGATACCTTCCGCAATACCGGCTATGTCGCATCCCTGACAAAGAATCTTTTCGCGGCCATCTTATTAAGTCCGCGAACAGGCACCCTGCGAATCAGTTAAGTAGATTGACACCTCCCCCACCCATGCCTATAATGGAGGTTGCGGGAGGTGCAACGATGCGCATTACGTGTCTTACGGAGAATACAGCAAAGCCCGGGCTGGAAGCAGAACACGGGCTGTCTTTATATATCGAGGCTTGCGGGAAGCGGATTTTGTTCGATATGGGGCAGACAGATCTTTTCGCCCGGAATGCGGGTAAAATGGAAGTGGATCTGGCCCAAATTGATCTGGCCGTGCTTTCCCACGGTCACTATGACCACGGGGGCGGACTTTCCCATTTTTTGGAAATTAACTACCACGCACCGGTGTACGTAAACGAGCACGCCTTCGGCGCCTATTATAACGCTACTTCCAAGTACATCGGCCTGAACCAAAGCCTGCAAGGAAATCCCCGGCTGGTGATGACCGGTGACAAATGCGTAATTGAAAAAGGCCTTACGCTACATACTTGTAATGCAAGCGTAAAGCCTTATGATTTAGGTTCTTTTGGGCTTACCCAGCGCACCGACACCGACCAATTCCGTCCCGACGCCTTCTTGCACGAACAATACTTACTCATCGAAGAAGACGGGCTAAAAGTACTGATCAGCGGTTGCTCCCATAAAGGGATTATGAATATCGTACAATGGTTCCGGCCGGACGTGTTGGTAGGCGGATTTCATTTTTCCAAATTGCCATTGGATGAAACGTTAGCCGGTTATGCCAAAATCTTACGGGACAGTTCCACAACATTTTACACCTGCCACTGTACCGGAACCGCGCAGTTTGCCTATATGCAGCAATGGATGCCAAAGCTTGCCTACTTGTCTACAGGCGACCAAATTACGATCAGCCCTGAAGCAACGCCAGAATCTGCTCTTTCGAACGGGCACCTACGGCTTTATTGACAATCTTGCCGTCCTTCATCACAACCAACAAAGGAATGCTGACAACGCCAAACTCCATAGTGAGTTCCGGCTCATTGTCTACGTTGATCTTCCCTACCAAATACTGGGGATTCTCTTTTGCGATTTCATCTACGATGGGAGATACCATCATGCAAGGACCGCACCAATCTGCATAGAAGTCCAGTAAAACGGTCTTCTCGCTGTTCTTCACTTCATTAAAATTATCTTTGTTTACTTTCATAACTGACATATCAAGTCCACCTTTCTTTTATTAGTTAATATACCAATTCACCTATTCTTCCCTTTTGTTGATAATTTACGCTCCAAAGCCGGCAGCAACGGCGTTGACACGGTAAAATGATCTAAAACCTTACCCCAGAACAGGATAATCGGCGCATTGATCACCGCAGTGACAAGCGTGCCAAGTCCAAGGCCTTGATAGCATCCGGTAATCCAGGCAAGTAGCCCAGAGAAAGCAAGAAGGCTAAAATCGTAAATCCATTTTACCCGATTTACGGAAAAATGGTATCGCTCCGCCACTTCCGATACAAATAACTCAAATATCTGCACAGGCATATAGGTACGGAAGAAGCATGCCACACCAAAAGCAGTCGCCGTATCACCAATGAGCAACGTAAGCCATCGCGACCATAGGGCAACGGGCGCAAAATCTGCCCATAACCACAAAAACAAATCTAACGTATATCCGTAAAGAACACCAACGAAAAACGTCAGTAAATATTGCCACTTGAGACGGCGAACAATTAGACACATCAAAACAAGCATAACGCCTTGTACAATATACTCCATCACACCTACAGTGAGCCAGGAGAAAACACTGTGAAAAGCGCCGGACAGAATAAAGGCAGGTGCCGCAATCATGGATACGCCCAAATTGGCTTTGCTGCACAGGCTTACGCCAAAGGCAATAAAAACAATGCCCAGGAGCCACATGAATTCTGCTGTTTTGTGGATTTTCTTCATCAACGTCTGTCATTCCTTTCGCGAAGATGATTGTACCACAGTTTAGAAGATAGGCGCAAGGGGTAGCCGAACGGGCGCGGTCGTAAAATAAGATTATTCGCTACTTCACGACCCCTGTCGGGTCGCAGAATGCATATCCAAGTGCTTCTGCGACCTTTTCAAACGCCTTTTTAGAGGAAATTTCAGAATTTCCAGGTCGTAAATCCCGGAAGCCGGCACTTATATGACCTTTGAAAGCAAAAAAAAGGTTGTGAAACATCAAGAGTTACCATTTTACGACCTGCATACCGTTGCGCCTTCAGTACCTCCCGGATTTTACGCCAAAAATTTCCCTGCCGCCAAATCCCGGATCACTTGGGCAATCGCGTGTTCGTCGTTGCTGACGGTAACGTAATCCGCCGCTTCTAAAGCTTCCGGACTGGCGTTAGAGACGGCAATACCCACTTCCGCCGCATAAAACATAGAAATATCGTTGTTGTAATCCCCTAAAGCAATGGTTTTGTGGGGATCCAAATTTAGATGCCGACATAATTGTACAATAGACGTGCCTTTGCCGGAACCTTTGGGCAATATTTCGTACAGCGTTCTTTCGGAGCGAATGAAATCGAAGTTCGAAGCCAAAGGATGCGCCAAGAGATGGGCTTGAATCGCCAGAATTTCTTCATCTGATTCGCTGCCAAACACAATCTTGGCAATGGGCTCGTCCACGTCCCGGTAACCCCGAACCAAATTGGGAAGACCGGTAGATGCCCGAAACTTCTCCATGGTTAAATTTTCTTTGCAAAAATACGTATGATGAAACGTGTTTACTTGAATGCCCACCCCGGGAAAACATTCCTCTACACTTTGGATCAAGGGAAGCACACTTCTCGGCATTTCCCGGGTCCAAATATATTCCTGTTTGCGGTGGTCGTATAGTCCCCCGCCGTTGACACAGCCAAAAGGCGCATTGGGTTGCACCGCTTCATACATATCCGAAACAAAGAAAGGCATGCGACCTGTGACAAAGGTAAAAATCCCGCCTTCTTGTTTAAAATATGCAATGGCTTCTAAATTTTCTTTAGAAATCCGGTGGTCGCTACTCAGCAACGTGCCGTCCAAATCGGTACAAATCAGAATACCGTCAAATTGACCCATGGTGTGCAAAACTCCTATCTTCTCCCTCGCTAATCCGGCAATTTACAAGCAATTGCCTTTGCGCCAAAATTATAGCACAGCGCCGGAGACGTGGCAATAAATTTGCCAAGATTTACCCCACGAAAAATATTGTTTTTCCAACTATACAATGGTATAATAAATTGTTCATTTATGCCTGTTCATAGAATAGGCAGAACGGCCGTACAAATAAACTATTACGTAGGAGTACCGTTATGAAAGATTTTATTATTTTGCCGGACGTGACGTGTGACCTGTCCAAAGAAATCAGAGACTATTTTAACCTGGTCGATTACATCCCCGGATACGTTCATATCAATGACAAAAGTTTTCGAACTCGGTTAGACTGGACCGAATTCAGCCGGGAGGCTTTTTACAAAACGCTGGCCAACAAGAAGAACAAAGTCAGCAGTGCCACCGCCAGCCCGGAAGAATATTATCAGATATTTAAGCAATACGTGGAACAAGGATACGGAATTTTGAGTATGTCCCTCTCCTCTAAGATCAGCACCACATACAATATCGCAGCCTCCGCTGCAAAGCGCATCCAAGAAGAATTTCCGGAAAGTCATATATACTGCGTAGACACACAGCGTATGTCCGGTTCTTTCGGTTTGCTAGTGGCCTACGCCTGCGAATTAAAAAGTCAAGGAAAGACTTTCCAAGAAGTCATTGACTGGTTAGAAGAAAACAAGCATCGTGTTCATCAAATGGGACCCATTGACGATTTAACCTTCGTAGCGCGTCGCGGACAAATCTCCACCGGCAAAGCCATTATGGGCAATTTAGTGGGCATCAAACCTATGGGAGACTCCAATACGGACGGCTACGTAACCGTACTTGCAAAAGTAAAAGGCATCAAAAAAGCCTTGGACGCAACCGTAGCATATTTACGTAAAATGGCAACGGATGAAGACCAATATATCTTCATTATGCACAGTGACCGAGAGAAATACGCACTGGATCTGAAAGCCCAGATTGAAAACATGGGGAAATTTAAGAAAGTGTTTGTCAGCGACGTATTCAGCGGTTGCGGCACCAACATCGGCCCCGGTATGGTGGGCGCCTACTTCTTGGGCGAGCCCATTACCGCCGATTTAGTCAAAGAGAAAGAAACGTTAATAGCAGCCATTGAAGAGGGTAATAACGCATGATAACACAGTTGGATGGTTTAAGTTATCTCCATATTCTCCACAGCGGTATCCAAAACATAGAACGATACCGCACGGTACTAAACGATTTGAACGTATTTCCCGTTCCGGACGGGGATACGGGCACCAATATGCTGATGACGCTGCGCCACGGTTATGAAGCCATCAAAGATCAAGATACGTCTTTAGGAGAAGTTACTCAACAATTTTCCTCCGCTGCCGTATTCGGCGCAAGAGGTAACTCCGGCGTTATCGTATCCCAATTTTTCAAAGGATTATCTGAAGTTCTGAAGGATGCAGACGTGGCAGATAGCGCATTATTGGCAGACGCCCTCAGAAGCGGTTATAAATATGCCTACGCGTCCGTAGCACAACCTGTAGAGGGCACCATTTTAACCGTGCTGAAAGACGCTTCCAGGGCCGCATTGGATGCCCAGCCCTTAGAAAGTGTGGATGCAACAATTGATGTTTTCTTGGCAGAAGCCAAAAAATCCCTTGCCCGCACACCGGATTTACTGCCCATTTTACGCAAAGCCGGCGTGGTTGACAGCGGCGGCAGCGGTATCGTGTACTTCTTTGAAGGCGTTCAAAAACACTTAAACGGCGAGCCTATCGAAAGCGGTGTCCGAAAAGAAGAAGAAGAAGAACTGCCGGCAAGTGACGTTCTCGATCTCTCTTTATTTAATAAAAACACGCCGTTTACCTACGGATATTGCACGGAAGGAATTCTGCAGTTAAAAATGGATCCGGAAGCCTTCGATTACGAGGATTTCAAAGAAGACCTGGCAGATTTGGGCGATTCTGTGGTGTCCTCTTTAGAAAGCGATAAGGTAAAATTACATATTCACACAAAAAAACCGGGACGTTTGATTGATTTTTGCCAGAAATACGGTGAATTTCTGACGGTAAAAATCGAAAATATGAGCGTACAGCACGTCCAGAAGGAAATGCTGCAAAAAGAAGCGCAGAAATTCCTGTTTGATCCCAACCGGGTGCAAACCAATTACGCCGTGGTGGCGGTGGCTTCCAATTTACAGATGCAGCAATGTTTCTTCGATATGGGTGCAGACGTGGTCATTTTAAGTGACATCGCCCCCTCCGCACAGGATTTTATGGACGCATTTAAGTTGACCGGCGCAAAACAAATTTTGGTATTCCCCAACAGTGCAAATTCCATTTTAACGTCGATGTAGGCAGGTAGTTTGTACAAGAAAGGAAAAGTAACGGTGTTAAACAGCCGCTCGATCCCCGAGTGCTACGCAACCCTGTCTATTTTAGACTTCGACAGCACGTTAGACGAAGCCGTGACGCTTGCCAACAGCATTTTGTCCGAACTTTACCAAGTTGCCATTTATCAAGCAGTGAAAGACGTAAAATACGGCAGCAAGGAGATTCGTAAAAATGATTTCTTTGCTTTGTCCGGCAATAAAATCTTAGCCGTACAAAAAACGCTGGAAGATATTACCATACACACGGTGGAATCCGTGCTGCGAAGAAAGGAATACGACGTGATTACGCTGTTCTACGGTAAACGCATTCTGCCGGAATACGTGGAGCATTTACTGGAGGAACTGAATCGGGGAGATCACGACGCAGAAATCGCAGCCGTTTCCACGGACGAAGGCGTTTATGATATTACCGTCATATTTGAATAACACAGTTTAAGTTACACAGGAGGCGTTTATGAAGAAGATTACAGACAGAAAAAAACTGATATTGTTTGGCTGTTCCGGTTTAGGTGTCAATATGCTCACCTTGATGATGGGCTCTTATTTATGCAGCGCCCTGTTGGTGGGCGGATTTGAAGATCACATTGAATCCTGGACGTATTTGAATAAAGATTTAGTAGTTGCCGGTCTTTGGGCGATTTTGGTATTCTTTGCAAAAGCATTGGACGGCATTATAGACCTTCCTTTAGCTTCTTTTGCCGATCGGTTACATACGAAAATCGGTCGCAGAAAAACCGCTATCTTAATCGGCTACATCCCGATGATCATCTCGTATCTATTGTTCCTGTTCCCCTTGAACGCCGGAGCAACCTGGCTGAATACCCTGTGGTTCGGTGCATTACTTTGTATTTTCTATACGTGTTATACGCTGACTATGCTGACCTATTATGCATCATTCTCCGAAATATGTGACTCGGAAAAGGACACGGTTTTCTTGTCCAACGTGAAATCCATTTGCGACGTGGTATATTTCAGTTTAGCATACTCCTTGATCCCTGTGTTTATTGGTTTGAATATCAATATCCGAATCGTGGCTTTGATCTTCCTGCCCCTTTGTTTAACCATGTTAATCCCCTTCTTCTTACTGAAAGAAAATGATGAAGAAGAAAAGGAAGTGCGTTCTTTGACATTAGGCACGGCACTCAAAACCTCATTCAAAAATAAACCTTATATTTACTTCTTGTGCACCACCTTTATGATGGCCATCGGTCTTCAATTATTCTTGGGCGGTATCAACGAAGTGTTCTCTTCTACGGGACTGAATATGACCGTGGTGATGGCCTCTTCCTTCGCCCCCGTTCCCTTCACCTTGATTTTGTATAACTACCTAATTAAGAAAAAGGGGTTGGGCTTTGCTTACCGTTATTCTTTGGCCATTTTTTCCGTGGGTATGATGGTTTTATACCTTTGTTTCAAGCTCTCCCACAAGATTTCCATGTCGTATCTTACATTGATTGCTTTGTGTGGCGGCATTTTAATTTCCTTTGCTATCGGCGCCTTCTTCTCCATTAACTACACGGTGCCCACGCACTTGGCGAAGAAAGAAGTGGAAACCACCGGCAAAAGTGTTGCCACCATGTTGTTTGCGGTGCAAGGCATGTTTGAAGGCGTTGCAGCCGGTGTTGCAACCGGAATTATCTTGGTAAACTTGAAAGATTATAACGTAATTTCCTTATTGCCTATTATTGTGGCGGCAGCCTGTATGATCGCCTTCTTGATGTCCCTCAGATTTCCCAAAATTATCAATATGATGGGCAAACAAGAGAAAGATGTGGAGAAACAATGATTTATGAGATTTTCCGTCTAATTGGTACGATTACGGGCTATCCGGCCCAACTTCTGTTCTTCAAACGGAAGACGTACTATGAGGATCCGGCGCAAGCACCTTCTTTCAAGGGCGAAAAATTGATTATTATGAATCATTTTAACCCCTTTGATTACATACTGTCCTGCTTCATTGTTTTCCCCCGCAAGCTCAGTGCCGTTACAGCGTAATTTCCGTTTAAGTACAAGATTGCACGCTTCGGGATGAAGTTCTTCGGCAACATTCAGTGCAACCGAGAAACCCGGAATATGGGCTTTATGAATGAAGCGGCAGCGGTGCTGCGCAAGGGGCAGTTGGTGCAGATCTTCCCGGAAGGCCAGAATACGCCGGACGGTAAAATGCACGAATTCAAACGGAGTTATCTGGTAATCGCCCATCGGGCAAAGGCACCGATTATTCCGATGGTAACAGACGGGCAATACGGATTGTTCAAACGGGCCCACGTGATGATTGGAAAAGAAATTGACGTTTCCCGATTTTTCACCACCGATCGCCCCATGCCCCCTCGGGCAGAGATTGAACAGGCCAACGCCTATGTGTATGGTAAAATGTTAGAATTACAAGCTGAATTGGAACGCAGAAAGAGAGGTACCAAATGATTGAGATTATAACCCATCCCATATTTTTATGGATTGTGGGATCCCTCTTGGTTTCCGGACTCCTGCTATGGATTGTTTCTTTCTTTGTAGCATCTTATCTTGTGTACGTCCGTACGCTGCGCAGGAAAGATTCCGGCACCTGGTCCCGGGATTTGCCAGCGGATATGGATCCCATGCAAGTGCCTATGTACAAAGCGGGGCTTGCGTGGAGCGAGGCAAATCAGGCGCACAAGACGGACGTCCATATCCTGCGGGACGGACTGAATTTATACGGCGAATATTATGATTTTGGAAGCAAGCGTTGTGCCATGATTCTGTCCGGACGCACGGAAAGTTTGCGATACGGCTACTTCTTTGCGATTCCCTATGCGGAAAATGGGTACAATATCTTAGTGGTAGACCCCAGAGCCCACGGTTTAAGCGATGGTACGTTTAACACCGTAGGCTTTGAAGAAAGCCAAGATGATATCGCCTGGATCAAGTATATTCGGGATACGTACGGGGTTGAATCTTTTATTCTCCACGGCATTTGTATCGGTGCTGCCGGCGGTATGTTTGCCTTAAATTCTCCCGATTGCCCGGATTGTATCGACGGCATCGTGACAGAAGGGATGTTCCCGAATTTCAAGGAATCCGTTCGGAACCACATCATTGAACGGCGCAAATCCACTTTTATCACGCTGGATTTGATTGACTGCTGGATGAAGCACTACACCGGTCACTCCATGAAGTACGGGCCTTTAGATATCATCCATAACGTGCGCACCCCGCTTTTAATGCTCCACAGCAAAGAGGACCGATACTCCACGCCGGAGTTCGCCCAGAAACTGTTTGACGCGTCCGGTTCCGCCCATAAAAGAATCGTATGGTTCGAACACGGCAGACACTCGATGCTTCGCGTTACCGACAGAGAATTATACGACGCATCCATTAAGAATTTCATCGCCGAAATCACGGCGAATAAAAAAATAACAGAAAAGGAGAATGATTATGTTTTGTAGATTTTGTGGAAATGAGTTGCCTGAGGATGCCAATTTCTGTACGAAATGCGGCAAGACCTTAGATGAGAGCCAAGTCCAGGAGACGCCCACAGAGGCGCCCGCTGTATTGGAAGATTTGATTGGCGATCCCGCCACGAGAGAACAAGAAGATCCTTTCAAACGGGAGAAAGACGAGTTAAGCGGCAGCATTTTAACCTTCGGCATTATGAGCCTGGCTTTTGGTGTGTCCGGTATCCTTGGTTTCCTGGGTATCATTTTTGCCGCTATTGCCAAGAGCAAAGTGAGCAAATATCTGGCTAAATTCCAGCACACGGAAGGCCGTGCAACGGTAGGCAAACATTTGAGCACCGCCGGATTATGGGTAAGCATCGGCTACACCATTTTCTTTGTGATTTATTTTGCCATTATCTTCCTGGCCATCATTTTCGGAAGTGCAGAACCTTCCGGCACATATTACGTTTGGTAATGAACAAGCGGCTCGATTGGGCTTTATAGGATGTAAAATAGGGTGCGTCGCACCCTATTTTTAATTGCTTATCAAAAGATTTTTTAGATCGCCACCGAAGGAGGTTTTGGATTTTTTCAGGGGTAAAATGGGTGGTTTCCACCCACTTTTGAGAAGAAAAAGTCCAAAAATTTTGTGATAGCGTGAATACCTCTTTGCAAGGTACCCAACCGACGCTTCAGCTGACAGCCCCTCATAAAAACAAAAGTCAACACTCCCAAACCACAGCTCTGGCCCCTTCTCGATATTTGTGAGGCGTAACCTTCATGGTTTGCGTAAACACTCGGTCGAAGGAGCGAAGCGAAGAGAAGCCCACGTCATAGCCGATTTCCGTCACTTTCCGATCTGTAGCTTTCAGTTGGCGGCAGGCATCCGCAACGCGAAATAGATTCACCAGTTCATTAAAACCCATATTGGTCCGTTTGCTTAAAGTATGCGAAATGTAGTAACGGCTCAGATGCAGATCTTCTGCAATCATCGCCAGAGAAATATCTTCTGTATAGTGGTCCCGCACATATTGGAAAATCGTTTTTATCACATCCTGGGAGGCCCGTTGGCAAGGTTTCAACTCTAACATAGGCAACACCCGCGTCATCAGTAAAATGGAAAATGCACAAACCTCGGCAGGACCGTATTTGCCCTCAGCCTGGCGAATCTTACGCAGATACTCATAAATCGGGCTGTCCATATCCACGTGAATCACATTTTGAGAAGGTTCCCCGGAAATAACCTCTTGCCGAAGGCCGTACAAAATTTCCGGGGACAGATTTAATTTCAAATATTCCCCGGAATCCGGTTGAGTTTGATAATAATGCACCTGATAGGGGAAAACCACAAACAAATCTCCCGGATTTAAAGTGTATACTTGCTGGTCTGCAGTCGCCACAGCCGTATTTTGCAGTACGTACACAATTTCAATCTCGCTGTGAAAATGAGGTTTGGACAGCAGATCAATTTGCCAATCCACACGCACAGACACATTTTTATTCTCATATACAAGTTCCATCCTGCCACCTCTTGCAAACTTCCACTTCTACCACAAAGGACCCATAACCATCTACTGTCACCGTTACAGACACAGTACCAACTTGTATGGGGGTCAAAATTCCCCGTTCAGAAACCAGTGCCACGGAAGGATTTTGTGTTTGGTAACACACCCGATGAACCTCCCGAATCAGTTCACGGAACGTACCGTTCTCGTACTCTGCCCACAGGCGAATTTGTTTTTTGTGCATGCCGCCGCTATACTCGTTGAGATACAGTATTTTTCTGTCCGCATCACCCCGCACGCGCAAAATCGCAGGTTTGGTGCTTTGCACAGACACCGAAACGTGGCAAACACCTTGGTCACCTTGAATTTCCAGCACAGAGCGTCCAGGTTTCATTGCGGTTATGCAGAGGCCCGAAGACTCCACAATACCGCGAGAATCCCGTACGTGCAGTTCTTGCTTCCAAAAAGATTTCGCCGATACGCGCTGGGTTTGTCCGTAGGCATCCACCCAATATAAATTCAGTTTATATTTCTCACCGGGATAGAGTTCAATTTGACGGGGAGTATGGTAAAAACCCACAGGATGAAACGTGCTTCCTATGCTTTGAACGTAATTCTTCGCAAAAGGTCTGCGCATCCCGAAATCCGGCGTTTTTGCAATCTCCAGGGATACAGGTTGCAAACGCATCGCCCATTTTCCCCGATACTCTAAAGTATCTCCCCCGCCGTAAGTGTACGCAATAAAAAGCGGATCGTGTATAGAAACGTGACCGTCCGGTCCTTTGCACATAGCTACGTTGTGGCAGTACGGAAGTATACCGTTTTGCACCAAGGTCCCACGTTCAAAATGAATCCCATCGTTTGAGCGCATCATATAAATACCGCTCTCTTTGGTAAAACGGTTACAAACTGACAGGGCAACAAAACACTTCCATTCCTCTACATAAACCACGTCACAGGAATCCTGACCGGGAAATTTCTCGTAGGCAACACCGTGGAACTGTAAATGTGCGGGCCAATGCTCATCCCAAAGATTTGCTGTAGCCACCATTTGGAAATCTCCATCTGCAGAAGCCCAGGTATAGTAACAGTACAAAGTATCTCCCAGCACCACAAAAGTAGGCTCGCCGGCACCGTAAAACCAATCCGCTTCATCGTAGTAGATAAAGGGTTGGGGACTGCCCCCCCAGCCTTCACCGTTCCATTTTTCAAAAGGTCCATCCGGCCGTTTAGAACGGGCCACAAAAGCATTGTGGGATCGGCCAATGGTTTGGTACATAACGGTAGAGGTATAGCCAATATAATAATATCCGTTAAAATAAATCACACCGGGATCGCTGGCTGCCCACGTATCCATAGCATCCACCGTAGGGCGAAGCACAATACGCTCCGGGCTCCAGGTCGTTCCTCCGTCTTCCGACGCCCGATACGTGATCCAAATAATTTCCTCTTCGGTACCCAAAGAAGAAAACCAAGCATGGAGAATGCCGTCCTGTATATGCAGGATACAAGGACCGTACCGATAACTGTTTCGCTCCTTGACAGGAGAGAACAGGTCGTAACCTTTCCCCTGTACGTTGAGCGTTATATGGGTATTTTTCTCCGATAAATTTTCCATAGCGTTATTATAGCACAGAATCTGCAATTTGTATTGTAAAGTCAAATTGAATTTCTTTCTCCTGCAGGCGGTAAACCGGTTCCAATTCGGGACCGCATGCCCCAGAGCCAACCCCTGAATTCTTGTAGTCAATCCGCAAATGGGTGAAACCGTCCCACACAAGTTCATCCGTATGTGTTGCGCGATATAAATTGCGGGCTGTATACTGTGTAACGGCACATTCAAAATCCGGATGGCCCAAGAAACGCATTTTGCCAATGGTCAGTTGTTTCACTCGGGTATGGTTGCCGTAGTCTTGCGGATTCACGTAAGGTACGTAGGTTTCTTCCACACGGCTTTCGTAAGCGCCCATTTTAGTATGGTGATGCAAATCGCAGTAATTTTCCCCGGGGCCCCGCCCGTAATAAGAAAAAACGTTGTAGGCTGCGGGCAAAGTGAAATCAAAGCCAAGACGAGGGAGCCAAACCGTTCTCTCGCTGACGGTTCCCCGCAAAGATACGTCCACGCGGCCGTCTTCATAAAGGGTATACGCCACCTTGTACCGAAAAAACGGGCTGCGAGATACACCTGCCAGTGCACATTCCACCACAATGGTATTGCCTTCCAGTTGCACATTGTAGACTTTATTAAACGTACAATCGAAGTTCTCCCCTTGCCAGACGGTGGTGTTGTACCATAAATCCACCATTTTGGCATCATTATCCACCGGGGCTCTGAAAACAGACAGGGAAATTGGCGCAGACAGTTGTTCCTCGCCGTCTATGACCATAGAAACAAAAGTACCGGAATGGGTGGAAAATACGTAACGAAAATGATCTCCCTCTGCCAAAATCTCCCGTCCTATACGTGTTAAGTGTATAGGCTTTACACTCTCTCGGAATGGAATTTGGGTATACGGCAAGGGATGTTGGTCCTCGGCGCAGCATTGATCGTCTTTCCATAAAGCGCAATTTAAGTACACGCCCCACTGGGCTTCTACCGGGACGTAGTCTATGGGAATTTCCACCGTTTGATGGGGCTTCGCCTCTAATACAAGGGTACGTGTAGATACCATTTTACCGTCCCCCTCAATCTCCAGCACCAACCGGAATTCCTGCAAATCGGTGAAATCTAAGCGGTTCTCTACGTAAAGGACACCATCTTCAAAGCGGGTATGGATCGGTTGGTAGGCTTTCTTCGCTTCCAAGCTTCCTGCCTTCAAACGGCGGTCCGCAAAAACCAGACCGTCGCAACAAAAATTTTTGTCGTGGGTCATTTCCCCCGGGAAATCGCCGCCGTACCGTTGCACACCTTTGGCATCTACCACCACGTGGTCAGCCCATTCCCAAATACATCCGCCGATCAGTTTGGGATGTCGGTGAAAAAGTTGATTGTAATCGTAAATATCGCCGGGACCGTTGCCCATTGCGTGGGCATATTCACACAAGAACACCGGAAGATCAATTGCCGGATTGTTGGCAATCCCCTCTAGAGGTGCCAAGCCGGTATACATTTGGGAGAAAACGTCCGCATGATGCATTTCGCCCTTGCGACTGGCATCTTCGCAGTGCGTCAAACGGGAGGGATCCCGCTTTTTAATATATTCCAGCATAGCCATGTGATTCTCTACGTGCCCACTTTCGTTGCCCGTAGACCACATAATGACAGAAGGGGCATTTTTGTAGTATTCCAAAGCCCGCGTCATACGCTCTACGTGTTCGTGTTTCCATTCCGGTAAACTTCCCGGCCATTCTCCGGACTCCACGTCATACACGTAATCAACGTTTGCATAGCGCCGGATAAGCCCATGGGACTCTAAATCCGTTTCCAATACCACGTAAAATCCCATTTGGTCGCACATTTGTACAAATTTGGGATGGGGCGGATAATGAGACGTGCGAATGCAGTTGATATTAAGCTGTTTCATCAGGCGCAAATCTTCCGCCATTTCCCCGTCCGTCATATACCAACCGCCTTGCTTACTGGTATCGTGGTGATTCACTCCACGAAGTTTCACGGAAGTACCGTTGATTTGCAGCGCATAATCCGTTGAAACGGCAATTTGGCGCAGACCTGCATAGAGCGTAATGATTTCGCCTTCCCGCTCCAGTTCTACGCGGTAGAGGAAAGGGGCTTCCGGGTTCCACAAAATGGGATTCTCCGGACAAAATTGGAAGTGGTGAGTAAAATGTTGATTGCAAATTTCCCGCGTCCCTTCATAAATCCGCACCTGCGCCTCTCCCTGAATGCGAATATCAATGGATTGGCCGTTTGGAATCATTTCCACATCCGCAATATGTCCCATGGGTCTTTGTAAGATGTAACAATCTCGGAAAATACCGTTCATACGGAAGAAATCCTGATCTTCCAAATAACTGCCACAGCACCATTTAAGCACGTACACCCGAATCCGATTTGTCCCGGCGTGTACGTATGGTGTGACGTCAAATTCCGCCGGCAAATGGCTGCCTTGTGTGAAGCCTACATACTGACCGTTGATTTACACAAAACCGCAGGAGCTGACGCCTTCCAACACAAAATAAACCCGTCCCCACACCTGTGCCAAATGAAACGTGCGTTCGTACACACCGCAAGGATTATCATCCGGCACGTAAGGCAAATCCACAGGGTACGGGTAATTGATATTGGTATAATTCAGGTTCTCATATCCTGCAAGTTGCCAGCAAGACGGAACTTGAATGGTGTCCCACTCCGAAATGTTTTCCGGCACGTCAATATCCCGTTTGAAAAAGGCAAAATTCCACGTGCCGTTTAATAAAATATATTTGCTGCTGCCACCCGGAATATAGTAACTTCTGGGTGGCAAGCGATGTTCACTGGTTTTTTGTGGATTCTCATAAATACGCATTGTACTGTATTATCCTCTGTTTCGGTTTAGTTCCCATTCCATATAGCCTTCCGGCAGAAGAATCACCGGTTCGCGTCCCGGCGCATTAACAGAAACTTTCTCCAAATAACCTTCTTTACATTGATATACCTGAGTGGTGCCTTCTATTTTGTAGAAGAAGCCTTCAATATACCCATAGCGAAGGGCTAAATAAGCCTCTGTAATCTTCTCGTATACGTAAGGATCCTCTCCCTCTACATCCGGGGCAGAGCCTTCCGCACCTTTTCGAATGGGGGTGGTCGCCTCCCAGCCGGTCTCTTCCGCATGGTCGTTGTAGCTGGGAATCATAATCACTTTCGGATTTTCTTTAATGGCGTCTAACCACATTTGGGTATACCGAACGCCGTTGTCTCTGGGGAAAGATTCAATATCCACACCTTGATGGGCTTTGTTGTAACCTGGTTGCACACCCATAATTTCAGAACCCTTATTCTGCATATCAAATACCCAGCCCCAGTTTCCCTGCTTCTCATAGAACGACGCGGTGGTGCCGTTATTTTGCCAGGAAATAAATCCGGTACCATACTTTTGGGTAAAACGGTTCTGACTATCTGCAAGGCGGGTATCGACTTTATGGGCCATATACATCACCAGCAACGGTTTTCCTTCGTAGTGGTAGAAAGTGTCGGGAAATTTCTGGTAATAAGACTTATAGTATGCATCAAATTCCGCCTGTTGCTTCTTTGCATTTTCCTGATCCCGAATAGGGCCACCGGTTGCAATGGCAATCTTGGGCGCATATTCGCCCAAAGCGTTGGCCGTTTGGAAACACTTAAACATATTCTTCGCCACCAACCCATAATCTGCATCGTGACCGTTGGTGTCGTCCAGCAAGATGAAATCAATGCCGATATAGTCCAAGCGGGCAAAGACAGAGGTCAGATAATCCGAATCTCCCGAAGAGTAATAACCGTAATCTACGGGTTTCAAACGGCACATATCTTTCCGGTACCAGTGATCATAGGTGCGTGCACCTTCCTCCGTCCACCATACTGTAAACCAAGTGCCCACCTGGGCGTCATAGTAAGTCTCCCCTGTTTTAGATGGCCACGCACCGAATTTGTCGTAAATGGGCACGTCTTTATATTTGTTATCTACGGTGATTACATCCGGTTGTTCGTTGTCCGCCGGTTGTTTCACCGGCCTCTGTGTCGGAACTGTGGTAGGCATAGTCGTCTCCTCTCTCGGTTTTTGGGTGCAACTCGCAAAACTTACCGTCAGAGCAAGCAACAAGCCCAATATTAAAATTCTTCTTACGGTAAAATGGTTCATCATCAATCATCCTATCGTTGTTATGTTAATTCTAAGGGAAATTCCAGTATTTGTACACCGTCTTTGGCAATATAGTGCTTTCGAACCCCTACTTGATCCCGTACGTATTCATAGACAAGGATCGTTTCGTGTGGACCCGAGTTATATCCTTCTCCCGAATCATTCTCCCAAAGCCACTTCGGAGTAGGCCATAAACACACTTTGGGATTGATCTGTTTATAAACGGATTTTGCCACACCGTGACTTCCGTGGTGGGCCATCTGTACCACATCGGATGAAAGATCATCTTTATACGTTTTCAATAACCTCGTTCCTGCGGCTTGCGCTGCATCCCCTAAGAACAATACGGTTTGCCCATCGATGGTAAGACGGTATACAACACTGCTTTCGTTAATAGGGTTCTCTGTAATGCTTTCATCCGGGGTAAGCATTACTTCTATATTGATACCGTCAATGGTATAAGTGTCTCCCGTTTGCACAATTGTAATCTGGTTGTCTGTAAATTTAGCAGCAGCTTTTGTAAATTTATCATAGGTTTCCAAAGTGCTTTCTGCATATTTTTCAACAAAGTTCCGAGATGGGAAATTATAGTAAATTTGCTTTACATTGAGTGCTGGTGTTTTCTTGGACATAATTTCACTGAATGCATCCACGTGATCTTCGTGTACATGGGTCATCAACCACGCTTCGATTTCCGGAACTTCTTGCTCCGTCAATGTCTTTGCCAATTGTACTAAATCTTTTCCATTCCGGTCGTATCCGCCGTCGATAATAATTAATTTATTATTTTTTGTTCGAATGACGTAAGACATCATCTGGCTGTAGTCGTTCAGTTGATACAAAACGTTGATGCCTTCCGGCGGTGCAGTAATTTCCGGTGCAAGAGAAGGAGGCGGAGACGGTACCGCCGATGGCGATACCTCTCCGTCTTGGAAATCAGGATTCCCGCAAGCCGTGAATCCCACTGCAAGCACAACGGTACTGATGAATGAAAAAATTCTTTTCATGCGCAAACTGCTCATTTATTTACAAGAACTCCGTTTCTTTGCATAAAACAATACACCGGTACAAATTACCAACGCAAGGCCCGCAAAGATAATTCCGCTGTCCCCTGTAATCGGGTTGTTTCCACCCTCCGGCGTTGCACTGGGAGTCTCGCTAGGCGTTGCACTGGGTGTTTCACTAGGCGTTGCACTGGGAGTTGCACTAGGGCTGGGACTGGGTACTACGGGTGCAGGATATGCCACTGTAACGGTGAAGGTTTGAGTGTCTCCAACCAAATCACCGGAATAACTGACAAATCTGAAATATACACCATCTTCGCCGGTCTCACCGCTGTCACCTACAATATCCTTCAACTGATAGGCAGAAGCAATCGTACCCGTTGTATCATAACTCTTCATGGCTGTTGCAGCGCCGTCGCTTAAACTACGCAAATATACTTTACCATCATCCTTCCGGGTAAACCCAAACAGATAACCATCTTCATAAATACTGCTATGGTTTCCATATGTCATTTTGGGTGCCGTTGCAGAGCCGCCTGCGTTTAAGTAAATGGTTGCATAACCCGTGGCCGGATGATTGCCTCTTGGATACCAAGTCATAGCATTGCTATTCGGCGTATATGCAATAGCAGAAGAGGCATCTTTCGATCCTACTAACTGCATAATGATATACGCTTTGGCAAGGGCATCACTACTGCCATCCCCGGGAATAATCTGAATGTAACCGTTACCGTCTTGACCATTCTTACCAATCAAGTCAGTCAACTTTTTATTTAACTGAATAAAGCTTCCCTTGGAGGTAAACTGAACGGTTGCCGTTTCAATAATCATACCGGATTTTTCTTCGGTAGACATAGCGGTAATGGTGCTACCGGCTACTAAACTCCATTTTTCATTGCCGGTTCTAGGATAAGCCACTGTAACGGTAAAAGTCTGGGTGTCATTCATGTCACCGGAATGACTGACGAATCTGAAATACACACCGTCTTCGCCTGTTTCACCGTTATCGCCAGCAATTTCACTCAGTTTATAGGCAGAATTCAATCCTGTGGTGGAACTATAGCTCTTCATTGCATTAGTAGCGCCTGTTCCGGCACCTCTTAATGCAACGTTTCCGTTTGCGGTAGTGGAGAATGCAAACTTATATCCCTCTGCACCAATATCTGCATACGCACCGTAAGACATAGTAGCAGCACCTGCACCGCCTGCATTAATGAAAATGTTAGAGGTTGTCATCGTGGGATAGGACGCATTTCCCTTTATATACCACGTCATACCACCGCCATTCGGGGTCCCTGCAACGGACGATGCCGTATCTGAAGATCCAACCAACTGCATCAACATATAAGCCTTGGAAATAGCAGAAACACTTCCGTCTCCGGGCACAAATTGTACATAACCCTTGCCGTCTTCTCCGTTGGATCCAATCAAATCTGTTAATTTCTTGTTGAGTTGAATATAACTGCCTTTTGCGGAAAACTGTACTTGGACAGTTTCTACCACTAAATCATCTACAAGACCTACCGACTGGCTTAGAATCATAGCGCCGCTTGCAGACGTCTTCCATGTAGCCTCATTCTCGGTGGCAACCACACTTCCAGTTGGTAAGAAAAGACCAACCATAAGTGCAAGTACTAGTAAAATACTTAAATATCTCTTCATATACTTTCCCTCCTATTTTACCGGTGAACTTATGCAGGATATGCAATCGTCACAGTGAACACTTGTTCTTCCGAGGAATGGCTTTGCAAACGGAAATAAACGCCGTCTTCACCATTCTCGTCGCCATCACCAAGAATGTCTCCCAACTTAAACTCGGACGCAAGTATGGAAGCCGTATCATAGCTTTGCATAGCAGCGGAAGCATTTTCGCCGGTACTTCGAATATAAACTTTGCCGTCTGCTTTCTGCGTAAATGCAAACACATAACCTTCTTGGCAAATCGCATCGTGATTGCCGTACGTTACGCTGGGTACAGAGGAAGATCCACCTTGATTCAAATAGATGGAGGATTTCCCGTAGGCTGCAGAATTGCCTCTGGGATACCAAGTAATTGCTTCTTCATTGGGATTGCCATCAATGGGATAACCAGTATAAGAGGACCCTACCAATTGAATCAAGAAGTAGGCGTCCGCAATTTCCTGGGCAGTGCCATCCCCTACCACAATTTTAATATAACCTTCACCATCTTGGCCGTTCTTGCCGATTAGCTTTGTTAACTTCTGATCTAACTGAATGAACGTTCCCTTTTCTTCCATGGAAAACGTCACAGTTTCAATAACCATACCATCTTTAATTTCCGTGGATTGGCTTTCAATCCAAGTAGCTGCGTCATCCGCAACCAACCACTTTTCTGCCGGAGCTTCCGTTGCAGGTGCCGTGCTTTCTTCCGGGGTCTGAGTGGCTTCCGGACTTTGGGTTGGTATCTCTGTAGGTACTTCCGTTGCCTCTGCGGTGGGCGCACTTTCTGTAGACTTACCGCCACACGCGTATAATCCAATTACCATACAACATACTAAAAACAAACATACAATTTTCTTCATTGGTTCATTCCCTCCTGAAACGAATTTATATTTAACACTTTATATCTAAATTTTATCGGCTGTCTTTGCTTTGTAATAGTTATATATTGTCTTTTTTCAAGATAAATATTGCTATTTATAAATATAGATCAGAGAATCGCCGCCGAAGGAGGTTTTGGATTTTTTCAGGGGTAAAATGGGTGGCTTCCACCCATTTTTGAGAAGAAAAAGTCCAAAGACGTGACTGTCTCTCATTCAACTTGCATTAGAACTTTTCTCCCCAAATGAGTTATTGGCTTTGCTTTAGCTTGCGCTATAATAAAAACAGGAGGTATCAATATGATGAAATTAGGAGAGAAAATCAAATTATTAAGAAAACAGAAAAATCTATCTCAAGAGGTCTTTGCAAACTACTTAGGCGTATCTTTTCAAGCCGTTTCTAAATGGGAGAATGGCATTACCCTGCCGGACGTTACCATGATTCCCGCCATCGCGTCTTTCTTTGGTGTTTCTACAGATGAACTGTTTGATTTCAATCTATTTGAGATTAAGAAACAGGTTGAAGCGATTTGCGATGCGGCATATCCATACCGTTTTACCGACCCCGCTGTGGCCGAACAAATTCTCCGAGATGGCCTTGCCCGCTACCCCGGAAACGACGTAATTCTCAACAATCTGCTCTATACCCTGGATTATAAAACCCGGGCTGC